>JBDGSJ010000029.1:0-32114 GCA_042217585.1 Candidatus Nanohaloarchaea archaeon | reverse complement strand
CACGGACCTCCGGGTTATGAGCCCGACGAGCACTCCTGGCTGCTCCACCCCGCTGAGTGCTAACCTATATGTGGAGCACGATTCTTTTAAACCACCGTTGTCGGCAAAGCCATAAAACAGCAGGAGGCAGAACACAACCATGGCAGAGACCCTGATACCGGAAGTGGACGACGGCGAGATAACCGGCTGGACCGGGAAAAAAGACGCCCACAGAGGAGAGACGGTGCGGCACGACGCGAACACGTGCTTCCTGGTCCGCGGAGACCTCGAGGTCCTGCTCGCGAGGCGGTCCTCGGGGGAGAGAGAAGACGTATCAGGGAAGAGGATAGGAGGAGGACAGTGGGAGGGCGTCAGCACTCATCTCCACCGGAGGGACGTGGAGAGGTACGGCGTGGACCCTGAGGACCTCCACGGGGTCAACAGACGTATGATCGAACTTCACACCGTCTCCGTCGTGGAGAGGATAGAGCGTGAACTTGACGTGGAACTGGTCCCCGGGCTCGAAAAAAAGATCGAGGAGAACTCGCTCAAGGGGATAATCGATGAGATAAGGTCCGTGGTCGATGTCAGCCACCTCGGAAGCTTCACATATTCGATGGACCGGGAGAAGGACGGCGAGTGGTCAGAGGACGAGCTCTGCCGGGTCTTCACCCTGAGGGCCGATCCCGAACCTTCGATGACCGAGGAGGTCATGAACCTGAGGTGGGAGGACGCCGGGGAGCTTGACAGAGAGGAGATGAGGTCCCCGGAGTACGCGGACTGGGCGGCGGAAGCCTTCAAAAAGCTGGAGAAGAATCCTGAACAGGTCCGGAGATGAAAGTACTGGGTATAGACGAGGCTGGAAGAGGACCCGTCATCGGTTCGATGTTCATCGGCGGCTTCATGGTGGAAGAGCAGGATCTCGAGGCCGTGGAGGAGCTCGGGGTGAAGGACTCCAAGAAGCTGTCTGACGGCCGCCGGGAGGACCTGAGGGAGGAGCTGGATTCGCTGGGCGAGACCTTCCTGAAGGAGGTGACCGCAGACGAGATCGACGAGCTGAGGGAGGTGATGAGCCTGAACGAGATAGAGCTGAAGGGGTTCGCGGACCTGATAGAGAGAGCTGAGCCGGAAAGGGTGGTGATGGACCTGCCGGAGCCGGACTCCGAGAGGTTTATAGGGAAGGTGAAGGACCTGCTGCCCGCCAGCGGCGAAGGTATCGAGTTCGTGGCGGAGCACGGCGCGGACGACGAGTTCCCCATCGTTTCGGCGGCGTCGATAGTGGCGAAGAGCGCCCGTGAATCCCACGTCGACGAGCTGAAGCAGAAGTACGGGTACGACTTCAGGTCTGGCTACCCGCACGATGAACCGACGATCGAGTTCCTGGAGAAGTTCGTGGAGGAGAAGGGCGAGCTCCCGCCGGAGACACGGCTCTCGTGGTCCACCGCGGAGAGGATACTGAGGGAGGCGGGGCAGAGCGGCCTCGGCGAGTTCTGAATTCACCGATTTAAAAATGTGCGGAGCTACTTTTCAGTTATGACTGCAGGAAAACTCACAGGTTCCCGCGTCGTGATCTGGGACAAGGATGACGCGGAGGAGGTCCACAGCGAGCTTTACTACGGCAAGATACAGGACGAGGGACAGCTCGAGCTCTCGCTGGTGGAGGCCTACCACCTGGTGAAGAGGGGCGAGCTAACGGTGGAGAGGGACGGGGAGGAGCTTGAAGAGGATGAGATGTACCAGAGGTTCTCGGAGCTTGACGACGAGTTCGACTTCAAGTACCCGGTTTACTCGGACCTCAGGGAGCGGGGACTTATAGTGAAGACCGGCTTCAAGTTCGGGACCCATTTCCGCGTCTACCCGAGAGGTGTCAACCCGTACGTCGAGGGGTCGAAGAAGCAGAGGCAGCACACGAAATGGGTGGTGCACGCGGTCCCGGAGGACGAGACGATGAGCTTCCAGGAGATGTCGCGCGCGGTCCGGCTGGCGCAGAACATCAGGGCGACGATGCTGTGGGCGGTCCTTGACTCGGAGTCAGGAGTGACCTACTACGAGGTCGACCGCATAACTCCCTAGTAGTTCATCATGTCGAGGACTCCTATCCTCTTCGAGTGCTGTTCTCTAAGTTTACGGCCGAACCAGACGCCGGCCGCTATACCTGCGAGGTGCGCGGAGCTCGCGAAACCTCCGATCACCGGCAGGTAGATCCCTATGGTCTTCATGAGCAGGTTGAATCCCTCTATCGCCACGAAGGCGTGTAGAGCGGTCTTTATCTTCATCGGTATGAAGAAGTACAGCAGGACCTCTGCGTCAGGGTAGAGCATCGCGACCGCGGCGAAACACGCGACCACGGCGCCTGATGCTCCCACGGCAGGTCCAAGCGCCTGGGGTCCGGTCATGAAGGGCAGTGCGAGCAGGTTTCTGAAGGCGACGAAGCTGATGCTCGCGGCTATACCTGATCCCACGTAGAACTTCAGGAGGTCGCGTGACCCGACCACTTTCTCCAGCAGAGAGCCGAAGAAGTAGAAGGTCACCATGTTCGCGAACAGGTGGAAAGGGCCGCCATGGAGCAGCATCACGGTCACGAGGGTCCACGGATGGGTCACGAGGTGGCTGATCTCGGGTCTGAGTATGGTGTTCGCGACGTAACCTGGGACTGTGAACTGTGCCACGAAGGAGACCACGGTCAATGCAATTATCGTTAGAGTGGCGCTGCTCCTGAAGGTATCCGCGATATCACCGAGCAGTGAGGGTTTCCTTCTCTTCCTTCCGCTGTCTCTGGTCCTTCTCTCGGTCTCCTCCTTCGTTTCCTTATCCCTGAACCAGTTCCCGGACTCCTCTTTCTCCTTCTCGAGTTCCTCCTCCATGCTGTCACAGTCGTGGTTCTCCGGTAGCCTGTGCTCCGAGCAATACTTCTTGCCGCAGTACCGGCACTCAAAGCTCATCGATTTCCTTCCGCACTCCGAACACTCGGCCATACAACGGTCTTTCACTGGCATCTTTATTTTAATGGTGGCGTGCCGGAAGCGAAACGTTAAATCTCAGGGACAGGAAAAGGAAGCTATGAGCGATGTGAACACGGGGACAGCAGTAGAAGAACCAGGGGAAGGAAGTGAGGAGGCCGGGAGAGAACTTGTCAAAAGAGCCAGGAAGGACGGAAATATCGAGGAACCTGATTTTGCGTTCCTCTTCTGCTCCACAGAGTTCGACCTCGACGATCTCGCGTCCGGCATAGAATCCGAGCTCGATGCGGAGTGGATCGGCGGGACCGCGCCCGGCACCCTTTCCGGCAAGGGTTTCAGAGGTAACTCCGCGGTCCTCATGGTCGTGGAGTCGGGAGAGATCAGGTTCTCTACCGGGAGTTCGGGAGGAGTCACGGAGAACCCTGCCGGTCATCACGTGAGGCGCTTGAAGAGGCCGTGATGCCGGAGCAGGACCGGCTCGCGAACGACCTGGTTTTCACGGTCCTTCCGGGGTTCACGCAGGCGAGGTACGGCAGGGAGTTCGAGTTCCTTGGAGAGGTCAAGAAGATGCTGGACTCGGGCTTCGAGGTCGTTGGCGGCTCGGCTGCGGACCACAGGCTGGAGGAGAACTTCCAGATGGTGAACGGCGAGGTCTTCTCCGACGCGGCGGTGGTGGCCCACCTCTCGACGGACCTCGAGGTCGTCACCGGACAGGACCACGGCATGCACGAGGAGGTGGCGACAGGCATAGTCACAGAGGTGGAGGGACGTGAACTGCGGGAGATAAGCGGAGAGCCCGCGGCGGAGTTCTACGCCGACGCCGTCGGTGCATCCGTGGAGGACCTTTCCGCGGTCTACGACCTCGACCTGAAGGAGAAGCTGAAGGCTGGTCTCCGGTACTCCAGGATGAAGCTGATGGGCGAGGACCCGGTCACGGTTCATGATGTCGTAAGCTATTCGATGGACAACGCCATAGCGACTGCCATGGGTCCGGATAGCTACAGGATACTCTCTCCGTACCAGGTAACGGATGAAAACGGCCTGATGATGGCAGCGGAGATGGAGGAGAGCCAGCCGGTATATGTGATGAGAGGCGACAGGGAAGATATAATAGAGGCAGGGAAGAACGCCTTCCCGGGTTTCGACCGGTCTTCCGCGGCTCTGGCTGTGATAACTGACTGTGGCACCAGGTTCACCAACCTCGAGGCGGAGGAGCTTGAGAGAGAAAATGAGCTTATCAGGGAACGGTTAGGGGAAGACTTCGTGGGTTTCTACGGTCTCGGGGAGATAGGCGGTAAGGGGGAGGACATCTGCACCTTCATGAACCAGACCGTCACCGGCTTCGCACTGAAGAACGGTTCATGACGCAGGACAGTCCTTCCCTGACTCACACACGAGGCAGCGGTCCCCGGCGTCGATATCATGCCCGCAGCTGTCGCAGGTGACGGTGGGGATGTGGTGGGAGATATCCTCCCCCACCGCGAGATCAGTCTCCTCGCCGCACTCGTCGCACTCGACGCTGACCTCTATCACAGGTCCTCAAGCTCCGTTCCGGAGAGGAACCTTATGATGCTTCTCTCGAGGTCCTCGACATCCACCCGGGCCTGCTCCGTGGAGTCCCGGTCCCTCAGAGTGACGGTGCCCTCCTCAAGCGTCTCGTAGTCGACGGTGACGCAGACAGGTGTACCGACCTCGTCCTGCCTCCGGTAACGTCTACCGATGCTTCCCGAGGTATCAGCGCTGACGGAGAAGCTCTCGGCCCTGAGCCGCCGGACCAGTTCCTCTGCCTTCTCTCCCATGCCCTCCTTGTCCATCAGGGGAAGGACGGCGACCTCCGTCGGCGCTATCTCCGGTGAGAACCTCATCACGGTCCTCTCACCGTCTTCTATCTCCTCTTCCTCCATCCGGTGGGCGAGGACCGTGTAGACAGTCCTGCCGATACCGAAGGAGGGCTCGACGACGTGCGGAAGGAACTTCTCGCCGTTCTTCTCCTTCTCCTCGACGCTGAAGTTCGCCTTTCCGGACGGTATCTCGAACTCCTCGTCGCCGACCGTCACGGTCACGTGATCGGAGTCGAACGCCTCGGGTTCGTCCTCTGCGAGTTTTTCAAGGCTTTCTGCTATGTCGCCGGCTTTCTCTCCGTACTCGGGGCCGAGGTATCCCATGTCAGGGTTGACGGTCTTATCCTCGACGGTCTTCGGCTCGTCGTACTGTCTGAATATCCTGAAGTCGTCCTCGGAGTTCTCGTGGTGCTTCTTCAGGTCGTAGCAGCCCCTGTAGGCGAAACCGGCTATCTCTATCCAGTCGCCGTCGACCTCGCTCTCGGCGTCCCAGCAGTCCGTGGCGTAATGGGCTCTCTCGCCCTCCAGGTGCTGCCTGAACCTGAATCGGTCCATGTCGACGCCTATGCTCATGTACCACTGCTTCGCCAGTCCGAGGTAGTAGGCGATCCACTCTGACTCGATTATACCGTTCTCGACCGCCTCGCGGACCGTCGCCCTGACGTATTCGCCCTCTCCCTGTTTCTCGGCGGGATAGAGCTTCAGCTCGATGTCCTCGACCTTTTCGAGCTCCGGTTCATCCCTCTCAGGATCTATGAAGTGCTCCAGCTCCGCCTGGGTGAACTCGCGGACCCGGACCAGCGCGTTCCGCGGGCTTATCTCGTTCCTGTACGCCTTTCCGAGCTGTGTGATCGCGAAGGGCAGCTGTTCGCGGGCGTACTCCTTGAACCTCGGGAACTCGGCGAAGATGCCTTGTGCGGTCTCGGGCCTGAGGTAGCCGGGCGAGGAGTCGCCTGGACCGATGTTCGTGCTGAACATCAGGTTGAAGTCGTCCACCTCGATACCTGTCAGGTCGTGTCCGCAGGTCGGGCAGCAGAGGTCGTGATCCTCGATGAGCGCCTCTATCTGGTCCGTGGAAAAGCTCTCCGCCTCCTCGATATCGGTGTTGTCCTCGACGAGGTGGTCCGCCCTCGAGCTCGTACCGCACTCGGGGCATTCGATTATCATGTCGTCGAAGCCGTCGAGGTGGCCGGAGGACTCGAAGATCGGTTCCGGCATGATCGTCGGCGCCTCTATCTCCCTGTGGCCCTCACGTATCCTGAACCAGTCGCGCCACGAGTTCTCTATGTTCCTCTTCAGTTCGGCGCCTTCAGGACCGAAGGTGTAGAAGCCGGCGACACCGCCGTAGGATTCCGCGGTCTGGGAGTAGAAACCTCTTCTCCTTGCTATCTCGTCCAGTTCCTCTGACTCGCTCATATCGAGGTCACTTCCTCGGCTGTATCAAAGGTTTTGAGAACGTAAAATGCGTCATTCGGAGTCCTGCCTTGCGGCAGATCCAAAACATCCACCCTTGGTTGTCATGGGTACCACACCGGAGAGTTCACAGTCCAGTCTTAAATACACTTCCCCTCAGAGCCTCCTCACGCTGAGTGCCAGCACAACGAACAGCAGAAGTAGAGCCCAGTAGACGGTGGAGCCCGCTGCGGAAAGCGCTATTCCTGCCATCAGTAGCGCGAAGACCGGTGTGAGGACCGCGCCTTTCCTGCTGTCAGTTTCGCCTGTGGTCCATATCAGCATCGCTCCCGCGGCGAATCCTCCGAGGTGCGCGATGGTCGCCACATCGCCCGCACCCTTCACCGTGGCCTGTATGTTGAATATCAGCATCAGCGCGGCCCAGACCGCGACTGAGAAGAAGTTCCTTATCCCGGGAAGAGGTATCCTTCTCAGGAGAGGGACCTCCTCGAGCAGGGAGCGGTCCGGCGATGCGAGGACGTTCGCACCGAGTATCGCGGAGGTCGCGGCGGACGCACCGACCAGCGAGGCCTCGGGGTTCAGCGGGAGCCAGACAAGGCCTCCTGCGATGGTCCCGGCGGCGTAGGTCAGCGCGAGTTTCCCCTTTCCGGTGGACCTCTCAAGTATCCGTCCCTGGAGGAACAGCGCCACCATGTTCCCGGCTATGTGGCCAGGTCCGGCGTGCATGAAGCCGTAGCTCAGGACCGAGACAGGGTTCTGGAGCAGGTTCTCCATGCTGAACGCGTACTGCTTCACTGTCTCGAGCGGGAGAGCTATCTGGGCGGCGAAGACCACGAGGTTCAGGAAGATCAGGAAGTATACCAGACGGGGTTTATATCTGCCGGTTTTTAAACTGGTCATGGGTCGGATTCGGGCCAGTTAAATTAAAAACTAAGCGCGGTAATACTCCGTATTACGAGGTTCCAAGGATGAACAGCATGGAGGACGTCGACGTGGAGAGCGAGACGGTGCTTCTGAGAACAGACCTAAATCTCCCGATAGAAGACGGGGAACCGCAGCCCACCGTCAGGTTCAGGAGGTATATGGAGACGGTCCGGGAGCTCAGCGAGAGAGGCGCACGGACCGTGGTGCTGGCGCACCAGGGAAGGCCGGCGAGGGATGACTTCCTCTCGCTGGAGCAGCACTCCGGGCTGATGTCGGATCACATGGACCGTGAAGTCGGATTCGTGAGATGCTTCTTCGGCTCCGAGGTCGGGGAGTCCATAGCGTCCATGGAGGACGGCGACGTGGTCCTGCTGGAGAACATGAGGTTCCTCTCCGAGGAGCTCCAGAACATCAGTCCCGAGAGACACGCACAGGACTACTTCGTGAACAACCTCAAGAGATACTTCGATCTTTACGTCAACGACGCCTTTTCCGCGGCCCACAGGTCCCACGGCTCGATAGTCGGGTTCAACAGGGACCTCGACTGCTACGCCGGTCCGATAATGGAGAGCGAGCTCGAGAACTGCAGGAAGGTCCGGGACGAGTTCGACAGCGGACTACTCGTGGTCGGCGGGGAGAAACCCTCGGACATCGTAGGTATGCTGGAGGAGATGATAGACACGGTCGACCAGGTTCTCATGGGCGGTATACCCGGCGAACTCGCCCTGATGATACAGGGAAACGAGCTCGGCGAGAAGACAGAGTGGATAAGAGAACGCGGCTTCGACTCGAAAGAAAAGGAGCTGAGAGAGCTCCTGGATGAACACGGCGACAAGATAACCCTTCCAGAGGACGTGAGGTCCGGCTCCGGAAACCACGAGGTGGGAGAGGTCCCGGAGGACGAGACCGTCTGGGACATAGGCGAGACGACGCAGGAGAAGTTCGTCAGGGAGATAGAGGAGGCCGACTCGGTGGTCATGAAGGGGCCGGTGGGAGCCTTCGACGAGGGCCATGAGGACGGGACCCGTGCCGTGGTCTCGGCGATCGCGGAGTCCGACTCTTACGCGGTCCTCGGCGGGGGACACACCTCCTCGCTGGTCCAGAGGTACGGCTACGAGCTGGAGGACTTCAGCCACGTCTCCATCGCGGGAGGAGCCTTCGTCAGGTTCATGAGCGGCGAGGACCTCGCGGCGGTCGAAGCACTGCGGAAGTACTCCTGAGTTACTCGAGTTCGTCCCTCAGGGCCTGGTTCATCGCGTCGACCGGCGCCTCCCTCCCGGTCCATATCTCGAAAGCTTCCGTTCCCTGGTAAAGCAGCATCCATGCGCCGTCGACGGTCTTCGCTCCCTTCCTCTCTGCGTCACGCAGCAGTTTCGTTTCGAGAGGTCTGTAGACCGCGTCGAGGACCGTGAGGTCAGAGTGGAGGTGCTCCGCGGGGACCACTGACCTGTCCTCCTCCATCCCGACGCTTGTCGCGTTCACCAGGATGTCGGCCTTTCCCACGAGCTCCTCGAGATCTTCGAGAGGGTGTCCTGACGCGTCTCCCATCCTGGAGACGTTTTCCGCGAGTTCCTCGGCCTTCCCATAGGTCCTGTTCGCGATCGATACTTCCGCCCCGCTGTCAGCCAGCATGAAGGAGATGGCGCGCGAGGCACCTCCCGCCCCGACCACGACGGCCTCCGAGCCCTCTATATCGACTTCGTGTCTCTCCAGGGCCCTTCTCGCGCCGCGGGCATCGGTGTTGTATCCCCTGATACCGTTATCCGTGAATTCCACTGTGTTCACGGCTCCTATCCTCTCCGCAAGTTCGGAGGTCTCAACCATCTCTGACTCGGCGACCGCCTGCTTGTGTGGTATCGTGACGTTCAGGCCGTCTATGCCAAGGGCGAAGGCTCCCTTCAGCGCCTGCTCCACGTCCCCGTCCTCGACAGGGTAGAGGCAGTACCGTCCGTTTATCCCGAGCTCCTCCAGCCCTGTCTCCTGCATCTCGGGGGAGAGCGAGTGCTCGACGGGGTATCCGATCAGTCCGAAGGTCTTCACTCCTTCCTTCCTCCGGTGTTGTCGGTCCTAAGTTTCATCGTCTCACCGGGTAGGTCCTCCCATTCGTCGAGGACACTCTCAACTTCTTCCTCGGTACCTATCGCGCCGTACGAGGGACCGGTCCCGCTCAGGCTTGCCCCCTCGCAGTGTTCCAGGGCCTCGATGACCGGACCGGTGTCGAAATCCAGTGCTGCGCAGTAGGCCAGTCCGTTGATGGTCATCGCCCGGGCGTACCTTCCGTCCATCGCGATCTCGAAGACCTCCTCTATTACCGGGGAGATGGTCTTCGACCGGTCCACGTCGGTGTCCACGCTCCTGACTGATTCGTCCGGTATGTAGACCGCGCAGTACCTCTCGAACTCCTCGTGGTGGAGGACCTCGTCCTCCGAGTTGTCGGTGACGACCACGCCGCCGAGCATCGAGGAGGAGGCGTCGTCCAGCGCCCCTGTCACGGTTACGCCGGCGTCCCTGGATGCCTGCACTCCTATCAGGGTCGCCTCCCTGCGGTCCATCTCCTCATCTATAGCCTCCAGTGTGGCGAGGACCGCGGCGTTCGCGGCGGCGCTACTGGATTTCAGGCCGCTCGCCATCGGTATCTCGCCCGAGGTCCTGACTTCTCCACCTGCGTCCACGTCGAAACGGTCCAGGACCAGTTCGACGCATCTCTCTATCATCTCGGTGTCCTCATCCGGCTTCCCCTCTATCTCGCCCCTGACTTCATCCCTTCCGGGGTCGAGTTCGACCTCTGCAGTGGTCCTGAGGTCTATCGCGAACGCGGAGCCCTTCAGAGTTGATATGGCGTTGATGACGGTAAGTGCTCCGGGTGCGCTGGCTTTTCCCTTCATGCTTGCTCACGGCTCGGAGGGGTGGTAGTCGGTGTCGTACTCGCCGGGCTGGTCGTCCAGCCTGTCCGGGTTTATCCTGCCTGAGAGAAGCATGAAGTCGAGAAGCGTCAGCCTGAGGACCGCCTCGATGATCGGGACGTGCCGCGGCGGTAGGGAGGGGTCGTGTCTTCCGGTGACCTGTATCTCTTTCTCCTCTCCGGTCTCCCAGTCCACGGTCTTCTGGTCCTTGGTTATCGATGTCGGTGCGTGGACGCTGACCTCTCCGTAGATGGGTTCTCCGGTGGTGATGCCTCCCTGGAGGCCTCCGTGGTCGTTCTCTGCCGGTTTCGGATCGCTGTTCTCGTCGAACTCCCATGGATCGTTCCTGGAGTGTCCGTTGGTGGTCCTGACTTCCTTCCCGAGACCGAACTCGAATGAGTTGACCGCGGGGACCGCCATCAGTGCTTTTCCCAGTCTGGCGGGGACGCCGTCGAACCGGGGAGCGCCCAGCCCTCTCGGTACGCCGCGGGCCTCGAAGTAAACCCCTCCGCCGATGGAGTCGCCCTCCTCCTTGTACTCCTTGATGCGTTCCTCCATCTTCTCGGCAGCTTCCTGGTCCGCGCACCGGACCATGTTCTCCTCGGCATCCTCCCGCATGGTCTCGAAGTCTACCTCGCCAGCCTTTATGTCGTCGAGCTGGTTGGTGTGGGCCTTGACCTCTATCCCGTGCTTGTTCAGTATCTTTTTCGCGATGGCGCCGGCGGCGACCCAGTTGACGGTCTCCCGCTGGCTGGACCTTCCGCCACCTCCCCAGTTCCTCGTGCCGAACTTGGAGCTGTACGTGAAGTCTCCGTGGCTCGGCCTTGGAGCGGTTATCAGCTGGTGGTATTTGGTGGAGTCGGAGTCCTTGTTCTGGATTATCATCCCTATCGGGGTTCCCGTGGTATAGCCGTCCTGGAGTCCGCTCATTATCTTGACGGCGTCGGGCTCATCCCTTGACGTGGTGACCTCGGACTGTCCCGGCTTCCGCCGGTCGAGTTCCTCCTGTATGTCCTCCTCCGAAAGTTCCAGGCCTGCGGGACAGCCGCTGACGATACATCCCATCGCCTCGCCGTGGCTTTCTCCAAAAGTCGTGAGCTGAAATAGACGTCCTAGACTGTTTCCGTTCATACTCCCAGTTGGGCCACCTACCGTTAACTATTTTGGGAGAGCCCTCGAGATCACGCTCAGATCTCCTTCACGTCGAGACCGAGGGACGACATCTTCCGGAAGAAGCCCGGGTAGGAGATGTTCACGCTCTCTGCGGTCTCTATAACGGTTTCTCCGTCCGCCACTGATGCGGCGACCGCGAGCGCCATCACGATCCTGTGGTCATCCCGGCCGTCGACCTCGGCGCCTTCAAGACTGGAGCTGTCGCCATCGACCTTCAGGTAGTCCTGACCCTCTTCGACATCGGCCCCCATCTTCGAGAGCTCGGTGGCCACAGCCTCCAGCCGATCCGTCTCTTTGTAACGCAGGTGCTCGGCGTTCACTATCTCGGTTTCGCCCGAGCCTGCGGCACCCAGGACCGCCACGGTCGGCGCCAGGTCGGGGTTGTCGGCGGCGTCGAAACGGATGCCTGTAAGTTCCCCGCTCTCTATCTCGGCGACACCGGAGTCACGGTCCCACTCGACATCAGTGCCCATCCTCTCCAGGAGATCAAGTATGACGGAGTCTCCCTGCGCGCTGGGGAACAGGTTCTCAGCGACTATACCGTCGTGAAGGGCGCCCAGCGCCAGCGGGTAGGATGCGCTGGAGAAGTCTCCGGGTACCTGGAACCGGTCCGCGTCGTAGCTCTGATCTCCCTCCACGGAGAAGCCGTTCTCGGTCTCCTCGTAGCTGACCCCGGCCTTCTCCATGACGTCCAGTGTTATGTCGACGTAGGGCCTGCTCTTCAGTTCGTCCTCCACGGTGATCTCCCCGCCTTCTTCCGTCAGGGGAAGAGTGAAAAGCAGGGAGGAGATGAACTGGGAGGAAACCGTGCCATCGATAGTGGTCTCTCCGCCATCGATTGGACCCTCCACGACCAGCGGAGCGGTCCCGTCCCCGTTCGTGGATCTGGCTCTCGCGCCCAGCTCCTCCAGTGAAGAGAGGAGCGGTCCGTTCGGGCGCTGGCGCAGGCTCTCGTCCCCGGTGAGGACCGCGGTCCCTTCACAGAGCGCGGAGGCTCCCGTGAAAAGCCTCAGCGTCGTCCCCGAGTTACCGCATCCCATGACGTCCTCCGGGACCTCGGGTTCTCCCCGGGTTCCCTCTATCTCGAGTCTTTCTCCGAAGTCGTCTACCTCGGCTCCCAGGGATTCGGCACATTCCATGCTGGCTCTTGTATCGGCGCTTTTCAGGGGGTCCAGCACCTCCATCCCGTCCGAGAGAGCTCCCACAAGTATGCCTCTATGGGTGTAGCTCTTGCTTGGAGGTATCTTGGTCCGGCCGGAGACTGACGAAGAACTGATTGATACTTTCATGGTTTACAACTATCCGTCAGAGGCTTAAATCATTCCCAGAAAATCTTTTTTCACTCCTCTGTGAACACAATCTACTTAAGTTCTGGATCACAGTTTTGAGCCGTGAGTTCCGAGGCTGGAGAAGGATGGGACTTTTCTGGATCGCTGCTTCAAACCGAACAGTTCGACCGTCACGACGGCTCCTATGCGGTATTCCGTGAAGGAGACGAGGACCTTGCCTACCTCGGGTTCGACCTTGATACGCGTCTGGAACCGGACCGCGAGAGGCAGGGTTACGAGGCGGTCCCGGAGATCTCCGCCGCAGAGTTCGATGTATATGAGCCCGGCGAACCTGTTATGAGTGTGAGGACGGCCGAGAGGTCGGAGACCGGCCGGGGCGAGACCCGGAACATCCACTTCACCGAGGCAGGTGTGGAAGAAGCCGCGAGGATACTCGGCGAGATTGAGGGCGACCCGGTGGCTGTAGCTCTCAGGGGCCCTCTCAGGGATGAAGAGCCGGAGAGTTACGAGAAAAAGTATGAGGGAGCGATGGAGACAGGTTACCTGCTGACCGATGACTGGGAGTACCTGATACCAGCGAGTAACAATATAGATGTGGGCAAGAGGGCGGAGACAGACACGGCCCTGAGCACCATGGACGAACTCAGGAGCATGGACCTGGACCAGAACAGGGAGATCATCTACGAGGACATGAGGGGTCAGGAAGTGACCACGACTGAGAGACCGGGCCATTACTGGGATGAAATTGAATAATCTGCGGGAGAAGACCTGCCCAGAGAGATGATACTCTCCGTAGACCTGGGATCAAGCAGCTGCAAGGTCCTTGTCTTCCGCCAGGATGGAGAACAGGTCTTCGGTGTAAGAGAGAAACTTCCTGTACACGCTCCACGTGACGGATACGCCGAGCACCGGGTCAGTGACTGGCGGAGGACCCTGAAAAGGAACCTGAAGAAGATCGAGGAGGATCCGGGATTGAGCGGGATAGACCGGATAGCGGTGACAGGCCTCGGAGGAGCCTTTTTCCCCGTTGACTCCTCTGGAGAATCCATCAGCCCGCCCGTGTTGGCCTATATGGACCGCCGGAGCGGGGAACTGGAGCAGGATTTCAGCGGGCTCAAGGGCGGGAGAAGGATGCTGTGCCAGAACTACAGCTGGCTCAGACAGAATTTCTCCGGGGCTCTCGAGGAGGCCGAATACATGATTGATGCCAGGGATTACGTCTTCTACCTTTTCACTGGTGAGTTCAGGAGGAATTCCTTTGACTTCCCCGACGGGGACCTCGAGAGGCTGTGCGAGGAGCACGGGATGCGGTCGTCGCTGTTCCCCCGGTCCATCGACTTCACTGAAAGAACGATGGCAGAGGGAGAGATAGGCTCGGAGTTCGGGCTTCAGGACGCCCGGGTGGTGAGCTGCCCGTGGGACGAGATATGCGCTGCCATCGGCTGTGGGCTCACCGGGGAAGGGGATACGGCCGTCGATTTCGGCACCACAAGGAAGATAAGCGTCCTGAAGCCTGGGGAGGACGCCAACAAGGATTTCTACTACGATGGACTGGGGCTCAGGTCCTTTTACGCTCCATCGCCGTTCCAGGACTCCATGCCTGGCAGGGAAAAGGTGAGAGAGGAGGCAGTATCTATGAAGACGAAGCTCGATGAGGTAGGGGCGGGAGAGAAGATAACAGCGGGCGGCGGAGAAAGCGTGGAGAACTGGAACAGAATCAGGGCCGGGGTATTCGGGAGGAAGGTCCGGGAGCCCGAGAACCTCGATACGGCGGCAATGGGATCGGCAGTCCTCGCGGCCTCCAGTCAGAGAAGTCAGGTGAGGGATAAAACGAAAGAGATGGTGGGGTTCAGGAAGGTCTACGGTCCCGGAGAGAGGGAGGATTTACCTTCCGGTGAGCCGGACATACAGCTCGAGTGGGATTCCTGAAAAGGTTTAAAACAGTGGAGGCGGTAAGTACCGGTATGGCTCAGAAGGGTGGACGTTTTTGGACCCGGGAACTCAGTTCTCTGTGAGAGCCGCTTCTATCTGAAGGGTGGACGTTTTTGGGCTTCCTCCGGCCCGGTCA
Source organism: Candidatus Nanohaloarchaea archaeon (assembly GCA_042217585.1). Lineage (GTDB taxonomy): Archaea > Nanohalarchaeota > Nanosalinia > Nanosalinales > Nanosalinaceae > JBDGSJ01. Next base: position 17,564 of record JBDGSJ010000029.1, on the reverse strand, counting down.
ACTGACCGTTCTCTTCTGAACTACATGGGAATAAGCTCCGTCTCCAGATCCTCATGGCTCCGACACCGATATTTCAGCCATTTTCAACCGTTTTTATCCTCTCCAGGCTTATTTGTGGCGATTTGAAGGGTTTTCGGAGGCTTTAAGCTATTTAAAGCTTTCCGAGTACTCTGGTAGTAGGTGGAAAGACTCATGAAAAGTTCAGGCTTCGCATACGCTGCGGAGGATCGGAAAGGTGGACGTTTTTGGTCCTCCAGCACTGGAACTGTTCTCTAAATCCAGGAATAACCTCAATGCTTTTTCTGATAGGTCCGGAGGTGCAGGTAGATGACCTCCGGGAAGGCGGAATCCCGGTTCGGTGGGAGGTTCGTGCCGGAGCTTCTCGTCCCGGTCCTCCAGGAACTCCAGGAGGAGTTCGAGGAGGCGAAGGACAGCGAGGAGTTCAGAGAGGATTTCCGGCGCCACCTGGAGGAGTACGCGGGAAGACCGACGAACCTCTACCACGCGGAGAACCTCTCCGAGAAATACGGTGCGGAGATATACCTGAAACGTGAGGACCTCCTACACGGCGGAGCCCACAAGATAAACAACACGCTGGGCCAGGCCCTGCTCGCGAAAAGGATGGGCAAGGACCGCCTGATCGCAGAGACAGGGGCCGGTCAGCACGGTATAGCGACGGCGATGGCCGGAGCCTACCTCGACATGGACGTCGAGATATACATGGGTCGCAAGGACGTCGAGAGGCAGAAGATGAACGCGCTAAGGATCGAGAAATGCGGGGCCGAGGTGAACCCGGTCGAGGAAGGGTCCGAGACGCTGAAGGACGCCGTCACCGCAGCCATCCAGGACTACGTGGCGAACTCGGACGACACCCACTACCTGATAGGCTCCGTTGTCGGTCCCGAACCGTTCCCGGAGATGGTCCGGTACTTCCAGAGCGTGATAGGGGAGGAGACCCGGAGACAGGTGATGGAGAAGGAGGGAGAGCTACCTGACGCCCTGGTCGCCTGCGTCGGAGGAGGAAGCAACGCGCTCGGCCTCTTCCACGAGTTCAGGGATACGGAGGTTGATTTCTACGGAGCAGAGGCCGGCGGACCGGAGGAAGGTGGAAACGCCGCGACGCTCTCCGAAGGAGAGCCAGGCATCTTCCAGGGATTCAGGTCCTACCTGCTCCAGGACGACGAGGGGAACATTGAGGAGACCGAGTCGGTGTCCGCGGGACTGGACTATCCCGGTGTCGGTCCCGAGCACTCCGAGATGAAGGTCCTGGGAAGGGCCGAGTACAGCCCTGTCACGGACCAGGAGGCGATGGACGCTTTCCGGGACCTCTGCGAGGAGGAGGGCATCATTCCGGCACTGGAGTCCTCCCACGCTGTCGCGCTCACGAAACAGATCGCGGATGAACACGAGACCATAGTCGTCAATCTCTCCGGAAGGGGAGACAAGGACATGGACACGGTTGCGGAGGTGGAAGGCCTTGAGTTCGATTGAGGAAGCGCTCGAGGACCCGTCATTCGTCCCGTTCACCGTCGCCGGTTACCCCGATGTCGAAAGGTCAAAGGAGATGGTGAGAGCGCTCATCGATTCAGGTGCGGACGTGGTCGAACTCGGCGTTCCGTTCAGCGATCCGATGGCTGACGGACCGACGATAAAGGAGGCTGACCACGCCGCCCTCCAGGCCGGAACTACTGTAGATGAAGTTTTCGAGATAAGCTCCGAGTTCGGGGACACGCCGATAGTATTGCTGGCGTATGCCAACACGGTCTACAGCTACGGGTACCAGGAGTTCGTTGACGACGCCGATAGCGCAGGGGTGGAAGGACTGATAATACCCGACATGCCTCCCGGCGAGTTCAGGGAGGAGTTCTCCGACGTGGACAGCCCGCTGGACCACATCTTCCTGGTGTCCCAGAACACGCCGGAGGAAAGGATAGAGACGATAGGGGAGATGACCGAAGGGTTTGCCTACCTTGTCTCCGTGAAAGGGACTACAGGGGCGAGAGACGAGTTCTCATCCAAGTCAAGAGGACTCGTGGAGAAGACAGAAGGTATGGATGTCCCCCGGTGCATAGGTTTCGGGATATCAGGACCTGAACAGGCGAGAACGGCGATCGATTCGGGGGCTGACGGCGTCATAATGGGTAGCGCCCTCATCGACCGGTACAGGGAGGACGGCCCTGAGGGGATGCGTGAACTCGCTGAAAAGGTCTCATCCGCCGTGGAAGGTGATGGAGATGACTTCTGACCCTCTCGAGAAAGTGAAGGAGAGCTGGAAGGACCAGCCGGTCCAGGAGACCGGAGAGTACGAGTACGTGGTGAACCCGCTGACGGACCAGATACCGGCGTGTTCACCTGAACTCTTCGAGTCGGCCTGTGATTTCCTGATACAGGAGGGAGGGTTCGAGGAGGCCGATGTCATACTCGGGGAGGAGGACCGTGGAGGTATCCTTGTCTCCCACATATCGGTCCGCACCGGTGTTCCGTTCTCCCTTGCCAAGTTCTACCCTTCCGAGCTCGAGGGGGAGCACGACACAGGGATGAGTAACGGCTACACCGAGGGATCGATCTACGTCAACGGTATAGAACCGGGTGACAGGGTGATCATAGTTGAGGACCTGGTCTCCACAGGATCAACCCTGGTGAACCTGGTGGAGATACTCAGAGATATCGGCGCGGAGATCGTCGATATCGTCACTATCTGCCAGAAACCCCAGTTCGGAGGGATCGAGAAAGTGAAGGAAGAGACGGGTCTGGAACCCAAGACAGGCTTCAGCGTGGTCGTTGAGGAGAATGAGACCAGGATCAGAGGTGAATCAGAATGACAAGCACTACAATCGAGAAAGCTGTAAACGGGAAAAACCTTACGAGAAAAGAGGCGAGTGAGACCCTCGAATACGTATTCGAGGGGGCATCTGACGCTGAGATAGGGGCGCTGCTCGCAGGCCTGAGCCAGAAGGGGGAGACCGACGCGGAGATCGCAGGATTCGCCCGGAAGATGAGGGAGGAGGCCGAGAAGATAGATCCGGACAGGGACCGCCTGATAGACACCTGCGGGACGGGAGGGGACGAATACGACACCATAAACGTCTCCACCACGAGCGCCATCGTGGCCGCTGCCTCAGGAGCCTCGGTCGCCAAGCATGGCAACTACTCGGTCTCATCGAAGAGCGGGAGCGCCGATGTCCTGGAAAAGCTCGGGATAGAGATAGGTGCGGAGCCCGGGAGAGTGGAGACGGTGATAGAGGAGGTAGGCATAGGTTTCCAGCTTGCACCCGTGTTCCACCCGGCGATGGAGAGGGTGATAGGACCGAGAAAGGACCTCGGAATCGAGACGGTATTCAACATCCTCGGACCGCTCACAAACCCCGCCGACGTCGATGGACAGGTAGTGGGGGTCTACAGCCCCGAACTGGTCGACAGGATCGCGGGCGCTATCTCGATGATGGACGTCGAGAAGGCGCTCGTGGTCCACGGCTCAGGGCTGGACGAGATAGCCGTTCACGGAGAGACAGAGGTCGCAGAGGTGACAGGGGAAGACGTGGAGAGGTACAGCATCGCGCCTGGCGACCTGGGGCTCGATACCAGCCCTGTCAGCGAGATAGAGGGAGGTCCGCCGGAGGAGAACGCAGAGCACCTCCGCAGGATACTTTCCGGCGAGGAAACCGGCGCGAAGAGGGATATCGTACTCGCGAACACCGGGGCCGCTCTCTACGTCTCCGGCAGGGCCGACTCGATACAGGAGGGGATCGAGATAGCCCGCCGGTCCATAAGAGAGGGGAAAACCGTCGAGAAGCTGGACCAGATGAGGGAGTACCAGTGAGGGTGAAGATCTGCGGCCTGAAGACCCGGGAAGAGGTATCCATGGCCGTGAAAGCCAATGCAGACGCCGTCGGATTCGTGACAGAGGTCCCGGTTGACACCCACAGAGACCTCGATGCCGGTGAGACACGTGAACTCGCCGGTTACACACCACCTTTCATCTCTACGGTGGCGGTCACGATGCCGGAGGATGTTCCGGAGGCGGAAAAGATATACCGCGAGACAGGAGTGGATGTCCTGCAGATTCACTCCGGCCTTGACCCCGGCCAGGTGAGAGAGCTCCGCCAGCAGATCCCTGCGGACCTGGTCCGGAAGGTGGGGTCGACCCGGGAGGCAGAGAGGTTCGAGGAGGTTGTGGACGCTCTTCTGCTGGATTCCTCGGGGGAGAAAGGCCGCGGCGGCACGGGCGAGGAGTTCGACCGCGGTGAGGCCGCGGAGATCGCACGGAAGGCAGAGGTCCCGATCATACTTGCCGGGGGACTGACCCCGGAGAACGTCGGGGAGGCGATAGAGGATGTCTCCCCGGACGCCGTCGATGTCTCCTCAGGAGTCGAGGAGGACGGAAAGAAGCAGAGCCAGAAGATAGAGGATTTCGTGAGCTCCGCGAGGGGTGTTTCGCCGTGACTGAGTTCGACCTCTCCGAGGAGGAGTTCAGGGATAGAGCCGGTCCAGGTAAAGTCGTGCGGCTCGAGGCACCTCTGGATATCGATGAGGACCCTCTCCAGGTCTACTCCGCGCTCAGCACGGACTACTCCTTCCTGCTGGAGAGCGCAGAGAAGGAGATATCCGAGATCAAGCAGGCGGATGCCGGCGACACCGGTGACAGGAACAGGTACTCGTTCATAGGTTTCGACCCGGAAGCGGTCCTGACCGTTAACGACCGGGAGGTCGAGTTCAGGCGGCTCGGAGGTGAGGACATCGAGCTCCCGGGCGTAGGTCCAGACGGCCGCATAAAGGACGACAGGGATACGCTGGACGTGATAAGGGAGGCGTTCCCGGACAGGACGCCTGACGGGTTCGAGGAATCCGGGCGGCAGGTCTTCTCCGGAGGTCTTGTCGGATTCCTGGCCTATGACGTCGTCAACGACCTCTGGATAGACCGGGAGAGCGAGTCAGAGACTCCTGACGCCCGGTTCGTCCTCTCCACGAGGAACATAGTGTTCGACCACAGGGAGGACGAGGTCCGGCTCGTGGTGCTGCCTATGGTAGACGAGGACCCGGGAGAGGCGTACCGGGAGGCAGAGGAACTTCTTGATGAAGTGGAGCGGAAGGTCGAGGACCATGAACCGGATTTCAGGGAAGGGTTCAGGATCCTGGACCACAGCTCGGGCGACAGGGAGCCGCACGCCGAGATGGTCGAGGAAGCCGGGGAGCACATCCTGGAGGGGGACATATTCCAGGCAGTTCTCTCCAGGAAGCATGAGATCGAGGTCCGCGGAGACGTCAGGGAGTACTACGAGAAGCTCAGGGAGCTGAACCCCTCTCCATACATGTACCTGCTGGAGTTCGACGGTTTCTCCGTCGCCGGTTCCAGCCCGGAGACGCTGCTGAGTGTGGACGACGGGAAACTCAGCACGAACCCTATAGCCGGAACGGTGGGCCGTGGTGAAAACGCAGTGGAGGACCGCAGACTGGCCGGACAGATGCTCTCCGATGAGAAGGAGCTGGCGGAGCACTCCATGCTGGTGGACCTGGGGAGGAACGACGTGAGACGGGTCTCGAAGCCCGGGACCATCGAGCTGGAGGAGCTGATGTCCGTGGTCCAGTACTCCCACGTCCAGCACATGGAGTCCACGGTCACGGGCCAGCTGAGGGAGGGAAAGGACGCCTTCGACGCCACGCGTTCTATCTTCCCCGCGGGCACTCTCTCCGGGGCTCCCAAGATCCGCGCCATGAAGATAATAGACCGGCTTGAGCAGAGCCCCCGTGGTGTCTACGGAGGGGGCGTCGGATACTACTCCTGGAACTCCAGCAGTTCAGGGTCAGGTAAGCTCGTCGACTGCGACCTCGCGATCACGATAAGGACCGCAAGCTTCAGGCATATCGGGGACAGGAAACTGATGACGGTCCAGGCCGGCGGGGGCATAGTGGCGGACTCGGAGCCGGAGAAGGAGTTCGAGGAGACCGAGAAGAAGATGGGTGCGCTTCTGGACACCCTTGAAGAGCTGGAGGTGGAAGAATGAAGATCCTGATGGTCGACAACTTCGACTCCTTCACCTGGAACCTCGTCGAGTACATCAGCCTGGAAGAGGAGGACCTCGTCGTGGAGAAGAACACTGTAACCGTGGAGGAGGTGCGGGAGATAGATCCGGACGCGATAGTCCTTTCGCCCGGGCCGGGCCATCCCGCGAAGAAATCCGACACCGGCAACATGCTTGAGATAATCAGGGAGTTCTCCGACACCCCGATGCTCGGGGTCTGCCTCGGACACCAGGCGATGGCAGAGGCTTTCGGCGGAGAGGTCGATAGAGCGCCGGAACCGGTCCACGGTAAGACCTCGTCGCTGGAACACGACGGCGAGGAGATATACGACGGTCTCCCGCAGGGTTTCCCCGTCGGAAGGTACCACTCGCTGATAGTCTCGGAGACGCCTGAGGAGTTCGAGGTCGTCTCGGAGGCGGACGGACTTGTGATGGGTATCCGCCACACCGAGAGACCGATGGAAGGCGTCGAGTTCCACCCGGAGAGCATCCTGACCTCTCACGGCCACGAAATGATAGAGAACTTCGTCGAGAGAGCCCGGGAGCACAGGAACCGCAGAGAACCGGGAGGTGAGGACTGATGGACGATGTCGACCCGCGGGTGCGGGAGATACTCCGGAGCGCCCGCCAGCGGTCCACCCCGGAGGGAAGGGTCTCCGTCGATCCCCGCGACCTCAGCGGTGCACTTGAGGAGGCCAGAATGGACGGCAGGGACCCTGTCATCGCAGAGGTCAAGCCGACAAGTCCGACCTCCGACTACGAGAAGGAGCAGGACCTGGTACATGCCGCGGAGAAGATGGTGGAGGGAGGGGCCGCCGCCATCTCCGTCCTCACTGAGCCGGATCACTTCAAAGGTTCCGCCCGGCTGCTCCGGAGGGTCAGGGATGCAGTGGACGTCCCCGTACTGAGGAAGGACTTCATTCTCGAGCCCTCCCAGCTGGACAGGGTGGAGGCAGACATGGTTTTGCTGATAGCCCGATTCGTGGACGACCTCGGCGAGATGGTCCGCGAGGCCAGGGACAGGGGTTTCCAGCCGCTGGTCGAGGTCCACACGGAGCAGGAGCTGGAGTTAGCCCTGGAGACCGATGCGGAGGTACTGGGCATCAACAACCGGGACCTCTCAGAGCTTGAAGTGGATCTCGGTACCGTGGAGAGACTGGCGCCGAAAGCATCCGGGGACCTGACACTGGTCGCCGAGAGCGGTCTGAAGACCCGGGAGGACGTCGAGAGGATGATGGGGTCGGGCGCGGACGCCTGTCTGATAGGCTCTGCGATAATGTCAGGTGACATCACGGAGAAAACCAGTGAACTGGCGGGTGGCTCTCCAGATGGATCTTGACGGTCTCGGTAAACCTTAAAGGACTCCGAGGAAGAGTATAACACAGTGAAAGTAGAAATCGCTGGCGAGGGAGAGCCCGACCACGCCGTGGTTGCGTGCCTCCACGGGAACGAGCTCTGCGGCAAGCACGCCGTGGAAGAGGTCATGGAGAACGAGGAGTTCCTGGGACCCGTCAAGTTCATAATCGCGAACGAGGAGGCTCTCGAGAAAGGTGAGAGGTTCGTGGACGAAGACCTGAACCGCGCCTTTCCCGGGACGGATGAAAGTGTTTTCCACGAGCAGGAACTTGCCGCCAGGATGATGGACGAGATAGAGGGCATGAAGGTCCTGGACCTACACTCCACCCTCTCGCACCCGGAACCCTTCGCTATAGTCACCCGGTACGACGATTCGACCATACCGCTGGTGGAGGCGACAGGAGTGGAGAAAGTTGTCGACATGAGTTACGAGTCCGGAGGGATGATAGATCACGTCCAGGGCATCTCGGTCGAATGCGGTCTCAAGGGTTCTGAAGATGCGAAGGAGAACGCCGTCGAGATACTGAGAAGGTTCCTCGCGGCGGAGGACCTGATAGAGGGAGATGTCGAGGAATCAGGACACGATCTTTTCGTGGTCTATGACGAGGTTGAGGGAGAGGGATACGAGTTCGTCGCCGAGAACTTCGCCGAGGTGGCCGAGGGCGAGGTCTTCGCCAGGAAGGATGGAGAGGAACTCAGGGCTCCGGAAAGTTTCTACCCTGTGCTGATGTCGACAGAGGAATACGAGGAGAGGATGGGTTACATGTCAAAGAAGAAAAAGCATTCCTGAAGCTTCCAGCCCGTCCAGAGTTATTATCTTGAGGCTTCAGTTATCTGGACTGTTTTCCTGCTTCCGGAACCGCTTTAAGCTATTTAAAATTTTCTCCCTAATAATTAAACAGCTGATAAGATGGTTTCCGCGGTTTCAACGAAGGGTGGACGTTTTTGGATCCTTTCAAAAGCCTGAATATCTGGGAACCGGTGCTCTGTTTCCTCTAGATTTCTGTCCAGGTTTCAGGAGCCGGGAAAGCCTTAAAGTAGTTCTAACTGAATCAGGGTGTAGGTAACATGCCAGAGATAGATCCTTGGGGAGACGTCGAGGTCGGGAACTACAGGAAAAAGATGCAGAAGTTCGGTATAGATCCGATAGGTGAGATCGAGGACCGGATGCCGGACAGCCTCCTGGTCCGCAGGGGTATAATATTCGGCCACAGAGGCATGGAGGACTTCCTTGACGCGAGGGATGAGGGCGAGGACATCGCTATGATGACCGGTATAATGCCCTCAGGTATCTTCCACTTCGGCCACAAGAGCGTCGTGGACCAGATACTGATGTACCAGGAGATGGGAGCCGAGGTGACCGTAGCCGCGGCCGATATAGAGGCATACGCCACTCGTGACATCTCTCTGGAGGAATCCCGTGAGCTGGTCGTGGAGCAGTACCTCAAGAACTACGTGGCTCTCGGCATGGACCTTGAAAAAACCGACTTTTACTTCCAGTCCAATGGGGGGAACGACTACCACCTCAGGTCCAAGCAGTTCGCCCGTCACCTCACGCAGAACGAGGTCGAGGCGACGTACGGGAGCGCGGACCCCGGCAAGATAGCCTCCTCGCTAACCCAGTACGCCGATATACTCCGCCCGCAGTTCCCGGAGAGGGGAGGTCCGAAGCCGACCGTGGTACCGGTAGGGGTGGACCAGGATCCCCACATCAGGCTGACAAGGGAGGTCGCCTCCAAGTACCAGGAGATAGACTTCGTGAAGCCGGCCTCCACGTACAACAAGTTCATGAGAGGGCTGCAGGGAGGGAAGATGAGTTCCTCGGATCCCAAGAGCTACATAGCTCTGACGGACGACATCGAGGACGCCAAGGAAAAGATAGATCAGGCCAAGACCGGGGGCCAGGACTCTCTCGAGGAACACAGGGAGAAAGGTGCCGATATCTCCGAGGACATGGTGTTCGAGCTCCTGGCATTCCACTTGATAGAGAACGACGACGAGCTTGAGAGGATCAGGGAGGAGTACAGCTCAGGTGAAATGCTTTCAGGGGAGCTGAAGCAGATAGCGAAGGAAAGGCTCGAGGAGTTCCTCGTGGAGCACAGGGAGAGGAGGGAGCAGGCAGGTCCAGAGGTGGAGCAGTTCCTGGAGGAACACGATCAGTCTCTCTGAACGGGCCGACTGAAGGTCAACGATTATAATATTCTCTCCACCATTATTTACCATGCTTTTCGAGATGATCCTCACCCAGGAGCGTGAGGGTGACCTCGATGTCCTGTTCGTTCTGGGGATGGTCTCAGCGTTCATCGGTTTCGGGCTTGCAAGATACCTTTTTCCCTCCGAGACCGCCCTGCTGACGGTCTTCTTCGGTTCGATGCCCCTGACCTACTCCCTTACCAAGTTCTTCCTTGAAGACGAGGCGAAGCAGAGGCCTCATCTCCCGGAGATAAAGGTCTACGGCTCTCTCTTTGTGGGCCAGCTACTGGCCTTCATGGTCCTCGGGTTCTACTTTCCCTCTGCCTTCGGGGTTCAGGGATCGATCATAGGATCTGAACTGGCTGAGATGGGGATAACCGGAGGAGCGACCTCTGGAGCAGGATTCATGTCGATCCTCGTAAACAACATGGTGGTTTTCCTCGGCATACTCGTCGTATCGACGCTGATAGGGTCCTCGGGAGCCTTCATCCTGACCTGGAACGCATCGGTCTTGGGGGTCTTCATCGGCTCGCTCCTGAAGGCCCTTCCCAACCACCCGGTCGCCTACATACTCGGGACCCAGAAAGTCCCTTCACCGCTTGCATATCTCCCGCACGCCACCTTCGAGATGGGAGGATTCATAATAGCCGGTATAACCGGGAGCCTGATGTCCGCGGCCCTTTACAGGCGCCATTTCGACACGAAGACCTGGCTCGACTTCATGAAACTTCTGCTGGCAGGAGCCGCCTGCGTCTTCATCGGCGTAATGATAGAGACCGCCTAGAAAGCCTTCTGATCCGGGTATGTGGCTATACCTGAGTCTGTTATCCTCAGAGGGTGTATATCGGCGGAGTGGTCCGTCCTACGCATCTTGAATATCTCGACAGTCCTTGTCCTTGACGAGGTCTCCCTCTCGTTGCCGAGAAGTATGACGCCGTCCGCCACGAACTCCGCGACCTGGTACTTGCTCACGGTCCGCTCCTCTGAATCATACGGAATCTCCGCCAGAAGACAGGATGTGCAGTCCTCCTCCCGCAGAAAATTCGCTATCTCGCCGATCTTGGACCGCCTCAGCGTCGCACTCTCGAATATCATCGCGAACTTGGTGATGGAGTCGAGGACCACGCGGTCCGGCTCGAACTCCTCTATCTGCCGCTTGAACTCCTCTACGAACCTGTCCGGCTCGAAGACCTCGCCGCTGGAGCCGGAGCGCAGAAGGTTGAGCTCCTCGAAGAAACGGACCTTGTCCTTCACCTCGTCGGACTCGAAGTCCATCCCGAAGTGCTTGCTGGTCTCTATTATGTTTTCTGCGGGTTCCTCCAGCGTGAAGTAGATCCCCTTCTCATCGTACTCTTCGGCGCCATGGTACAGGAACTCCGTTGTCAGGGTCGTCTTTCCCGCCCCGGAGGTCCCGGATACAAGTATCGTGTGGCCCCGGGGAACACCTCCATGAAGTATGCTGTCCAGACCTTTGATCCCTGTCCTGCACCGTTCCACCTTTTCCATGGATGAGAATGAGTTTCCAGCACTTTAAATCCGGACCGCCCCAAAAGTTCAGAAAGCGGTCTGTCCGGGATAGGTCGTCATCCCGTCATCGGTTATCCGCAGTGGATGTATGTCGGAGGAGTGGTCCGTCCTACGCATCTTGAAGACCTCTATGGTCCTGGTCCTTGAGGACTTGGACCTCTCGTAACCGAGAAGTATTACGCCGTCCGCCACGAACTCGACGATCTGGTAACGGCTGACCTGTCTCTTCCCCGACGAGTACGGAATCTCCGACAGAAGGCATGTGGTGCATCCATGCTCCCTGAGGAACTCGGCGAGCTCCGACACCTTCTCACGTCTGAGGGCCGCGGAGTCGAATATCATCGCGAACTTGGTGATGGAGTCGAGGACCACGCGGTCCGGCTCGAACTCCTCTATCTGCCGCTTGAACTCCTCTACGAACCTGTCCGGCTCGAAGACCTCGCCGCTGGAGCCGGAGCGCAGAAGGTTGAGCTCCTCGAAGAAACGGACCTTGTCCTTCACCTCGTCGGACTCGAAGTCCATCCCGAAGTGCTTGCTGGTCTCTATTATGTTTTCTGCGGGTTCCTCCAGCGTGAAGTAGATCCCCTTCTCATCGTACTCCTTTGCCCCGTAGTACAGGAACTCCGTTGTCAGGGTCGTCTTTCCGCTACCCGAGGTCCCCGATACAACAGTAGTGTGTCCCTGAGGAATACCGCCGTTGAGTATCTCGTCCAGGCCGTTAACCCCTGTCTTCGTTCGGGGGACCTTGTTTTCTGACATTATGAAAGGATTGTCGCACCTCACTATTAAACTATGTGTGGACCTCCCCGGTCCGGGGGCGTTGACTTTTAAACAAGGAGGAACTTATTTTATTCAAACTCGTGAATATTCAATAGAGGTATTCTAGAATGGGGAACGACAGAGTCGCCACAGGAATCGATGCATTCGATGAAGAGCTTGAGGGAGGTTTTCCTCCGAACTCCACCGTGATAGTTATGGGCGAGGAGGGGACAGGGAAAGACGCCCTCGTGAACAAGTTCATATATCACGGTCTTGAGGAGGGAGAGGAGGCGATGTATGTCACCCTCGACGGCGCTCCGGGCGATGTGAGAGGCGACGCGGAGTACATGGGATGGGACTTCACCGAATACGATGACCATGTGGTGTTCGTCGACGGCTACTCATGGCAGGGAGGTGGCTCCGACGCAGAGTTCGCTCTTGAAGGTCTCTCAGACCTGAACCAGATGAACATGACGTTCACCGATGCCCTGAACAGCCTCAGCGACGGACAGAAGAGGGTCACCATCAACTCGGCATCCACGATGCTTCTTTACACCGACGCGACATCTGCTGTCAAGTTCCTCCAGGTGGTGGGCGCCAAGGCTTCAAGCTCGGGAGGTTGTCTGCTGATAACGCTCGAGGAGGGTATGCACGACGACCAGACTATCTCGACCATAAACCACGTGGCCGACGGTGTCCTGAAGACGCGGGTGGACGGCGATCAGAACCAGATATCAATCGAAAGGATGAACCAGACCGAACACACCAGAGAATGGATGGATCTGAACGTGGACTCGGATGAAGGCAACATAGATATCGAGAAGTAGGTTCTTCTCCAGTAAAGGTATCCCTTACCGGCCAGAGGCCCGTACACCCGAAGCTCTGAGATACCTGTTTAAGACCCTGCTGGCTTCAAAAGTAGATTTATAAAGCAGGGAAAGATATAGGGTAATATGGGTAAGATTGAACTCCCGCTTGAGAGACTGAATGAGGCCCTGGACGGTGGAGTAGAGGACGGTTCCAATGTTCTGATACTCGCGGACCTGGCTGTGGACAAGTCAAAGTTCGCGTCCGCGCTTGTCAACTTTCGGCTTGACGAGGAGGACAACCTGGTCTACTTCATAAATAACAAGATGCCGAAGTACGTTGAGGACAAGATAGATTTCTCGGGGCGGGAGGACGATATCGCGATAATAGACGGTTTCTCATCGACCCTTGGAAAGGAGACGGACTACAAGTACAGGCTGGAGAGCTCGCTCAAGGACGACAGGGAGGACTACCTGCAGGAGTCAAAGGAGAAGGCTGTAGAGGCCATAGAGGACATGGAGGCATGGGGAACCACCTTCGTGCTGGACTCCCTTGACAACTTCGTCGGAGAGTGGGATCAGGTCGAGGACCTGATAGGCTCCATAAAGTCGACCGCAGAGGACGCGGCGACCGTATCATACTACTTCCTGCCCAACCTCGGGTTCGAGGAGGAGGACGGGGACTTCGACAGGCTCAAGGACATGTTCGATTACGTCATACACCTGAAGGGCCTCGAGAGGTCCGGAATAGTTCTGAAGTTCATCGATGTCAGGAAGCCGGACGTCGACGCTAAGGTTCCGTTCGACATAACGCCGAGCGGCCTCGTGATGTACGTCCCGAAGCTGCTCGTCACCGGTCCGTACGACGCCGGCAAGTCCACGACTGTCCAGTCGATGTCCGAGGACGCTGTCTCGGTCGACAGGCTGGGAACCACCGTGGCGCTGGACCACGGAGCGGTCGAGAGGAAGGGTGTCAAGGCGGAACTTTTCGGCACGCCCGGTCAGAAGAGGTTCGACTGGGCTCTTGACTTCCTGGGAAGATCCATCTTCGGATGCTTCATAGTGGTCGACTCCAGGGACCCTGACTTCGAGAGGGTCGAGGAGATGAAGAAGGACCTGGAGAAGGAGGAACTTCCGTTCATCATACTGGCCAACTTCCAGAACAAGGAGGACGCGATGAGTCCTGAGGAAATCGAGGACGAAACAGGTATAGAGACGCTCGGTATCGATGCGAAGCACGGTGATAACCTCGATGAGGCTCTGGAGAGGCTTATGGAGAAAATCCTTAACACGCACTCCTGGTACTACACTTGAGGCCGGGAAAACCGAAATAACACTTTAAAAATATGGGTTAACAAGGTGTAGATAATGGCAAGCAAGGAAGAAAAACTGAATGAGCCTTTGGATGATTTGAATGATGTTCAGGGTATCAAGGGTGCGGCTGTGGTCCGGAGGGACGGACTTTTGATCGCGTCCAACCTCGGACAGGACATCGATGACGACCAGGTCGGCGCAATGACCGCATCCACAGTAGGCTCAGGAGAAACCGCCAGCGAAGCCCTCAAAATGGGCGAAGTCAACCAAGTCACAATCGAAAGCGAAAACGGGAAACTCGTGTCGACAGGTGCTGGCGAGGAAGGTATACTGACCATACTTACGGACTCAGACGTGAACATGGGGCTTGTCAAGGTAGAGATGGAGAAAGCGACCAAGAAGATCAAGAGAGTCCTCTAGAAGTACGGGAGATATCCCTTTTTCCCCTCTGATACGGTCCTCAGGGGTTTCTCAACACCGAGGAGTGCCGCGGTAAGTATTTAAGATTCTTACATAAATGTGGTGCCGTGGAACTGTCAGAGCAGGCCTTCCGGATACTGAAACAGCTCAGAGAAAAAGAAAGAAGTACTGAAGAAGAACTGGTCTCAGAGGGCTTCGACCAGAGTATGGTCCACGGCGCCGCCCTGGAGCTCGAGGAGAAGGACCTCGCCAGGGTCGAGGAGGAGGACAGGATCGTCCGTGAGCTCTCGGATACCGGAGAGGAAGTAGTGGAAGAAGGTTCGCCGGAGCACAGGTTCATCCAGAGAGTGGATGAGGGAGACGACCGCCTGTCCGACCTCAGCGACATGGACCTGGACGTAGCCCTGGGAAAGGCCCGCGAGAAGGGATGGGTCGATGTAGACGGCGGAGAGGTCCGGCTGACCGGGGAAGGCGAGGAAGCGCTCGAGGAGGACGTTCTGCAGGACAGACTTGAGTCCGGAGATCTCCGCGAGGAGGACGAGGAGAGAGGCCTGGTGGAGACAGGCCGTGAAAAAACCCGCGAGATCATACTGACGGACCGCGGAAAGGACCTGGACCTCGAAGACGTGGAGATGGAGTTCAACGTCGAGGCGCGTGCGGAGACCCCGAGGACCGGCAAGAAGCATTTCTACAAGGAGATAATATCGTTCGCGAGAGAGAAATGGATCGAGATGGGGTTCGAGGAGATGTCGGGAGACTTCGTGGTCTCCAGCCTGCTTAACTTCGACGGGCTGTACACGCCGCAGGACCATCCCGCCCGTGAGCTCCACGACACGTTCTTCATGGAGGAGCCGGAGTCCGCGGACCTGGACGTCTTCGGTGAGAAAGTGGACAACGTCAGGGAGACGCACGAGGACGGCTGGACCACAGGTAGCTCGGGCTGGGGCTACGACTGGTCCCGGGAGGAAGCCGCGAAAAACGTACTCAGAACGCATACTACAGCGGTATCCGCACGGAAACTGCACGAGATAGACATCGAAGAGGAGGAACTGCCGAAGAAGTTCTTCACGGTCGCAAGGAACTTCAGGAACGAGACCGTCGACAGGACCCATATGGCGGAGTTCCTCCAGACCGACGGTATAGTCGTGGGCGAGGACCTGAACTTCGCCCACCTGAAGGGCTACATCAGCAGGTTCTTCGAGAAGATGGGGTACGACGAGTTCAGGCTCATACCGTCCTACTATCCGTACACCGAGATGTCGGTCCAGGTGGAGGTATGGGACGACCACGACGGAGAGTGGATGGAGCTCGGGGGCGCAGGCATGTTCCGCCCCGAAGTGGTCAAGCCGCTTCTCGGCTTCGAGGCATCGGTCCTCGCATGGGGTCTCGGGATACCCCGCATAGCGATGAAGGCGGCGGAGCTGAAGGATATACGTGAGCTCTACAGGAACGATATCGAAAACCTTGAGCAGACCCCGGTCTGGAGGCCTTGAGGTGGTAAGATGGCACACATCAAGATAAACGTGGACGAGTTCAGGGAACTTGCAGGAGGAGAAATCAGTGACGAACAGCTCAGGGACCAGGCCTCATTCCTCGGCGCACACTGGACCCATGTCGAGGACGACAAGTGGGACGTCGAGGCCTACCCCAACAGGCCGGACCTCCTCAGCGTGGAGGGCCTTGCGAGGGCGTACCGCGGCTTCTTCGGAATCGAGACCGGTCCGGAGAACTACAGCGTCCGGGAGGGGGAGATAGAGCTCGAGGTCGACGACTCCGTGGAAGAGGTCCGCCCGCATATCGGCGGCGCCGTGATCAGAGGTATCGAACTTGACGAGAGAGTCATCAACGGCCTGATACAGATGCAGGAGAAGCTCCACGAGACCATGGGAAGGAAGAGGGACAAGCTGGCGATAGGGCTCCACGACCTCTCCGAACTGGAGCCACCGTTCACCTATGACGCGGTCGAGCCGGAGAAGGTAAGCTTCACACCCCTCGAGAAAACAGAGGAGATGCACCTCGAAGAGATACTTGAAAGCCACGAGAAGGGACAGGAGTACTCCTGGATCCTTGAGGACCACGAGAGATACCCGGTCATAATCGACTCGGAGGACCAGGTCCTCAGCTTCCCGCCGATAATCAACAACCAGCTCACCGAGGTCCACGAGGACACCGACGACATCTTCATAGACGTCACCGGGAAGGACCGCGAAACGGTCCTGAAGGCGCTGAACATCCTCGTGACGGCGTTCGCGGAGCGTGGCGCGGAGATAGAATCGGTCGAGGTCGACGGCGAGGAACTGCCGGACCTCGAGCCGGAGGTCGAGGAACTGGACCCCGACTACCTCAGGAGCATATCAGGTCTGGAACTCTCCGAGGAAGAGATAGTCGAAAGGCTGGAGAAGATGAAGCACGGGGCGGAGAAGGACGGCGACGTCGTCCGCGTCGAGGTCCCGGCATACAGGACCGACGTGATGCACCAGTACGACCTGATAGAGGACGTGGTGATCGCCCACGGCTACGACAACATAGAACCGGAGCTCCCGGAGATAGACCAGATCGCCGAGGAAAAGCCCGTGGAGGACTTCGAATCCATTCTCAGAGATATATTCGCCGGCTCCGGGGCGCTGGAGGCCCACACCTACGTCCTTTCCAGCAGGGAGAAGCTCTTCGACCTGATGGAGAGGGACGGCGAGGAGATAGCCGAGATGGCGAACGCCCTTACCGAGGACTACTCTGTGGTCCGGAACTGGATGCTTCCCAGCATGCTGGAGATACTGAAGAGGAACAGGCAGCACAGCTACCCGCAGAGCTTCTTCGAGGTCGCCGACGTGGTCCTCAGGGACGACTCCCCGACCGGAGCCTCCAACAGGAGGAAGGCCGCCTACGTGAAGTCCGGTCACGAAGTCGATTACACCGATGTAAGGGGACTCCTCCAGGTCCTTGAAAGAGATCTCGGTGTCGAATTCGAGGTCCGTCAGGCCGAGAACAGCTCCTTCAGAGAGAAAAGGTACGCCGAGATACATGTCGACGGGGAAAAAGTCGGTTTCATGGGCGAGATAGCCGACGAGGTCCGCGAGAACTGGAAGCTGGACTACGGCGTCGTGGCGATGGAGCTCGATGTCGAGAAACTTATGGAGTACAGGTAAAAGGAAAAGACAGGGCGGATGAT
>JBDGSJ010000028.1:0-9727 GCA_042217585.1 Candidatus Nanohaloarchaea archaeon | reverse complement strand
AGGTAGAAACTCGTTGGCTGGACAGTTACCTCGGGGCTCGGGGAACTCATGAAGTACCGGTCCTTCTTCGGCCCACTGTTCGTCACCTCTACGCTGTACTGGGCAAAGCCGTTTATCTTAGCTGTACTGTGTTTTGGAAAGATCGTGAGGTCCGCGGGAGAAGCAGCGGATACTCCCATGGTTGCCAGGAGCAGAAGGGTCAGTGCGGTCGTCTTGCCGAGACTGTTCATATAGTATTGCCACCTGTAGATAACACTCTCTCTTAATTTTAAATATCAGGCGGTAGCGACAGAAGATCGCAGGGTTTTCAACCGGCTCTCAGAGGGGAAGCGCCTTCATCAGGGCATCGCCGAAGGCGGATAGAGTCATCCTGTTTTCCCCGGTATCTACCTGCCGGTCCCTGGTATCGACGGGGTCGGTGCCCGGATTCAGGGGCTGGACATCTCGCTTTCCGGGAGAGTATCTCCCTCCCGAGAAGATGTCGAGTCTCTTCTCGAGTATCTCGGTGTGACCGGAAGTCACGTGGACCTTTCCGGCGAACTTACCCTCCTCCAGAGGGTTGATGTATATGTAGACCGTCCTGGACTGTGCGGGGCTGAGCCGGACCGTCTTCTCCGATATCGAGTACCATCTCTCCGGGACGCCGCTGAGCCTCACCGAGTAGGTCCGCGGCTCCTTCCTGTTGTTGTAAAGTTCCACTTTTGCGAGCCCTGAACCTGACTCGGTCATCGAGAGGCTCCGGGGGAATAGCTCCGCCTCCTCCCGGTATCTCTTGACGTCGATCTGCATGCTGTCGGAGGTCTTTCTCCCCGCGGTCATGGCGGTCACGCGGTAGTGATGTATCCCTTCCCCGGGAGCCACTATATCGAAGCAGACCAGTCCTGAGCCTTTTTTCTCCGCCACCACCTCGCCGTCCTCCTGGAGCACGAGCCGCGGACTGACCTGTGATTCGACCCGGGCGCAGATATCGGTCCTCTGTCCGGCGTAGATCGGCCTCTCTGTATCGAAGGAGACCTCTGCCGTCGGCTGTACTGTTATCTCTACGGTTGATGTGTCCTGGCCGGATAATGCGGTCACCTCGCGTGTACCGGCCTTCTCAAGCCTGAGATACGTACTGAAGTAGCCGTCACGACCCGCGATGGTTCTGCCCCTGACCTCTCCATCGACCCGTATCTCGACGACCGATCTCTCGGTCACGCCGTCAACGACACCTCTGATGGATACAGGGGTCCCTGAAAGTATTTTCTGGTCGCTGGCGGCGACCGAGATGCTCTTGCGGGGCTGGCCATAGCCGTCTCTCGTGCAGTCCTTCACTTCTATGGTGGACTCCATCTCCTTTGAAGTCCCCTCTATCTTCACCGCGAAGTCCTGTTCGCCCAGGCCCTTGATCTCCGTGAACACGAGCGGGAACTTGGCCTTCCCCTCTCCCAGCATAAGTTCTCTATGGGCGGTGGTCCCGGGAGCGGTCCCTTCAAGCTCTATGAGATCTCTCTGGCCTGAGTTGCTGAGATGAACATAGGCACGGAAACTGCCTCCTCGGCAGACAGACTCAGGGTGCTCTATATCGATTATCCTGGCGGAGGTGAGGCTCTCGCCGTTTCTCTCCAGCCTGACGGAGATATCCACCTGTGAATCCTGTACCAGCGTTACTTTCCTCGTCTCGGTCCTGTAACCGTCTTCTGAGACCGTGAGAGTATGTTTTCCAGGACCTGACTCCAGCCTGACCGTTCCCTCCGGTCCTGTGTAACCCAGCTGGCTTTCACCGTTCTCGAGGACCACCTTCGCGTTCTCTACGGGTTCTCCTTCATCCGTTCTCACTGATACGTTCACCGACGCGTTCATCTCGGAGCTCCCTTCCTGACCAGAAGGTATGTTCACGACAGCGAGCTCGGCGGTCCTTTCATCGTAGCTGTAGCCGCATCCGCGCCCCCTTGACTCTATTATCGCCCTGATGTGCTGGTCCGAGTCTGGAGCCACTTCTGCGACGAATTTCCTCGATTCTCCCTTCTCCAGCTCTGTGGCGACCTCTCTGACCCTTTCCTCTCCGGACTTGAACGTCACGCGGACCTCCTGACGGGTCCCGTCGTTGGTTATAGTTATAGAAACGTTTGCCGTCTCGTCCATGAATATCCTCCACGGTCTGACTCTCAGC
This sequence comes from Candidatus Nanohaloarchaea archaeon, assembly GCA_042217585.1. Classification (GTDB taxonomy): domain Archaea; phylum Nanohalarchaeota; class Nanosalinia; order Nanosalinales; family Nanosalinaceae; genus JBDGSJ01. Next base: position 7,575 of record JBDGSJ010000028.1, on the reverse strand, counting down.
TGTCCGTAGTTCAGGTCGCATACGGCATCGGGTTTCGACACCCTGATTCTCTGCGTCCTGGAGTCACGGTTGCCCTCCGAGTCAGTCACGGTGAGCTGAACCATGTAGGTCCCGGCTCGACTGAAGGCGTAAGTGGCTTTCTGACCGGACTCTTCCCCACCGTCACCGAACTCCCAGCTGTAGCTTTCTATATCTCCATCAGGGTCTTCGGAGTTACCCGCGTCAAAGCTTACCTTTTCGTCTGCCTCAGGGTATGCCGGTTGCCAGGTGAAGTCTGCTTCAGGAGGTCTGCCGTCCTCTTCTCCGTTGTCCCCTGCACCATCATCTCCTCCATCTCCACCTTCACGGGCGGAGGGAAGAACCTCGACTGTGGTCTCCCGGATCTCTTTCCCGAAGACGCCGTGGCTCGATACTATCCTCAACCGGTAATCTCCCGGCTTCTCCGGCGCCCTGAACTCCAGTTCTGCGGTGCAACGTGGCCTGGAGATGCATATCCTGGACCTTGTCTTCCCGTCAAACTTCGCCTCTATCGACTTGATGAACCAGTCCTTTCCTACCACTTCAACCGTGAAGACCTCTCCTGCGTTTATCTTCTCCGGTCTAAGCGAGTAAGATTTTATCTTCGGGTTCTTCCTTCTTATCTGGAGCACTTTTTCTTCTTCAAGCATCTGCTTGCGGGTGACTCCGTTTATCACTTTCAGCCGGATGTCCTGGGATGCCTTTTCTGGAGCCCTGAAGCTCCACCACCCCTTACATTCCTGTTTGCTGCATTCGACTGTCTTCCAGCCATCCCCGTAGTTTACCTCGAGATCCACGTATTCTGCGTCGTGACTGATCTCGGCGCGGATAGTCACGTTCTCGCCCGGCACCGGATACTTCGGGTCCACTGTCAGGCGCTCTACCTGGACCTCAGCTGACGAAGCTGGCAACAGTAGCGGTACGACCGCCAGCAGTAACAGGTACTTCGCCGCAGATGATCGTTTTGTTACCACAGTACAATAACAAGAAGATGGTAATCTTTAAATCGGTTCTCCAGGTCATTCCTTCAGAGGCCGGGGATCGGGGATGTCGGGGAAGTCGTAGACCCAAGAATCGTCCTCTCCCTGATGCACGTGGACCTGGGAGTCCTCGTAGTTACTGACAGAGACCTCGGAGTCCACGAGAACTATCACAGGTCCACTCACGGAGTCAAGCCTGTCGTAGACCTCGTCGAGGTCCTCCTCCACGGACATCACTCTCTCGGCGTTTTCCTCTTCTCTCTCTGACATGTCCTCTGCGGTCTCGGCAAGGAGCTCTCCAAGTTCGCCGACGTAGCCGTGGTAGGCGTCCCTCTGGTCGGCTATCCTGCGCGTCTTCTCGCTGAGTTCCTCGGTCTTCTTCTCGAGGCCCTCAAGCCTGTCGTCAAGAAGCTGTTTCCGGTCCTCAAGGAGGTCGAAACCGCCCTCTATCCCCTGCTGGAGCTCCTCAATATCCACGAGCCCCGGTTCCAGGTCGTCTTCTTCCCCGTTCACCGGGATTCCCCGGTAGTCATCGAGTGATGACTGGGCGGTCTCGGAGGCCACCTGTCACACCTCTACTGGAAGACCTCATTCTTTCTCTCGCGGATGGCGCCGACGTCAAGGGTATCGAACTCTCTGGTCTCGGCCTCGACCTGGTCCGCCACCGAGTCAACGGCTGTCTTCAGTTCGGATACCTGTTCGGCGTAGCCCTCGAACGCATCTGCGGTGTCTACCAGAGTCTCACCGAAGAGCTCCTGGGTCGCGTAAAGGTTCTCCTGGGCCTCCTCCAGATCGTCATATACGGCTTTCAGACCGTCGACGACTGCCCTGGTAGAGTTTTCAAGGTCCCCGAGCTGTTCCTCCAGGTAGTCCTTGCTGGACTCGACCTCGTCCAGTCCGTCCTCGATGTAGTCCTGGCGGCTCTCTGCGCCAGCAGCCCGCTCCTCTTCTACTTTTTCATCATTTTCCTCGACTTCCTCCGGCTCGCCGGAGACATCCTCATCATCTGCCATAGATTTATCACCTAAGAGTGAACATCCATCGCCAGTTTTAAGTTGTTACCGGCTCACAGAGAGGTCCAGACACACCCGGTAGCTGTATGCTCCTCTCTGTCCACAGACGACCCTGTCGTCCACTTCCAGCTCCACACCAGCCTTGGACGCGGCGCGGCGGACCTCCTCTTCCAAGGGTTCCCAGTCCTCCCCGTCCCTGAACCTGTAATAATGTACCGTGCCGCCAGGGTTCAGGTGCTCGACAGCGAGGTCCAGGAACCGGTCCGCCGAGCCCGGCAGCGGCATCACTATCCGGTCGAAACCTCCCATCTCCGGGACCAGGTCCGCGACGTCACCCTCGAAGGCCTCGACGGTATCCCCGACGTCGTTCATCTCGACGTTCTCATCCAGGTACCGGGCGGCTTCAGGGTTCTTCTCGACCGCGACCACCCTGTCCGGTTCAGCGTTCCTGGCGGCCATCACCGCGAAAGGTCCGACACCCGCGAACATGACCAGGACGTCCTCGCCCTCCTCTATCTGGTCCACGACGCGCTGGCGCTCCGTCGAGAAACGTTCCGAGTAGTAGACCTCTGTCGGGTCCAGCCTGAAACTGCATCCGTGTTCCGTGTGGACAGTTTCTGTTTCATCGCCGTACAGCTTCCTGTAATCCCCGACCCTGAACTCTCCGCTGAGACCCTCCTCCTTCAGCAGAACAGTCTTTATCCTGGGGTGGTGGTCCAGTATCGCCTCCACGGACCGGTCCTCGTCCCTCCCCGCGAGGTCGTTTATCATCGCTATATCCCCGATTATCTCGAAGGATGGCGGTTCAGGTCCGCTCTCCTCCTCTTCCTCGATTATGGAGACCTGGTTCCCGAGCCTCTCCTGCATCTCCGCGAGCCCGGTATCGACGAAGACCCTGTCGTCCTCCCGGACCTGTGACTCGACCTCTCCTGGGGAGTAACTGGCGGAGGAGAACACCGAAACCGGTATATCGCCCGCTTTGTACCTGTTTCCGTCCTTCTCAAGGTCGAAACCCTGTCTCTTCCAGATCTCCTCGACTTTGCTCTCCAGCTTTTCCTGTTCCATGAATCCATCTCGGGGGTTCAGTTAGATAAATGCTGGGACCGAAAAACCCGATATGCTTCACATAGTAGGTCTGGGACTGGACGACGGAGAGATCACCGGTAAAGGAGTTCAGGCGGTGGAGAACGCCGAAAAGGTCTTCGCGGAGTTCTACACCAACACCCAGACCGTGGACCTTGAGAGACTGGAGGAAGAGACCGGAAAACAGATACAGAAACTGGAGAGGTCCAAGGTCGAGCGCGAGGACCGGATAATCGAATCCGCGGAAAAGCAGGAAACCGCGTTCCTGGTCTCTGGAGACCCTCTCACCGCCACGACGCACTACGATATAAAGCACAGGGCGGAGGAAGAGGGGATCGAGACGAGGATCGTCCACGCACCCTCGATTCTGACCTCCGTGAACGAGACAGGGCTGAACGTCTACAAGTTCGGGAGGACCGTGACGCTGCCGAGAGAGGGACGGCCCGACTCTGTGGTAGAACATATAGAGAAGAACGACTCGGTCGGGCTCCACACGCTGGTACTGCTCGACATCAACTACACGGCGGACCTCGCGGCCGAGAAACTGGCGGAGATGTCGGGCGAACTCGGCGGAAGAGAGGTCCTCGTGGTGGAGAGAGCAAACAGCGAGACGCAGGAGATAACGAGGACCCGGATGGAGGACGTGACAGGGCTTGAACTCGGTGAACCACCCCACTGCCTCGTGCTGGTGGGTGAGACCTCTCACAAGGAGGAGGAGTTCCTGGAGGGTCACTGATGGACGAGACGCAGGAGAAGCTGGAGGAGATGACCGAGGAATGGCTCGGGAAGCTGGAGGACCGTATCGAGGACCGGGACAGTTCAGTGGAGCAGATGGAGAACGTCACAGCTTACCGGGACGACACTTACCACTTCCTCGAGGAGGGAGACTACATCCGGGCCTGGGAATCCGTGATTTACGCCTGGGGGATACTCGAGACACTGGAGAGGCTCGGGAAGTTCGACAGGGAAACAAATAATTAAACGATCCGAGGAGTAAGCCTTCAACATGGAGGACCCCTGGAAGTACCTCGCCTTCCCGATCTGCTCGGTGACCGGTTACTACCTCGTCGAGTTCACCGGCAGCGAGTTCCAGAAGATGGCAGGTCTCTCCCCGACGGCATCGGAACTGGTCCTTCTCTCATCCGCAGGTCTGCTGGTGGGACTGGTGATCGATCTGCTGATTCCAGGTTTCTTCGGTTCTGGAGGCGGAGGAGAACTTGAGGGAGACATGGGCGGCGACCTGGACTCAGGTTTTGATTCGGGAGGAGGTGAGGATGTCGATGACATCGACTTCGAGTAAACTCCTCGGGCTGATGTTGCTCGGCGTGATACTCACCTCCGTTGGAACATCTTCATTTCACAACTCCGAGGCGGCGAACTTCGAGGTCCCGGAGTACGACACCAACCGGGAGATATTCATACATCTCGTCGCACCCTTCATATTCATCTTCGTCCTGCTTCAGTACGGGTTCACAAGGGCGCTCCACTACACGCTACTGGACCAGGAGGACTCTACCGAGGGACCGGACGTCAGGAGGTACGCCACGGTCCTCGCGCTCTCCGCGACCGGCATGATGATGTTCACCCCTGCATGGGAAAGGCTCAGGACCGCCGCGCAGGGATTCGGGGGTTTCGCCGTAGCGGTTTTCGTCGGACTTCTCGCGTTCACGGTGTACTCGATGGCGAAAAGCTAGGTCAGATATTAAAGACACGAGCAGTAATTAGGAGGTATGAGGAAATCGAAGCTCCTGCTGTTCTCCCTTCTGGCGGTCTCAATGCTCGCACCTGTCGCATCCCAGCCCGCAAGCCTAGGCGATTCACAGGGCGTTACAGGGATGCTGGACAGCCTGAGCACCGCCGACATCCAGAACATGAGGGACGTCATCATATTCATAATCATACCCTACATCGGGAGCTACGGCGTACTGATCTTCCTGACGAGGAAAGCGTTCCTGATGGCAGAGAACAACCTGGGACAGAGCAGCGGCTTCGGGAGCTCGGACCTCTCCAGCATGGGGGAGAAAGCCTCCACCCTCATATCGGCCTCAGCCGCGGCCCTGATGGTGATAGGATACGGCATGGTATCCGTCGAAGTGGTCTTCCTCATCGGAGCGGTAGGAGTGCTCTTCCTGATATGGCAGTTCTCCGGCGCCGCATGGAAATCATCCTGGAAACCCGACGTCGATGCCTCCAGGATACCGCCGAAGGGCAACGCCGAGAGGGACTCGGAAGCCGTCGAGGAACAGCTTGAAAGGCTCGGCGACCTCCAGGAAGGCGTAGAGGACCTCGAGAACAAGGTCAAGGGACTGGAGGAGGACGCACAGCAGGAGGTCCGCTCCGGCGAAAAACCCACGGCGAGAAAGGAATCCGAGGAAGCCGCCGAGGCGGTCGGAAACCTCGCAGAGCTGATAAACTCGGAGGAGGACCTGATAGAGAACATACTGAACCTGGAGGAGGACAAGCTCAACCAGCTCATCGAGGAAGCCTCGACGATAGTCGAGTACAAGCAGAGAGAGCTCGAGATAATCGGAAGCATAAGGAAGGCCAAGCGCGAATCCAGGAAAGTGAAGAACATCGTGGACCAGCCCGGCATGCAGAGAGGATGGGAAGCCCACAGAAAAGAATTCAGGGAATTCCTGGAGGGCGGAAACTTCAAGAGCGCCACCGACGCATGGAACAGCTGGAACACGTCAGGCAAACAGTCAGAAGCCGTTCACAGCGCCCTTGAACACATCGATGTTCAGAAGCTGGGGAACCTGGAGAGCGCGCTGAACCAGAGCGAGATAGTGGCCCACGCGGACCGCATAAACAAGAGAACAGAGAAACTGAGGGAGATAGAGGAAGAGGGAAAGAGACTGGTCACCGAAGAGAAGGAAAGGGTCCACAGGGAGCTGAAACAGCAGAGAAAAGTCGTCGAGGAGATAAACAGGTTCAAGCAGGAGCTCCAGAAAGACATAGAGGAAGAGAACGTGCTGGAGAAGCTCTCAGAACGACTTGAGCACGACGATGAGCTCAGGGAAAAGGTGAAGAGGGATCAGGAAAGCCTCGGAAAGATAAGGTCCCGGATCGACTCGCTGCGCGGACACGAATCAAACCTGAAGGAACTCGATAAAAGGCTCGAGAAGATAGACGGCAGGGAACTGGACCTGACCCGGAACCTCGAGATGGATTCGCTGCGCGAGGCCTACGAGTTCGCCACCGCGGAGCTGACCTACTGGATATTCCTCCGTGACCTGGTCCACGAGGAGGGAGACCTCGGTGGAAAGGAGACCGAGCAGAGAATAGTCAACGTGATAATGGCTCTCTGGAACCTCAGAAGAACGATAATGCTGATGGACGAGTACGAGAAGGAGGAAGAGGAGATGGAGATAGACGTCCGCGATATCCTCGGCGAGCTCGAGAAGCTCACCGGGAAGATGCTGGAGCTACTGAAGAGGTAGAGAACCAATCAATTTTAAGTCTCGACCGAAAAGTTAGCTTCATGGGTCCCGACTGGAGGAAAATAACGGTCACGGTCGCGCTTCTCTCAATCATGTTTGTACCTGTTGCCGCACAGCCAGCGGACATAGGTGGTGGGGGAGGCATAGGAGGATCACTGTTCGGGTTCCTTGACGGCCTGATCAACAGCCCCGAACCGATAAATGACATGAGGAGCGCCATAATCTACGCGGTCATACCTTTCATCGGACTCTACGCCGTGACACGTTTCCTGACCACGAAGGCGTTCAGGATAGCCGAGGCCAACTTCCGGGGCAACACGGATATTGGCAGGACCCAGATGTCGGACATGGGAGAGAAGGCCTCACAGCTGATCTCGGTCTCTGCCGCGGCACTGACCACGATACTCTACGGCGGATGGATGTTCACCGTTTCACTGGTCCTCGGGCTGATAGGAGGTCTCTGGCTGCTCTGGAACACCCTCGGAGCCGCCTACATGTCCAAGCACAACGCCGGGCTGCTGAGCAAGGCTTCATCCGCGATGAGTAGCGGGGGAAGTGCGGCGAAGAAGCAGGGAAGCAAGATAAAAGACGGGCTCGGCCAGATACAGGACGAGATCGAGGACATCCGGAAGGAAGAGAAAGAGGTTGAGAAAGAAGAGAAACAGACCGAAAAGGAAGAGAAGCAGGGAGAGGGCCTCCAGCAGATAGTGAAGGAGATGAACGTGGAGATGCAGGAGATAGAGGACATAGTCAACGCCATCGAAGAAGTAGAGAGCAAGCTGGACGGCATCCTGACAGACATAGACGAGATCGAGGAAAGGGTCAAGAGACAGGAGGGCAAGGAACAGCAGGAGATACAGGAGGCGCTGAGGATACAGGAAGACCTCGAGAACAGGATCAAGGACGTGAAGAGAGAGTTCAACAACGCGGCCAGGGGAGCCAAGATGCCAACTCAGGGTTCTACCTTCCCGGAGCAGTTCTTCGAGGAGAACAAGAAGGAGTTCCAGGACATTGAGGACGCGCTGCGGATGGAGAAAGAGG
>JBDGSJ010000027.1:8420-16143 GCA_042217585.1 Candidatus Nanohaloarchaea archaeon | reverse complement strand
CTCCGGCGGCCTCCGGGAAATTAATCGCTGAAAAGGAGGTCCGGTGTTCTGATTTCTCCCGGCTTCCTGAAGCTGACTTAAATCTGGGCGGTGAAGGTTTCTCACATGGAGGTCAACTCTCCGGAGGACGCGGACCTCGTGATCCAGAAGCTGGGGTCCGACATGGGGATCCACAGGAACCCGCGGAAGGGTACGCTGGATGCTCCGGACCGTATACTTGAGGGGCTGGAGCTGGACCGCAGGGTCCTTGTCGACGAGGTCTTCCCGGACGAGTTCGACCTGGAGGAGACGCACCGCCGGATAGCCGGGAACACGGCCGAGCTTCTGGAAGCCGGGAAACCGGTTCTTTCGCTTGGAGGAGATCATTCGGTCAGTTTTCCGGTTGTGAAGGCGGTCAAGGAGAGAAACCCGGAGCTGGAGCTGGTCTGGCTGGATGCGCACGCTGACCTGAAGGAGAAGGTCGGCGGCCATGTCTCCCATGATGTAGTGGTCCGGGAGCTGCTGGACCACGGCTTCTCCGAGGACGAGATATGGATTGTGGGAGTGACGAGGCTGGACCACGACGAGGAGGAGTTCCTCGAGGGTAGGGAGGTCGACCTGTACCGGGCGGACGAACTTGACGCGTTCCTCGAAGATTTCGATGCGGAAAGGTACTACCTCTCCCTCGATATAGACGTGCTCAGGGAGGCGGACGCACCAGGGACCGGATACCCCGACGGAGAACTGGAGATGGAGGACCTGGAAACGTTTCTCGGGGAGATGGAGCCTCTCCACGCGGACCTGGTGGAGGTCGCCCCACCGTTCGACAGGGAGAACAGGACTGTTCGCAACGCCCGAACTCTCGTAAGGCTGCTTGCGGAGTCGCTGGAGAAATAAACCTGAGGACCTGTTCTATACCATGGGCATCCTTACCGAGGGGGAACTTTTCAGGCGGGTCCAGGAGTCAGGAGTGTTCAGGGACTCCAAGAGGTTCGTGGACGCGGTCCCCCTGGAAAAGCCGGGCCGGATAGAGAGTCTTTTCCGCGAGAAGCGAGGGGAGGAAGGGTTCGACCTGGAGCAGTTCGTCAGCTCGCATTTCGACCTGCCGGAAAGGGATTTTGTGGCGTCGAGCCTGCCGGAAGTCGTGGACATGGATGAATACATAGATCAGGCGTGGGACGGGCTCACAAGGCCTCCTCACGGTGAGGTCCGTGGAACGCTTGTACCCCTGGAGAACCGGTACGTGGTCCCGGGCGGACGTTTCCGGGAGATATACTACTGGGATTCCTACTTCACAATGCTGGGACTGAAGTCTTCCGGAAGAGCGGAGATGGTGAGGCAGATGGTCGAAAACTTCGCCTCACTGATAAGGAGGCACGGTATGGTCCCCAACGGCAACAGGACCTACTACCTCGGGAGGTCCCAGCCGCCTTTCTTCGTGAAGATGCTGGAGCTCGTGGAAGAACCCGCCGGATACACGGAAGAACTTGAGGCGGAGTACAGCTTCTGGATGGACAGGAGGGAAGGGGAGAAAGCCCATCGCAGGACGGTGGAGGTCCGGGGAGAGATCCTGAACCGGCACTGGGACGACAGAGACGGTCCGAGACCTGAGTCGTACCGGGAGGACCTGGAGATCGCGGAATCGTCGGAGAGGAACAGGGAGGAGCTCTTCCGTGACATCAGAGCCGCGTGTGAATCCGGATGGGATTTCTCCAGCAGGTGGATGAAGGGCGAGGACCTGAGCTCCCTTCAAACTACCGACTTGTTGCCCGTGGACCTGAACTCGATGCTCTACTCCATGGAGAGAAAGCTGGAGCAGCTGAAACGTAAGAACGGGAGGGAAGAGGAGGCGGAGAAGTTCCGGCGCAGGGCAGAGGACCGGAGAGAGGTCTTCCGTGAAATCTTCTGGGATGAAGAGGCCGGATTCTACTTCGACCACGACTGGAGGACCGGGGAAGTCACAGGCAGAAAGACGCTCGCGGCACTCTACCCGCTCTACGTCGGCCTTGCGGACCGGGAGCAGGCCCGTGAGGTGGCGGAGACTCTCGAGGAGGAGTTCCTCGCGGAGGGCGGCCTGAGGACCACGCTGAGGTCCACGGGACAGCAGTGGGACAGGCCGAACGGCTGGGCTCCGCTCCAGTGGATAGCTGTCGTCGGTCTGGAGAACTACGGCTTCGATAAACTGGCGGAAGAGGTGAAAGACAGGTGGATCGGGACCTGCAGGGAGTGCTACAGCTCCCGTGGGGTGATGAAGGAGAAGTACAACGTCGAGAATCCGGGCTCCGGGCCTGAGGACGGGGAGTACAGCCTCCAGGTGGGGTTCGGCTGGACCAACGGGGTCGCCAGGGCCCTGATAGATGATTTCAGGCCCTAGACCATCCTTTCCTGCAGAAGCTCCAGGACCTCCGGGGCGTCGGACCTGTCGACGACCAGGTGCGTGTCCTTGCGGCACGAGATCAGGTGGTCGACGTTTATACCCTCCGCGGCGAGAGAGGAAAGCACGAACTCCAGCACCCCCGGCGTCTCCTCCAGCTTCTCCGGGCTCTCCAGGCTTACAAGCGACCTGTCGCCGCCCGGGACCACGTTCGTGTATCCGGAAGCAGTCCTCGCCGCGACCACGGAGTCATCGTTCCGGGAGCCGGATTTCTCCGCCGTCACGCCGTCCCGGACCTCCACGCCTGTAGATTCGAGGACCTCCGAGACCTCTTTCTTCCTCTCTTCCCTTTTATCGGAGACGTGGTCCTGGTAACGGGAAAGCGCGGCCTTGACCGCGTCGATGCTCCCCAGGTCCTCCTCCCTGCTTATCTTCCGGGCCAGTGCTGAGTAGTTAACGATGCCCTCTGCGAGCGCCTCCTTGATGTAGGGTCTTTTCGCGACGTAGAGCTCCACTTTTGCAGCCGTCGACATACGTTTGTTTTATCTGCGACATTTTTATCGTGTTTGTTTCAAACTCCGGTCCGAGGTATTAAACCTTCGGCGCGGAAGACCGTGCCGTGGTCGGAATGGAATCTCTTCAGAAAGGTGAATACGAAAGACCAGATCGAGTACCTCGCTGATCCAAAATCTGTAGACAAAGTCGTTCTTCTCTACTCTGGCGGACTGGACACCTCCTGCATGGTGAAATGGATACAGCAGGAGTACGGCGCGGAAGTCGTCACTCTGACGCTGGACCTGGGACAGCCCGACATTGACCTGGAGGAGGTGAAGCAGAAGGCGGAGGACCTCGGTGCAGAGGCGCACGTCGTGGACGCGAAGGAGGAGTTCGCCGACGACTACATCTCGAAGGCCATCAAGGCGAACGCATCCTACCAGGGATACCCGCTGAGCACCGCGATAGCACGTTACATCGTCTGCGAGAAAGCGGTCGATCTTGCCCACGAGGTCCAGGCGGACGCGGTCGCCCACGGCGCGACCGGGAAGGGCAATGACCAGGTCCGTTTCGAGGCCGGGATACTGTCGCTCGACCCCGAAGTCAAGCTACTGGCGCCGGTCCGTGAATGGAGCATGACCCGTGACAAAGAACTTGAGTACGCGGAGGAGAACGGGATACCGGTCGAGGCCTCTTCAGGGTCTCCCTACTCCACAGACGAGAACATCTGGGGGAAGAGCACCGAGTGCGGACCGCTGGAGGACCCGGGTAAAGAGCCGCCTGACGAGGTCTTCCAGTTCGTGAACCTGCCCGAGGAGGCGCCGGACGAACCAGAGTACGTGGAGATAGGTTTCGAGAAAGGGGTCCCGGTCTCCCTTGACGGCGAGCAGAGGGAACTGGTCGAGATGGTGGAGGAGCTGAACTCCGTCGCGGGGAAGCACGGCGTCGGGATAATCGACATGATGGAGGACCGCGTCGTCGGACTGAAGTCCCGTGAACTGTACGAATGCCCCGCCGCCGAGGTCCTGATAAAGGCGCATGAAGAACTGGAGAAATTCGTCTCGACAAAACACGAGAACCGGTTCAAGCAGAAGGTGGACCAGGAATGGGCGGAAATGGCGTACAGCGGCCTCTGGTTCGACCCGCTGATGGACCACCTGGACTCCTTCATCGACTCCATGAACGGGAACGTTACAGGTTCCGTCGAGCTGAAGCTCTACAAGGGTCAGGCGCAGGTCGTCGGAAGGGAATCCGGAGAGGCGCTCTACGACCACGAGCTGGCGACCTACGAGGAGGGCGAGACATTCAACCAGGAGGCATCGCCCGGCTTCATACAGCTCCACTCGCTCCAGACCAAGCTCAGCAACCAGGTCAAAGGTGGCGAAAAGTGACTTCAGGAGGTGTGTTCGAGTGACGCTGTGGAGCGAGGACCCCTCCACCTCCTCCACCACCGAGGAGTACACCCGGGAACCGGACGGCCTGGAACAGCAGCTCCTGCCTTACGATATACTGGGCAACATCGCACACGTCAGGATGCTGGAGGAGCAGGGATACCTGGAAGAGCAGGAGCTCGAAGCCGTGGAACAGGTCCTCCGCGAGATATACGCCGAGAAGCCGGAGGTCGACGCCGAGGACGTCCACACCTTCGTCGAGGAGGAAGTCACGGAGAGGACCGCGGCGGGAAAGAAGATACACACCGGAAGGTCCCGGAATGACCAGGTGGTCCTCGACACGCGTCTCTACATGAAGGAGGGGTCCGTTCAGGTCGCCCGGGAGGCGCTGGAGCTGGTGGAGGCGCTGAACGAGTTCGCGGAGGAGGAGAATCAGCTTGTACCGGGCTACACCCACCAGCGACAGGCCATGCCCTCATCCACGGGTCTCTGGGCCTCCAGCTTCGCTGACGCGATCATCGACGACCTGGAGCTCCTCAGATCGGTCTACGGGGTCCTCAACCGCAACCCTCTCGGCGCCGCGGCGGGATACGGGACCTCGCTGGAGATCGACCGGGAGCACACAGCGGAACTGCTGGGGTTCTCATCGGTCCAGGAAAACCCGGTTTACTGCGTCAACCGCGGAAAACACGAGCTGATGCTTCTACAGGCGCTGGACCAGCTGATGATGGACCTCGGAAAGATGTGCGAGGACCTGATCAACTTCTCCGGCGACCAGCAGATATTCGAGATACCGGGGGAGTTCTGCACGGGGTCCAGCATCATGCCGCAGAAGGAGAACCCCGACGTCCTGGAGATCGCCCGCGGGAAGAGCTCGGAGTTCACCGGACACGTACAGGCGGTCCGGGCGACGGTCTCGAAGCTCCCCTCCGGCTACAACCGGGACACCCAGCTCACCAAGAAGCACCTTTTCCAGTCGCTGGAAGACGTTTCTGAGACCCTGGAGGTCCTCGAAGAGCTGGTCTCCGGCCTCGAGGTCTCGGACGGCTTCGAGGTCCGCGAAGAGGTCCATGCGGCCCACACCGCGAACCGGATGGTAGAGTCCGGGATCCCTTTCCGTGAGGCGCACCACAGGGTGAAGAAGGAGCAGGACTACGTGAAGGACTTCGAGGTGAAGGAGCCCCGGAGCCAGGACGCCGGGGACCTTGAGGAGTTCTGGAGCCGCGAGTTCGGGGAACTTGAGGAGGTAAAATCGGAGCTGCTCGGCAACAGTTTTGAAGGTTCAAGGGAATAGAAAGTTATGAGGCAGGTCAAAAAACAGCTGGCCGCGGAGCTTTCCGAAAAACTCGATGTAGATGTCTCCGAGGAGGACATAGAGAGGCCGGAGCCGGAGCACGGCGACTTCGCCTATCCCGTGATGAAGGCGGCCTCGGAGCTCGGGGAGGAACCGCGGGGCCTGGCGGAGGAGGTCAGCGAGGAGTTCGAGGAGCTGGAGATCGTGGAGTCCGTCGATGTCGCAGGTCCCGGATACCTGAACTTTCACCTCGTAAAGCGAAATTTTACGGAAACAGTGTTCGAGTCCTTCGGGAAGGACCGGTTCGGCCTTGAGCCGGGGGAGAAGAAGGTCCTGGTCGAGTTCTCTGCCCCCAACCTCGCGAAACCGATGCACATAGGACACGTCCGGAACAACTGTCTCGGGGACTCGCTCCAGAGGATCTTCCGGTTCCTTGACTACGACGTCACCTCGGAGAACTACATCGGGGACTGGGGGACCAAGCACGGCCAGGTGATCTACGCGTACAGGAAATGGGGGTCAGAGGAGGAGTTCCAGGAGAACCCCATGGAGCACATGTACGAGCTCTACGTCAGGCTTCACGACGAGGCCGACGAGGAGGACCGGGAGAAGGCCCGGGAATGGTCGAAGAAGATAGAGGACGGCGACGAGGAGGCTGTAAGGCTCTGGAAGAAGTTCCGGGAGGCCACGATCGAGCACAACGAGAAAGAGTACGACAGGATGGACATACATTTCGACCGCGTCACTGGAGAGTCCGTGGTGGCGGACGAGGCCCAGGAGATAATCGAGGAAGGCATCGAAAAGGATATATTCAAGGAGGACGACGACGGCAGCGTCTACGTCGACTTCGAGGACGACAGGTATCCGAGCACGGTCGTGAAAAGGGACGACGGCTCCACGCTGTACCTTTCACGTGACGTCGCGAACATCAGGAAACGAGAAGAGGAGGGATTCGACCTCAACATGTACGTCGTGGCGTCGGAGCAGGACCTCCACTTCCAGCAGCTGTTCGAGATAGCGGACCGGTTCGGATACACGGATATCGAGAACGAGCACATCTCCTACGGGATGCTCCAGCTCCCCGGAGAGACCATGAGCTCCTCGAAGGGGAACATAATCCGGCTGTCAACCATGATGGACAAGGCCAGGGACAAGGCGGCGGAGATCGAGGGACACGAGGTCAACAACGCCGAAGAGGTCGGACTCGGCGCCATAAAGTACGCGAACCTCTCCGTATCCCGGCCCAAGGACATAGTCTTCGAGTGGGACGAGGTCCTCGACTTCGAGGGCGACTCCGGTCCCTACCTCCAGTACACGAACGTCAGGGCGAAGAGCATACTCCGGGAGGCAGAGAAAGACGGAGAGCTGGCCGGAGAGCTCACGGACGAGGAGTACCGGCTTGTCAGGAAGCTCTCCGAGTTCCCGGAGAAGGTGAGGTCCGCCGCGGACCACAGGGAGCCGGCGAAGATCGCGAACTACCTCTCCGCGCTGTGTGAAGAGTTCAACAGCTTCTACCACAGCTGCAGGGTCCTCGGCGTCGAGCCCGAGGATGAACGGAGGCGGCTGAAACTGGTGGAGGAGTTCGTCAGGGTGACCGACCAGGGACTGGAGCTGCTGGGCATAGAACCCCTCGAGGAGATGTGACGGTTTGCCGTCCATCGACTGATTTTAAAGAGTAGGTCCACAAAAAGTCAGTAGAGGTCATCGCTCATGGGGGAGGAAGACAACTACTGGATAATCGAACTCTACAACGACGAAACAGCCAACGTCTCGGTTATGAGCGAGGAAGAAGCCAACGCCACTCGGAAGATGAACGATGACTTCGAGGAGTGGCAGATGGAGCCGGTGAGCGAGGCCTCCGAGGAGGAGATGATAGAGAGAGCAGAGGACCACGGCTTCGAGCACGACCCCTGGTGATGTCATTCTTTAAGTGGCCGTGAGAAAAAGTTTTCCGATGAGTTCAGAGGACGGTGGTCTGCGGCTCACAGATCTGAATAAATTCGCGGGAGCGGTCTCTGTCGTCTTTGCCTCTGCAGTCGCCGTTGAAGCTGCTTCGCTGGAGATGACACAGGCGCTCTACCTGCTGGATTTGTTTCCGGTCCTGCTTGTCGTGTGAACAGCTTACTACAGTCTGAAGACCCAGCAACTGCTTGGGGGAGTAGTGGGCAGGAACATGTCGATAGTCGCGAC
>JBDGSJ010000027.1:0-8320 GCA_042217585.1 Candidatus Nanohaloarchaea archaeon | reverse complement strand
AGAGATTTGGCCGAGCCCGGATTTGAACCGGGGACAACGTGATCTTCAGTCACGCGCTCTCCCAGGCTGAGCTACTCGGCCCATCAACCGTGTGAAACTGTGTTTGAAGGTGAGCTTTAAGAATTAAAACCCTCTCGCCGGAAGTTTCCATCGTGCCATTCACACCTTTCCACCTCGGACCGGCGATACTGGCAGGGCTTCTTCTCCTCCGGTACATCGACTTCCCGACGTTCCTCGCCGCCAACCTCATGGTGGACTGGAGGGCAACTCTGGTCTTCTTCGGGTTCCTTGACGGACCGCTCCATTCCTGGCCCTCCACATATCCCGGCGCGATGGTCTCTGCCGCGGTCCTCGGAGCTGTAATGGTCTACATCCGTCCGGCTATCGACGGTGCGGTCCGGGAGGCAGGGATAGTCCAGGAGATCAGCAGGCCCCGGATCTTCGCCGCATCCTTCGCCGGCGCGGTCCTGCACGTCACGCTGGACGCTTTCCACCACCCCAACATCCAGCCGTTCATGGTAGAGGGTCTGAAACCGCTGTTCGGGGTTCTATCCACGGGTCAGGTCTACCTGGTTACACTGGCGGCCTTCACGGCCGGGATACCGCTCTACCTGCTCCACGCATCCGGCATGATCGACCTCAACCCGGACAGGTCAGAGAAATAAAAAATTTGCCGGCGACAACCTCTCCATGACCGAGGAAAACCCGGAGGATACCAGGGAGCATGTGATTCCAGGAACAGAAAACCCTCACGACGGCGATAAAGTCGAAGGCTATGATTTCAGGGGAGAGTTCGACCTGGACGAAATGATTGAAAAGTACGCCACGACAGGCTTCCAGGCCTCCCACCTGAAGGAGGCCATCGAGATCGTGAAGGAGATGAGGGACGAGGACGCCAAGATATTCCTGACTTTCACCTCCAACATCGTATCCTCCGGTCTCAGAGAGGTCATAGCCTATCTCGCGAGGGAGGACCACGTCGATGTGATGATAACATCCGCCGGCTCCCACACGGAGGACGTGATCAAGACCGCGAAAGAGTTCAAGATGGGGGAGTGGGACGCAGACGAGGCCGAGCTCCGGGAAGAAGGCATTAACAGGCTCGGGAATATCTACGTTGAGTCCGACAACTACGTCTGGCTGGAGGAATGGCTGAACGAGAAGTTCTTCGACGACTTTTTCTCCGATGAAAAGGTCCGGACTCCCAGCGAACTCGCACGGTCCCTCGGAGAGGAAGTTGGAGAGGACCCGGAGACAGATGAGGAAGACTCTTTCCTGTACCATGCGGCGGAGAACGACATCCCCGTTTACTGTCCCGCGATGATCGACGCGGAGATCGGGGACTATATGTTCTACTACCGTCAGGAAGAGGACGAGGACATAGGGATAGAGATACTGGACGACTGGGACAGCCTGATCCACGAGGCGATAGAGGCAGAGACGACCGGTCTTATCTGTGTTGGAGACGGTGTCCCGAAGCACCAGGCGATAATGTCGAACCTTTTCCGCGGCGGGACCGACTACGCGGTCTACATATCGACCGGGATGGAGGGCGACGGCTCTCTTTCCGGGGCTCCTCCACGTGAAGCGGTTTCATGGGGCAAGATCAAGGAGAAGGAGACGAACTACACGCAGGTGGAGGCTGAGGCAACGCTGGTCTTCCCGCTGCTGGTCGCGCAGGCATTCAAGAATTGCTAGCGGTTTCACGGTATTTTCTTATGGCTTCCATCACTGGCTGGGCATCGTGTTCGATATCTATCTCCCTGACGCTATCGATGTCGTCGTCCAGGACCAGCATGACCACGTAGAAGAGATCGAGAGGGTTCTCCTTTGCCTCCCGGAAGTCGTCGTTGTAGAAATCCCGGACCACGTCGATGGAAAGCACGTTCTCCCTGAAACCGTCTCTCTGAATCAGTTCGACGAAATCCTCCATCCTGTCCTCCACTCCGTCCGCGACCGAGTCGTAGTTCGTCTTCAGGTAGTTGCGGAGTTCCGTCACGAACGGCTGCGAGGACAGAGCGGCGAAGTATTTTTCACCTTCCTTTCCTCTGAGAAGCCTGTTGCGGGTGAGCCTCTTCAGGTCGTGGCGGGCCATGTGGGACTCCACCCTGTAACTTTCCACATCCCACTCATCGGATATCTCCTCGATGCTTCGAGGCCGGTCCAGCACCGATATGAAGACAAGGTTCGCCCATCCTATCTCTCTGAACTCCATCTTTTCAGCCTCTAGACGCTACATCAAATAAGAAAGCCTTCAGTTAAATAACTCCATCCTGCCCTCCGAACCCAAAGTAATTACTTCCGGCCGGACCAAAAAATATCTGTGGTATCTGTCGCGATACAGCTATCTCCGCTTTCCGGAAGGCTGATCTACGAGATAGCCACTGTGGGTCTCGGCCTAATAGGTATAGCCACCTCCTACTACGTCGTGAGGACCATATTCGAGGATGAATGGCGCGAAGGGATGATGCGTCTCGTCAGAGCCTTTGTTCTCCTTGTAGTGATGCAGTTCGCGGAGCTAATCCAGCAGTTCCGCCTCAACATCTTCCTCTCGGTCCTCCTCGAGGTGGCGATCTACACCTACCTGGTCTACGGCATCCTCAAGCTCCGGGTGCTGATAAACGAGAGGATGGAGCAGAAAGGACCAGAAGGAGAGATATAAATGTTCATCACCGAGAGGTAACATATGACCTACGGGCTGGACTCGAACGTCCTTATCGACGTGATGAAGAACGACGAGACCGCCAGGGAGGTCCGCCGACGGTCGGAATCAGTCCAGGTGGCGGAGATCGTCTGGGCAGAGACCCGGGACAGGCTTGAGCAGGACCCCGAGTTCGACCGAGAACCGGACCGCGAAGAAGTCTACCGGAAGCTGGACGCAGAGTTCGTGCCGTTCCCGCAGGGAGCGGACAAGGAAGCCGAGGAGATGTACGATCAGGGACTCCACAGCCCGGACAACGAGATACTTGCCAACTACGTGAACGCGGGAGCCAGCGGAGTGATGACCCGGGACGGAGAGATGCTGGAGACGGCCCGGAAAAACGATCTGGACACGGAGCACATCCCCGCACCGGAGGACCTGAACGCCCGGAGGATCGAGGGGATGTTCCGGCGGTAGGAAACTTTCTTCTTGGACCATCACAACACTGTACACATGGAACTGCTTGTCGCGGGGAACGGATTCATAGGCTCGGCTCTGGAGGAAAGGCTGGAGGACCACGATGTCGATACGCTCGGACTCGAGGACGCCGACATCGAGCAGGACGTGACGGAGGAGTTCGAACTTGAAAAGAGCTACGACGTGCTTTTCCATTGCATAGGGCTCGCACCCGGCTTCAACTCCCCGGAGGAGTACCAGGAGGTCCACGTCGACGGCACCCGAAACCTGCTGGACGCGGTCCAGGCCGACAAGGTCGTCTACCTGAGCGCACTGGGAACAGGCGAGAACGACTACAGCTTCTTCCACACCAAGCGACAGGCCGAAAGCCTTGTCAGGGACAGGGCGGATAGATGGACGATAATCCGTCCCTCGACCGTTTACGGCCCCGGCAACCAGCTGCTCGAGATGATAAGGTCCTTCTCCCTCACGAGGATGTTCCCCCGGATACCCGCCGAGACCCAGCCGATACATATCGACGACCTGGCAGAACTCCTCGAGATCTCCATAGATGGACTCGGACAGGAGACAGTCAACGCCGCAGGTCCGGAACCTGTGACCATATCCCGGATGGCGAAAAAGATCTACAGGGAAGAAGGCAGGAGATGCATGGTGATACCGGTCCCGCTTCCGGTTACACGTGCGATGATGAGGCTCATGGACCCTCTACCGGTCCCGTTCGGGAAGGAGCTTCTACCGGTACTCGAGATGTCCAATACGACCGACGAAAACCACGCCGCAGACCACCTCGAACTCACGAAAATATTCTGACGGAAGAGACGGAAGGTCCTCGGCTCGGTTAAAACGTCCCCGGCGACAAAACTCTGACACCGATGAGAACCAGCACCCACGACCGGATCGTCGCCCGCGAGTTCAGGGGATACCCGTCAGATATACCGCCGGAGGCACAGGGATTCACCCCGGACCGCTGCACCAACTGCGGAAAAGAGATAAACATCCCGATAATGGAGTTCGGAGAGCATCCGCGCGTATGTGAGGGATGCTACAGGAAGGAGCCGCTGGCCGTCAGGGCCTGAAAAGAAGAAAGAGGGACCGGGTCAGACCAGGCTCTCGGCCCGGTCCGCCATCTTCCTCACTGCTCTCGACTCATCGCTCTCCCAGATCTCGAACTCATCCTCCACTGTTCACACCTCTGGAAAGTCATGCTGGAGCCCTGCTATTTAACCGCCCGGAGAGGGTTCCGCGACTTCCGGGAAGGCATCAAAGTTTGTTCTTGCCGTCTACTCAACCCTCAGGGTCTGTTATGTGCCGGAATGGTCGTCTCCGCCAGCTATATGTGTCTTCACAGGTCCTTTCCTGCTTTCAGGTTCGAGGAAAGATTTTATGCCGTGGAGAAGCATCTCGGGACCGTACCAGTCCGGCTGGACGATTGTTCGGCGTTAGAATTTTAAGTCTTGGAATACTGTTCAAACGTATGGGTCTACTGGGCGGTCTGCTGCCCTCCCGTATACAGGAGAAGATAAAGACAGGTATAAAAACCGGCGGAGGACCTCTTTCTGGCGCGAAAAAGGAACATCTCAAGGACGAGTGCATGACAGCCTTCGAGCAGGGGGATTACGCACGCGTCAGGGAGATAGTCGATGAATGGCGGTCGATGGCCGAGAGATGCTCCCGTAAAGGACTGGAGGGCCGTGAGGAGGACCTTGAGTCGCTTGCGGAGACTGCGGAGGAAAAGGCAAAGGATGATTTCAGCGAACTTCTTCTGGAGTCCAGAGAACTTCTTGATGACAGGCAGGAGGCCAGGGAAGAACTGGAGAGGGCGGACTGGACTACCGACGCGAGTTCGGTCCGGGAGAAGGTCGGAAGGATACAGGAGGACATACTCTGCGCCGATGAAAATGCTCGTAGAGCTGTTGAGATAGCCCGGGAGTTCGATCTCGGGGACGAGGAGTACAGGAAGGCGAAGGAACTGAAGCTGAAGGTCATAGAGGAGAAGAAGAAACTGGACCGGCAGATGGAGGACTTCAGGTCCCGCTGCTCCTGACTCAGTTCACGGTAACGTCTATACGCTTCTCGTTCACGTTCCTCAGGCATTTCTGGACCCTCATGATCTCAATGCTCTCGCCCGAGGAGATGTTCGAGTCCTCAAGTGCTCCCGGCGGTATATCCGCCTTGATAACATACCTCTCACTTGTGGGTCCGAATCCTGTTATCCCGCCGCCGAACTCCCTTCCCGACACCGCCACGATCCCGCGGCCGTCGTGGACGCAGTAGGATACCTGTACCCCGTCCATCTCGACCGGTATGTAGCCCTCTTTCTGGACCTTCACCTCTCCTATCACGTTCTGGCCGGGTTCCAGGGATACACGGTCCTCGAGTTCGACGCTGAAGGCCGTAGAGGTGAAGTAGATGTCGTAAAACGTCAGACCCAGCAGAAGTATTATCATGATGCTGACCGCCTTCTTCACCGCCTCTGTGCCGGGCAGCATATCTTCTTTCCTGGTGACGGTGTAACCGGCGAGCGCGAACAGGCCCGCGGAGAAGACCAGCGAAACCATCACGCCGTCGGTGGAGTTGATGAAATGGGTGTAGAGGTAACCGAGCAGACCCATGTAGGAGCCCGCGGAGGAAAGGAAAAGCAGCATCCGGGCGTCTCCCTGCCTCGTACCCCCGGCAAGGAACAGTGCCGCAGTGACGGCGAACATCAGCACAGAGATCGTGAAGGGTGAGAGGCTCCCGAGGTACACGAAACCGAAGTATCCTATCGCAAGAGCTACGAAGACCGCTGACAGTCCGTAGAATATCCGGGAGTTGTCGTCTTCCCTGCCCACACCACCAGATTGGTCCTCCTGATTAAAAAATCCGCGGAAGAAGAGCTACAGCCTCTCCGTCATCTCCTCTCTTATCTCGTGTAGAGGTCTCGCAAGCTCTCTGGACTCCAGCTGGGAAAGAGGCACCCATTCCCCGTTATCAGGCTCCGAATCTATCTCCGCGGAGAAAGGCTGGAAAGTGAACTTCTCGCCGTCCACCTCGAACTCGTTCTTCAGCCTCTGCCGGTACCTCAGGATCGAGCACTCACATCCCGCCATCTCCGAGACGACCCTGCGGACCACGTCCTCCGAAAGCTCTCCGTCCTGCGTGAAGCCCGTGGGAGGTCCCCACACGCCGGTTTCGTCGTCCTGAGTTAATAGAATTTTACCGTCCTGAACCACCAAACCGGCAGAAATCTCAGTAAACATATGTATAATTTCTCAGCCGTTTTTAAATGATCGCGGCCTTTCCAGCTCTAGTCGTAGGTAGCCAGGTACTCTATGTAATCATCTCCGGAGGCGATAGAACTGGTTATCTCCACCTCGAGATTTTCGGCGCCAACCAGTTCAGGTCCTCTCTCCATGCTTCCCGCTACCAGTTCCTCGAAGTACCTGTCCTCCACCGGGAGCTCCGTTATCCGGATGCGGGCCTTTCCCTCCACGTTCTCCACGACCTCCACCTCTATCGGCCTGTAATGCTTCCTCAAGACCATGGGCGACTTGTCCGCCAGTCCCTGCGGGTCCGTGAACTTCACCCATACTCTGTATATGCCGGAAAGGACCTCCTCTGCGTGAAACCTTCCCAGCTCCCTGGCGTCCTTGGGTTTCCCGTCGTAGAACTCCTCGCATATCTTCCGGGTTATCTCGCTGAACGAATCGAAAGGATACCAGCTCGACTTCAGGACAGTGTCCTCCATCAGTTCCCGGGTGTCCTCGCTGAACTCTTCCATGAGGTCCTCCCATCCATCCTCTCCGAACTTCTCCTTCACGAACTTCTCCTGGTTTTTCAGCGTGACTCCCTTGACTTCCATAGGCTTTCAGTCCTCTGCTCCTGTATAATCATCCGTCATAGTCGACTTTAAACTCTGTGTACTCGTCTCCAGAAGTGACTGAAGCGGCGATCTCGACTTCCGGGTCCCCGGCGCCGACCATGCTGGACCCTTTCTCCAGGTTGCCGGAGATCAGTTTCTCCACCAGTTCATCATCCTCTGGGAAGCCGTAGAGCCGTAGCACTCCTCTATCTTCCCGGTTCTCGACGACCTCCACCTCTATCGGCCTGTAATGCTTGTTGAATATCTCGGGAGCTCTCTTCGCGAGTCCCTGCGGGCTGGAGAACTTCGCCCATATGCTGTAGACCCCGGAGAGCGCTTTCTCCGTGTCATACCTTCCGAGTTCCCTGACGCTATCCTCGCCGTCGAAGACCTCGGATACCTTCTCGTTCATCTCCCTGAAATGCCCGTAGGGATACCAGCTGGACTCCAGTATCGTTTCCTGGAGAACCTCGGCCGATTCCTCGTCCAGTTCCCCGGTCAGGTCCTCCCAGCCCTTTTCTCCGTACCGGTCCTTCACGAACCTTTTCTGGTTCTTCAGCACGACACCCTTGACTTCCATGAGTACGGATTTCCTCTCACCGTTAATTAAGGTTTCAGAAGGAGGACTGTGGAAAAAGGTTCAGCGCCCAGGGCAGGGCTCGAACCTGCGACCACCACGTTAACAGCGTGGCGCTCTACCTGCTGAGCTACCTGGGCAGGAGATGAGGCCGTTCCGTCGCCGGGCGAGCGGCCCGGTCTCCGTGAACTTGATGGAACGGTCGAGTTTTTTAAACCATTAGGAGATCGGTGGAGGGGGAGAATCCCTCTCCTTCTCCTAGCTGAGGTATTCGTCGTTCTCGATCTTCTCCGGCAGGTAGGTGTTGGCGACGAACTCCAGGCTCTGTGAGGCGAGGGCCTGCTGCTCCACCCTGGCGCCCTTGTCGAGCATGGTCTGGAGCTGTTTCTGCCATTCCTCGGTCTGCATCCACTCGTAGTCCATCACGTCGTGGACCCGCTTGTAGTCCTTTGTCGGTCCGCCGGAGTCCTCCGGCTTCCCTTTCAGGTTCTCCGTCACGTGGTTGAGGTCGTACTCGTCGATGTCCTCCATCGTCATGCCGATAAGCTTGGCTTCCGGGGTCGCGAGCCTGTCGGACTGGAATGCGAGGCTCATGGACCCGGATTTCAGGACGGAGTAGATGTAGTACCCCCAGGGGTCGCCGTCTGTGAAGACGTAGACCGGGAGGTCCAGCCTGTTGTGCATGATGTTGATCAGTCTTCTCGTTCCCCTGGCGGGCTGTCCTCCCGCTCCGATGATTATGGCGTCGTGCTCCTCGTGGAAGTCCTCCTCGACCAGCCTGTTG
>JBDGSJ010000026.1:5427-46755 GCA_042217585.1 Candidatus Nanohaloarchaea archaeon | reverse complement strand
AAAGGTTTTTAACTCTCGGCCGGGAATAGGTCCCTAATGCGTCTGCTTCACGGCTCTCCGGCCCATCGGAAGGGTGGACGTTTTGTACAGGGAGCTCTCGCTCTGCCGGAGCCCCGGGAAAACGGAGGGTCTTCAGAGGGTGGACGCGTTCTGCAGTTCTCGTAGACGAACTTCAGAGAGGTCCGCCGGGAAGGCGGACGGTTTCTCCACGGACCACGCTTTAACAGCCGTTCTTTCTGACCTGGTACCTGTACTGCTGCTGGTGGCTGTGACGGTGTCCGTGCTGGTGTGAGTTCTCTGTTTTTCGACAGGTGTTTTTCCCATGACAACACTACACGACCATACCGGACCTGTAAACCGATGCAAAACCGCTGTATCGATGGAAGGAGGTGATAGCTATTAGAGACGGCTACTCCCAGACCTGGGCGATGGACGACCCCGAGCCGATCGCAGAGGACGACCGGACCGAGGAGATAGGAGACGAGATCTACGAGATGGAGATCCGTGGCGGGTCCGCGCTCTTCATCTACGACTCCGACGAGGAGGCGATCGACATCGTCGGGGACCACGCCGCGGTCAGAGGAGCCAGGGGCGAGCACTGGCAGGAGTTCGGCGAGTACATCGGCGCGAACAACGGGGTCAGCGAGACGTACGAGCCGGACCGGGAGATCGCCAGCGACGCCGCTATCGAGGCGCTCGAGGAGTTCGGCGTCGAGATCCCTCAGACGGAGAAGCCGAGGATCGCCGCGGACGGCGGCTGGATCCCGGAGTACGACCAGGAGGAGTACGCCCAGCTCGGGAACGAGCACTTCGACGGCGAGGACCCGGCGGGCTACGGACCCTCCTGAAACCTCTCTTCCTTCATCTTCTCCCATTTTTCTTTGCTTTCAGGTCCGAAGTACCCTGGCTCGAGCGCGCCCGCGATCCTTCCGATGAACGTGTTCGTCATCCCTCCCATCGCGGTGTGGGTGAGTCCGAGGACGTGTGCTGTCTCGTGGACCGCCGCGTAATCTATCTCCTCGTGGTTCTTCAGCAGGGCGTAACCTGTCTCGAAACCCCGGTCCTCCGGAAGCGCCAGACCGGCTGCGTTCCCGGTCGGGTAGTCTGAGATGAGAAGGTTTACTCCTTCCTCTGCCTGTTCCTCGCTGAAAGCTTCGTGGAACTCCTCCATGAACTCGTGGAGGTTCTCGCTGTCGTGCATCGAGAGGGCGGGCGTCTCCACGCCGTCAAAGTTCTTGTACTCGTCCAGGTCGAACTCGTACCATTCCTGGTCGGTCCTGATCTCTTCCAGTTCGTCAAGCGCCGAGTCCATCTCGTCGAATACCGCTTCCTCGTCGTACTCGTGCTCCTTCTCACCGCGGTAGAGCTGGAAGTAACGGACCGGTAGCTCCCCCTCGACAGCGTTCTCGAACGCCTCCGGGTCCTGCGCGGAGCTTGGCTTCCCGTTAAGGTACTTCCCTCTTGAAAGGTCCGCGCCGAGTATCGCAAGGTCTCTGAGGCCTATGGTTCCGGCTCCGAAGCCGCCCACGAGCTTCAGGAAATCCCTGGTGGAGACTCCGGAGTACTCCTCATTCATGGATTGTTATTAGAAGGTAACGAATAAATGTCTACCAGTCGTCCTTCGACGGGCAGTCTGGGTCCACGCACATCGAGTAGTTGCTGGAGCTCTTCCGGGTCACGCTTATCATCGGCTTCCCGCACTCCTCGCACTCCTTCTCCATCGATTCGATGTCCCCGTTGTTCGGGAGCGGGTACGTGTTCTCGCAGTCCGGATAGTTGGAGCAGCCGACGAAACGGCTTCCGCCGGTCTTCACGATCCTCAGCGTTCCGTCACATCCCTCGCGGTCGCAGGGACCGAGCTGGCGCCTGCGGTCCCTCTCCGCGTCGATGGTCTCAACGAGTTCGGCGCCGATTTCCTTCTCCTCCTGTTTGAACTTCTGAAGTATCTCCTCAAGCTCTTCACGGGCCTCGTCGATGACCTCCTGCCGGGTCTCCTGGCCGTCGCGGATCGCCTCCATCTTCTCCTCGAACTCCCGGGTCAGTTTCTCGCTGAGGACGTCCTCGCAGTGGTCCTCAAGCGCGGAGACGATCGCCAGCCCGAGGTCCGTGACCTCGATGGGATCGCCCTCGATGTAGTTCCGGGAGTAGAGCCTGTCGATTATGTCGGCTCTGGTCGCCTTTGTGCCCAGTTCCCGGTCTTCCAGCTCCGAGACGATCCCTGACTGGGAGTAGCGGCGGGGCGGCTTGGTCTCCTTCTCCGCCAGCTCGAACTCCTCGATGTCGAGGACCTCGCCCTCCTCCAGTTCCGGAAGTTCTGCCTCCTCCACGTTCACGTACGGGTCGTACAGGTTGAACCAGTTCCTCTCCTTGGTGACCTTGGACTTGGCCTGGAACTCGTAGCCCTTCACCTCCAGCGTCATGGTGAGTGACTGACGCTTCGCGGCGTCCCCGAAGACCGCGAGGAAACGCTTCACTATCAGGTCGTACACCTGTCTCTCCTGTTTTGAAAGCCCGGAGGGATGCTCTCCCGTCGGGTAAATCGCCGGGTGTGCGTCATCGGTCTTCTTGCCCTGCCTCGGGTAGATCTCTTCCTTGTCCAGCACCTTCTGGGCCAGGTCCTCGTACTTGTCGTTCTTCTTCAGCTTCCCGAGAAGGTTCTTGTACCCTATCTTCG
This sequence comes from Candidatus Nanohaloarchaea archaeon, assembly GCA_042217585.1. Classification (GTDB taxonomy): domain Archaea; phylum Nanohalarchaeota; class Nanosalinia; order Nanosalinales; family Nanosalinaceae; genus JBDGSJ01. The sequence goes on along the minus strand of JBDGSJ010000026.1, from coordinate 44,081 downwards.
CGGGAAGTTTCTGCGACTCTGTACGGGGATAGGAGATCAGGCCGTCCTCGTACAGGTCCTGGGCGATGGACTGGGTCCTCTTCGGGTTGATGTTGAACTGGCGGGAGGCGGACTGCTGGAGGTCCGTCAGGTTGAAGGGCGTCGGAGGGTTGTGCTTGTAGTTGTTGACCTTGATGTTGTCCACGACCGCCTGGTCCTCCGTCTGCATGTCCTCGAACATTTGCCGGGCGACCTCCTCGTCCCAGACCCGGTCCTCGTCCTCTCCCTGCCATTTCGCCCTGAACTCGGGGTTGTGGAGGAAGAACTCCCAGTAGTCCTCGGGCTCGAAGGCGCGGCGCTCACGCTCCCGGTCCGCCAGTATCTTCAGCGCCGGTCCCTGGACCCGGCCCGTGCTCAGTGTCTTGTACCGGTCGTTCTCCCGGACCGCCTGCATCAGCGCCCGGGAGACGTTCACACCGTAGTAGAAATCCAGTATGTGCCGGGTGATCCCTGCCTCGGTCATCCCACTGTCGAAGCCCTCGAGGTCGTCGAACGCGTCCCTGAGGTCCGAGGCGGTGAGGGTGGAGAACTTCATCCTCTGTATCCGCTCGTCCGGCGCGTCGATCATCTCCTTCAGTATGACGCCGCCGATCGTGGACCCCTCCACGTCGTAGTCGCAGGCGTTAATATAGTTATCTGCCTTCTCCAGCTGGTCCCGGAGGTTGTTGTAGTATTTCTTCACGTAGCCCGCGTCATCGTCGTTCTCGAATATCGGCTCCCACTCCACGTCGAACACGGGATAGTCCCAGCCGTCCTCCTGCTCCTCCAGGTTGAAGATGTGTCCTACTGCCGGCGAGATTATCACGCGCCTGTCGCCGGTCTCCAGCACGTAGTTCTTGACTCCCCTGTTCTCCTTTATCGAGTAATCGCCGAGGGCGTTCGCCAGCCTGCTCGCCACCTTCGGCTTCTCACCTATCATCACCGTGGTCTCCATGACTACAGAACAGGTGCGCCGGTTAACTTGAAAAAATAGGTGTACCTCCCCTCCGACAATACCAAACGGTTTTAAAGCTCGCAGCACAATTTAGAGAGGTAGAGGCCGGTAAAGTGGACGCTGAAGGTCTGAAAGCTATCCGAGAAAATTTCTCACGACTCCGGACAGGTTCAGCAGTATCCCACACCTCCATCAACACCGGCTTCTGGAAGAAGCACGTATTCATCGCGGCGTTCATGCCGCGCTTCTAGAAAACCACTCCAGAACTGCTGTCAAACAACACACAACACCGCTATACCATACCGTTCCGATGAAAAACCTTCAAAAACCCGAAATATAACACGAGGTGATTCAGGATCGCTGAAGACGAACTCTCCGCACACGAGGAGTACGGCAACCTGCTTGAGGACGAGTACCTTGCGAGAGGAGAAGAGCCGGAAGAGCTCGACGCCGTGGACCTGGTGAACGATACTACGGGCTACACCCAGGAGGCATACGGCGAAGAGCCCACCGGTGTCGAGGACCTACTCGAGGAAGATCCTCTGGACCGGCTATAGTCCTCTCAAAAGTTCTCTTTACCTCTTCCTTTTTCCCGTTTTCAGTCCGTCCTCGGCTCGATCCTCAGGCCCCAGTCCACCGTCAGGTCGGTATCGAAGTTCAGACCTCTCATCCGTAGATACCTGAACGCCTGTCCCACTCTGTCCTCCAGCTCTCTTTTCCTCCTGCGGCTCTCTTTCCAGCCAGGGTCCTCGTCCCCGTACCTGTCGTCGTAAAGCCTCTCCGCTATCTCTCCAACGGTTTTGGGGCCCGAGCTCAGCTCCTCTATCACAAAGGCGAGTTCATCCTGCCCGAGGTCCTGGAAGAAATGGCTCTCGTCTTCCCTCACCTCTCCGAACCTCTCGATCTCTTCCTCGGCCGCTCTAACCTCATCGTAGCCCCATCCGGAGTCCACGAGTTCGCTGCCTTTCTCCGGGTTTTCCGTGAACTCTCTGTAACTGCCGCTTCTGTCGAAACTGCGGTCCCGCATGGTAAAGAAATGTGGGTCGAGGTATATGGACGGGTCTGTACTACCCGGTACACCACTCGAAGAGAAAAAAGGGAGGGGGCTCTATCCCTCCTGGAGCTCTATGTACTCCTGTCCGCCCATGTAGTCCTGGAGAGGCTCCGGTATCCTGATCCCCTGATCGGCCTGGTTGTTCTCTATGATCGCCGTCATGACCCTCTGGGTGGCGCAGGCGGTCGCGTTCAGCGTGTGGGCGGTCTCGTTGTCCTCCGGCCGCCTTATCCTGACTCCGACCTTCCGGGCCTGGTAATCCGTGCAGTTCGAGCACGAGACAACTTCTCCGTACTCTCCGAGCGGCGGTCTCCAGACCTCGATGTCGTACTTCTTGGCGGCGTTATCGTTCATGTCCCCGGTGCAGACGTTTACGACCCGGTAGGGAAGGCCGAGCTCCTGCATGACCTCCTCCGCGTTCTGGAGAAGGTCCTCGTGCCGGTCCCACGACTCGTCCGGCTCGCAGAATATGTACTGCTCCACCTTCTCGAACTGGTGGATCCTCCAGATCCCGCGGGTCTCCTCGCCGTGCTTCCCGGCCTCACGCCGGAAGTTGGTCGAGAAACCTGCGTACTTCTTCGGGAGTTCATCCGGCTGGAGGATCTCGTCGAAGTGGTAGGTCGCCAGGGTCTGCTCCGAGGTCGCGATCAGGTACTTGTCCTCCCGGTCCATCTTGTAGAGCTGTTCGTGGAAGTCCTCCAGTTCTGCGGCTGCCTCCATAGGTTCCCTGTTCAGCATGTAGGGAGTCTGCATCGGGGTGAATCCCTTCTCCCTCAGGAGGTCCATCGAGAAGTTTATCAGCGCCTGGTTCAGCCGGAAGAGGTCCTCTTTCAGGTAATAGGCCCTTTCGCCGGCGAGCTGAACGGCTTTCTCCGTGTCGGCGAGGTCGTTCCTCTCGATCACGTCTGCCGCGAGCTCTGCGTCCTCGTCACGTCCCTCTTCGGGCTCCCAGTTCTTTATCTCCTCGTTGTCGTCCTCGTCTTCGCCCTGAGGGACCGTCTCGTGGAGGATGTTCCCGATCTGGTACCGGAGGTCGTCTCTCTCCTCTTTCAGCTCTTCCTCTCTTTCCTCTAGCTCTTCGATGCGTTCCTTGACCTCCTGCATCCTCTCTATCTTCTCTCCGGCGTCTTCGCCGTTCTTCTTGGCCTCGGCTATCTCGTCTCCTACCTCGTTCCTTTCCTGCCGGAGTTCCTGGAGTTCCTGGAGCGTGTCGCGCCACTTACGGTCCAGTTCGACCACTTCGTCGACGCGTTCCGGGTCCTTCTCGCGGCGTTCCTCGCTCTGTTTGATAGTCTCCGGGTCCTCCCTGAAAAGTTCGATGTCAAGCATTCAGCTCACCAAGAAACAGTTTATCACGGGTTTTAAAGAGCGTTGCACCTAGGTCAAAGGCCAGGTGCGGGGTCGTGAGAAAAGCGTCCACCCTTCATTGGTGACCACACAATAAACTTCTATCCGGAGGCTTAAATACGTTTGTTGGAAGATCCTACCAGTATTATTTTTATTCGAGTTTCTCAAGACCTTTCCCATGACAAGCCTATACGTTGCCTCGCACGGTATCGAGGGCCTGGCTTTCCTCCTTACATCTGTCTTTCTTTACTGGAGGATGAGAAGCGGTACAGGTCTTCAGAGAGTTACAAAACTAACGACTTACGTGATGGCGCTCCTGGGGATGTTCATGTCAGGGATCTACGCCTCGTACGTGCTTTTCACTCCTCCCGATATACTTGGCGGTGTGTCCGTAATCCATATCTTCGTCTTCGGGGCTACCGCCTACATGTGGAAATTCATAACCGTGTTCCTCTACTCCTCCTACGAGAAGTATCACAGGGTGTTCTGGGCCCTGGGCGGGGTATCGATCCTGATAGGAGTGGGGATATTCTCCCGGCTTTTGCCGCCTCTCGCCGGCAAGATCTGGCCTCTGACGCTTGTACCGGCCGGAATCGCCATAGGGGTGATAGGTTTAAAGACCGCGAGGGAGCTTGGAGGTGCTGACGGCCAGAAGATGGCGATATTCACTCTCGCAGGCCTCGACGCCCTGCTGATCTCGGCGATTCTCAACAATGCCTACCAGGCCGGAGCCATAGGACCTCTCCCCGCCATCGTGAACAACCTGGTCTTCGGCAGTCTGTTCGTCCTCGCCGTCTATTGGGGAGAGATCAAAGACGTCAACTGGTGAAGGCTCCCCTGAACCCACCCTGTCCTTTTTTATTCAGAGTTCTCCAGAATTGATGTATGGCGGACCTGTACGCGACCTCAAATCTCTTCGAGGGTGTGATGTTCCTGGCCACTTCGGTGTTCCTCTACTGGCGTTTCAGGCAGGGCAGAGGTCTCAGAAGGATAACGAAGCTCACCTCCTACGTCATGGGGCTTCTCGGACTGTTCATGCTCTTGGTGTACTCCGGCATGGCCCACTTCACAGGTCCTGCGAATCCCGCAGTGATCATGATGGGACACGTTTTCATCTTCGGTGCCACCGCCGTGATGTGGAAGTTCGTCACGGCCTTCATCTACTCCTCCTATGAGAGATATGACCGGGTTTTCTGGGGGATGGGAGCGGCCTCGATAGCGATCGGCGCAGGTATATTCTCCCGGCTTTTGCCGCCTCTCGCCGGCAAGATCTGGCCTCTGACGCTTGTACCGGCCGGAATCGCCATAGGGGTGATAGGTTTAAAGACCGCGAGGGAGCTTGGAGGTGCTGACGGCCAGAAGATGGCGATATTCACTCTCGCAGGCCTCGACGCCCTGCTGATCTCGGCGATTCTCAACAATGCCTACCAGGCCGGAGCCATAGGACCTCTCCCCGCCATCGTGAACAACCTTCTCTTCGGACTGCTGTTCGTTCTCTCCGTGTTCTGGGGAGAGGTGAAGGGAGTCAACTGGTAGGACCTGAGCCTCAGGAACAACACGGTGATAAGTCTCCGCTTCCATTTCCTTGATATGAAAGAAGTTGCCGGTTACGAGTTCGACGAGAAGAAACCTATGGAACTCAAGGAAGAGGTCGTCACGGAGAAAGAGTTCGAAAAGATAGAGGAGGCGATGGACCTCTCCGAGAACATAAGGTTCGGGAAGAGGCCGTTCGACGCCCCTCCCGGAAAGGTAAGGATATGGGTCGAGGAAGACGACCCTGAAGAGGAAGACTGACCCTCTTCAGACTTCTATTCTATATACGAAGGCTTCTCGTGGCCGATCTCCTCGAGAGGGTCCAGCAGCTCCGGTTCCTCCCGGAACTTCTCACGGACCGGCTCGAACCGTTCCACGACCTCTTCCGCCACGGCTTCCTTCAGGTCCTGCGGGTGGAGGTCTCCCGATTCGAAGTCCTCCTTCAGCGGTCCTATCTCCGAGTAGTGGACGTCGCCGCCGTACTTCTCCGGCCGCTCTATATCCAGTTCCCGGTCCGCGCCGAAGATGAAGAACTCCGCGATCTGGATTATAGGGTTGCCCTCGACCTCTCCCTGCGGGCAGTAGCCGTCCTCGATGGTCTCCCGGATTCTTTCCTCGTCGGCGTGGAGAGGGAACATCGTCTCTTTCTTCGATGAGCTCATCTTGTCGCCCTCTCCGGCCAGGGATTCGAGGATCGGCCAGTGGAGGCAGGTCGGCTTGTCGTATCCCAGCTTCGGCAGCTTTTCACGGGCAAGCATGTGGACCTTTCGCTGGTCGATCCCTGCGACCGCGAGATCAAGGTCCAGGTGCACTATGTCGAGCGCCTGCATCAGCGGGTAGATGACGTGAGAGGTGTAGGTGTCCTCTCCGGAGGCGATCTCGGCCATCGCCCTCTTCCCCCTGTTCAGGGTAGTCTCCTGGGACATCTCAAGTATGTCGTGGAAGTACTCGGTGTCCTCCTGGAAGGACCGGCCGCGGACGTACTCGGCGTCAAGGCCCAGCGCGTCGAACGTCGCCTGCCAGTAGTCCATCATGTCCTGTATCCAGTCCTCCTCTCCCTTCTTGTTCAGGTAGGTGTGGAGGTCCGCCCACAGGATTACCGGCTGGAATCCGGCCTTCTGCAGGTCCAGCATCTTCCGCACGGAGATCCAGTGTCCCAGGTGAACCGGTCCTGAAGTCTCATAGCCCACGTAGCACCTCGGCTCGTCTTTCTCAAGTACTTCTTCGAGTTCTTCCTCGGTGACGACCTCCTCGGTGTTACGGAGGACCAGTTCTTTGCGCTTCTCCTTTTCCATGCAGAAGAATTCCCGGTGAAGAGTTAAAACGTTTCAGGCCTCACAGCGCCGGGCGAGGACCTCCGCCGCCGGGATCCATGTCAGGGCCTCCCATCTCCAGCTCGTTTTCCAGATCGTAGTGGTCTCTTGCCTTCCGGTCGATCTCCTCGACCTCCTCCAGCAGGTCCTTCAGCGCCTCCTCTTCGAACGAGTGTTCGCTGACGCGGTCGTGGAACTCCGCGTAGGCCGGCCTGTCTTCGCCCCAGAACTCCTCGTTCTCCCGGAGCGCATCGGCGTACGCCATCGCCTCTCTGCGCACCTCTCTCAGGTCCTCCTCGGGGAAGTCCGCGTCCACCGCGGTCCTGTAACGCGCGACAAGTGAACCGAACTTCTCCACGGGATCGCCGTATTCAGCCGCCATGGTGAGGACCGTCGACCCGAACCTTAAAACCTGTCAGCTGAGTTCCATCGTCTTCCCGCCCGTGGTCTCCTTCAGCTCTCCGGGCGAGATCGCCGCGCCTATCACCCTGGAGCCCGCGGCGGGACGGACCTCTTCGTGCTCCATGATCGATTCCTCAATCAGGACCGGGATGTCCAGGTCGAACGGTGAGACGCCTCCCACCACGTAGCCTGTGGCGTCCTCGACCTCGTCCGGGTTCGCCAGCCTGACGCCGGTCCCCAGCTCCTCCTCCAGGAGAGACTCGCTGACCTCCCTGTCGCCGGGGCAGAGGACCGCTACCGGTTCCTCCCCGATGAAGACGAGGGTCTTGACGATCTGGGAGAGCTCGACGTCCGAGTACTCGACGGATTGCTGGGCCGTCTCTGCGACGGGATGGACCTCGAACTCGACGTCCAGTCCCTCCTCCTCGCAGCGACTGACGACACGCCTCACGTTTTCAAGGTCCTCTCCCAGGAACTCGAGTAGCTTCTCCATCTCGCCGGGGTCCTGCCTGAATGATCTCATGGGGTTGTATCCGGAGGGAAGAGTTATCAGTTTTCCATGTGAACAGGAGGTTATGATAGAGATCGACGGCTCCAGCGGCGGCGGGCAGATGCTCAGGACCGCGCTCTCCCTTTCTGCGGTCACCGGACAACCTTTCAGGATGGAGAAAATCAGGGGTTCACGCCCCGAACCGGGTCTGAAGAGGCAGCATCTCGAATGCGTCAGGGCCGCGGCGAGGATAGCCGATGCGGAGGTCCGTGGTGACAGCAAAGGCTCCGGGGAGATCGAGTTCCGGCCCTCCGGGCTCGACAGCACAGGTTTCACCGCGAACATCGGTACGGCAGGGAGCACCACCCTTCTGCTGGACACGGTCCTGCCCGTCACCACCCAGTTCTCCGGAGGTTTCAGGCTCACGGCGAAGGGAGGAACCGACGTGAAGTGGTCCCCGACCGTGGAGTGGCATCGACGCGTGAAGATGGGGGTGCTGCGCAGGCACGGCTTCAGCGGTTCCCTGGAGCTGGAGAGAACAGGCTTCTACCCTGCTGGAGGAGGCGAGGTCACGCTCGAGACGTCGGAGTTCTCGATGGACAGGATAGAGCTCGTGGAGAGGGGACAGCTCGAGAGGTTCGAGATCTACTCGAAGGCGTCAACAGACCTCAGGGACTCAAACGTGGCGGACCGGCAGGCTGACGAGGCCGCGAGGATGCTGAAGAACGACCACGTCTCCACAGAACTGGATAAGGAGGTCGAGTACGTCGAGACGGATTCGCCGGGGTCCTCGCTGATGGTCAGGGCGGTTTACCGGGACTCTGTCGCGGGCTTCGACGCCCTGGGCGAGAAGGGGAAGAGGTCCGAAGAGGTGGCGCGAGAGGCCGTCGAGGATTTCAGGAGTTTCCACGGTTCAGGGGCTGCTGTCGATCCCTTCCTTGCGGACCAGCTGATGGTCTTCGCTGCGGTGGTCGGAGGGGAGTACTCCGCCCCGGAGATGACGCCGCACATGCAGACCAACCTCGAGGTCATACGGGTTTTCGACCGCGAGCTGGATGTCCAGCATAGGGAGGACAGTGTTGTCGTCAGAAATTAAGAAAAAACGGCGGTGAGGTCACTCTACCTCGATCTCTCTGCCGGCGTCTTCCTGCTTCTCGGCGGAGACCTTCAGGACTCCGTTGTCGTAGTTAGCCTCTATCGAGTCGGTCTCGACCGGTCCCGGCCACATCACTTTTCTCCTGAAGGTCCTGGAGGATCTTTCCCTGCGGACGTACTTCTCGTTCTCCTCCTTGATCTCTTCATCGCTTTCTGCGGTTATCTCCACGGAGTCTTCGTCTGCCTTGATATCTATCTCTTCCTTGTTGACTCCTGGCATGTCCGCCGAGAGGATGTACTTGCCGTCCTCTTCCTGGATGTCGACCGGCAGACCGGTCTCCAGTCCCGTGATATCTCTTCCCATCTCCTGGAACTGCTGGAAGAACTCCTCCATCTGGTCGAACAGGTCCTCGAAGCTATCCTTTCTCTGCAGTCTTCTCATCTTATCACCTGTTTTTGATTACGTCGATAAAAATTTTTAATCTTTCTGTTCGATCTCCTCCATCCGTTCCTCGAGGAACTCTATCTGGTCGTGGATCTCGCCGATAAGTTTCTCAGCCTTCTCCTGTTTCTCCCTGAGGCTTCCCTCGGCGTCCTCGTCCTTTATCTTCGAGAAATCTTTCTCCGCGACCTCGATCTGGTCCTCAAGCTTCTCCAGCAGTTCCTGGTACTCTCCCTGTCCCGACATACAAAGTTTTTTCCCGTTCACGGGTTTAAAGTTATTCTGTGAAGCGAGAGGAGGAACTGGTCCGCGAGGTATCGAGTATAATAGAGTCGGGAGACAGGCCTCACGTCGAGCTTCTGGCGGAAAGGATGTCCTGGACCGATCAGGACGTCCACAGGGTTCTCAACATACTGGAGAAGAAGGATGAAGTGTTCACGTATCCGGAGGAGTTCCTTGATGAAAAGAAGAGGATGGTGGGTCTGAAGAGGCAGTGACCTACTGCTGCCTCTCGACCTGCGGCGTAGGGACCGGCGGAAGAAGGTTGAGCGTGTCCGCGACACCTACAGCCTCGGATATAAGCTTCCGGTAGAGCTCGTTCATCAGCGGGGGAGCTACTTCCTCGGGCAGGTCCTGTTCCTCCTCCCAGGCTTCCAGCATCTCCTCGAGGTTACCCTTCCAGAGAAGGTCTCCGGCCATCTTGATCTGTGCTCCCTCCGTGCCTCCTGCCTCGTAGGAGACGATGAAGGTGAAGTCGACCTTCGCGACCTCCTCGTCGAAGGCGTTGACCTCCGTGGCCTCGACATTGTCTATCTGCGGGTTGTAGTTTATCTGAACGTTGCCCTGGGCGCTTCCTTCCTTGGAAGCCTCCAGCGAATCCACGTTGAATCCTACTATCATAATTAACAAGTTTCCACCAAATCTCTTTAACGCTTTCCGACAAAACCCGTTCCATGGGATTGATAGAAAAGTACGGGACGGTCTTCGTCGCTCTTCTTATAGGAGGAGGATTCGCCTTCGGAGGTATCGCATCTTTCTCAGGCCTTGTGAACACGGGAAACCCCCAGAGCCCCTCGGGAGGCCAGGGCAAGAAGGTGACGATGCCCTCCGAGAGATACAGCACCGAACCCTACAACCTGACCTACAGTGCCCAGAGCCAGCTGGCGGTCGTCAACAACGTCGCGTTCGTGAACGGCCTTTACGCGACCGAAGAAGGCAAATCCCGTCTTGCGGAGCTGAAAGGGGTGACCGACAGGTTCGACCCGCAGGTCTACATGAACCTCGCGAACTACACTGAGTACTCGGTTATGGTGACCGAGGCCAACGTGACGGCCTACCCCGCGATAGTCGTCGTGGGTTCGAACTCGGCCGCACCCACGCAGGTCCTGCCTACCGAGAACCTCACGGAAACGGCTCTGGACTCCACGGTATGTAAGGGGCTGGCGACGGTAAGGAACGGGCTTTCCTACTGCATGGACTAGAGGTCGAACGCCTTCGCGAAGCTATCATCGCCCTGGACGTCATCCGAGTACTTCTGGAGCTGTTCCCGGGCGCTTACGTCCGTTCCAGAGGCAGATACGGCTCCCTTTTCTCCCACGAGAGTGACGACGGTGTCGTGTTTCGACGAGAGCTTCTTCGCGACCTGTATGAGTAGTCCGACGTTGTCGGTCGGGACCTCCTCCTCTACCCCGTCATCGATGCGGTCCTCGACCACCTCCTCTATACGGTCCTCGAGCTCCTCGATCGTCTTCTCGTGCTCCTTCCAGGTCTCGAAGAGGCTTTCCGCTCTCTCGACCGTCCCTTTACCGCTGACCTCTTCCATCCTGATCTCTGAGCCGGTGTAGTCCGCGAGCCTCTTGATGGTTTCTCTTCTCTCCTCTTCCTCCCGCTTGAACCTGCGGACCGTGTCCTCGAGCTGGTCCGGCTCTACGGAGAAGACGTCCACGAGCTCTCGCTGGACCTCTCTCGGCTCTCTGGTTGACTCCGTGCCGAGGACCTCCTCGACCTCTTCCACGCGGTTCTGTATCCTGTTCAGGTACTGCTCGGCGGCTTCTCCGGCCCGGTACTCCAGCCTTATGACGCCGTCCTGGACCTTCCGGCTTCCTGTGACCACGAACTCTCCTGCCTCTCCCGTGGAGGACAGGTGGGTGCCTCCGCAGGCCTCGACGTCGAAGTCCTCGCCGATGGTGACTATCCTGACGGTGTCGCCGGGGACCGCGCCTCCCTGGTAGATCCGGAAGCCGTACTCCTGCTCGGCCCGGCTCCTCTTCAGCCTGTCCTTATTTATCTCGAGGTCCTCCTCTATGACCTGCTTCACGCGGTCCTCAATCCTGTCAAGCTGTTCTCTCGATGGTTTCTCGTAGTGTGTGACGTCCAGTCTTCCCTTTTCGACGGACTTGTGGGACCCCGCCTGCCAGATGTGGTCGCCCAGGAGGTCCTTCGTCGCGCCGTTCACCATGTGTGTGGTCGAGTGGTGCTTCATGAGCTGTCTTCTCCTCTCCCATTCCAGCTTGCCGACGACGCGGTCGCCCTTCTCAAGGTCGTGGTCCGGTACGTGGTGGAGGACGACGCCGTCCTGTTTCTGCGTGTCGACCACTTTCTCTCCGTCGATCCGTCCGTGGTCCTCCTCCTGTCCTCCGCCCTCCGGGTAGAAGACGGTCCGGTCCAGCGCCACCCAGTCTTCCCTGACAGCGACGACCTCCGCCCTGCACTGCCTCTGTGTCTCGTCCTCGTAGTAAAGTAGCTCTGTTTCCGGCACGTCTTCAAGGTCGAACTTCTCTTCGACCTCCTGGACGGATTCGTCCTCCTCCGCGACCCGTGTGTAGAAGTCCTCCGGGACCTCGATGCCGCGCTCCTCCATCATCTCTGGTGATACACCGTGGCTCTCGTACAGCTCTATCATCCTCTCGACGGTCGGTTCGCCGTCCATCTTATCCAGCTTCTTCCGGGCCTCCTCCCGGGATTTCTCGTATTTCCTCTTCTCGACCTCCATTATCTTCTTTATCTCGTCCAGCTTGTCCTCCAGTTCGGGGAACATCGGGCCGAGCTCCTCGGCGTGCCACTCCGCGACCTCGCCCAGGTCGATGTCCCATCCGTACTTCTCCACGAAGTCCATCGCCCGCCTGTAGATTATCCTCAGGTTGTGGGCCTCGCCGGTGTTCGACGGGAGCTTTCCGTCGGCAAGCGCGAACATAAGGGCCCTGACGTGTTCGGCCACCGAGTACATCGCCGCGGCCGGCTTTATCTCGTCCTTGAGCTCGTCGACGTGGACCCCGAGTTCGTCGGCTATCTCCTCCCATTTCTCGTCGATGTCCTCGACCTCATCCACGTTCAGGTAGGACGAGTACGGCAGGAAATCCTCCCAGAGCTCCTGGTTCACGTCGACCCCGGTCCTCTCCTTCATCTCCTCGAGGACCTCGGGCATCACGCACTCGTAGCTGGTCTCGGTGCCGTGTGAGATCCAGGTGATCCTTTCATGTCCCATCCCCATGTCCAGGACCTTCAGGTCCAGCTCCTCGTAGCCCTCAGGCGTCTGCTCGTAGAACATGTAGACCTGGTTCCACAGCTCCAGGCCGTCGACGAAGAACTCCATGCACGCACCCAGGTTTCCTCCGCCGCCCCAGGCGTCCTCGTGGAGGATGAGCTTTTCCTCGGGGATACCGAGGGCCTGTATCGCGAACTCGAACATGTCCCTGAAGTACCGGTCCTGGTCGTACTTTTCAGGGGGTCTGAAGCAGGTCTGTCCTATGTGGTCGTGCATCACGTAGTGCCTTCCGGTTATGCCGACGTTGTCGATGTCGTTGAACCTGAGGGAGGGCTGCGGGACCACCAGTTCGGGTGCGGGGGGTTCTGCCTCTCCTGAGACCACGTAGGGCTGGAAGTTGTATATGCTGCCGCCCACGAACTCGACGTCGTCCCTCCACCGGGCGACCACGGGATACCTGTCGATGGGCTCGTAACCGCGGTCCGACATGAAGTCCCGGTAGGTCTCCCACGCCTCCACGTAGGAGAAGGTCTCATCGGTGGGCGAGTCATTTATGAACGTGTATCCACCGGAGCACTCCGGTTCGCCGCAGAATTCGCGGTCCCCGTCTGCGCTCCAGAAATGCATGCCGCAGTTGCTGCACCTGCCTCTCGAGAAGCCCTTCTCCCTCAGGACCTCTGTGGCGAAGAACTTGTCCGGGTTGTCGGATGCCTCGTCCCTTATCCGGTCCTTGAGCTTCTCGAGACTGGTCATGGGTCCGATTTCACCTCTATTTTTTTATCTCATATGAAAAAGAAGAGAGGGGTTAACGGAGGAGTTTCAGTCCTCCTTGAGTTGCTTGTAGGCGCTGGCCGTGGTCGCCGAGCTGAAGACTGCTGTCAGTGCACCCGGTATAAGGGCCAGTATCGATGCCACGGGGCTGGGTCCCAGGACAAGGTTGATCGGCATTGAGAGGATGGAGGTGAAGATCCCTGTACCGATCAGCACGACTGCTCCCAGCAGGAAAAGCTTGAGCCGATTTCCGCTGGTCATGTTCCAGCTCTCCTGCATCGCGTCTATGAAGTTGGATCTCTCTACGATCACTATCACGTTCCAGAAGTAGAGGCTTACCAGCAGGAAGAGGCCTGGTATCACGAGCAGCAAGAACCCGAAGCCTACCATGACTGCGAATGCTATTCCACCTACTATCAGGTTGCCGAGCACGAAAAGGATGTTGTCCGTGAAGTACTCCGTAGGTATGGTCTCGGTCTCGGAACTTGTAAAGGTCCTGAGAGCTGCTACCCCGATGAGCGCTGACACGAGCGAGCCTACAAGCGCAAGGACGCCTCCCAGCGCCGCCGAACCTGCTGCCAGAGGATAGGTCGCCTGCTGCATCTGACCCTGGTACATGGTACTGAACTCCATCCCCTTCATCAGTGTATCGGAGGCGACTGCCGAGAGAAGACTTGTAACATAGAAGAGGCCTGCGAACATCAGGCCGTTCTTCTCCAGCGTCCTGTCAAATCCTTCCTGAAGAACCTCGCCTATATCCAGCGACATAACCGGGTTATGTCATGGTCTCTTAATAATTTGACGCCATCAGGTCCTTGACTTTAGCATCACGCCCGCGAAGATGGATATAAGTGAAATCGTGATTCCCCAGGCGCTCTCAGAGAACAGTTCGGGGGAATAAGCCTGCTGGACCGCCCCGAATACCGTGAAGCCTATGAAGCCGAGTGCGACAAGAAGCAGACGACCTCTCTCCACGCCATGCCTCTTCATCGACAGGTAGATGAAGAACCCTCCTCCGCCAAGTGCGAAAACTCCCAGGGTGAGGAGTGTTATCAGGGGGCTCGAGGGAAGACCTGCGGTGGAGATCGCCTCTATGCCCGTTCCCTCGACAGGACTGAACGCCGCCATGTTCCAGGCGACCGCCAGCACACCGGCGCCAACGGTCCCGTAGAACCCGTATTTCTTCCATCCTGGTTTCAGTATGTGGAGCGGGACCTGGATGTAGTGAGCTGCCGCCACGAACATGAAAAGCACTCCGTAGTAGTAGATGAGCAGTGAGGCCTCACCGCCGAAGCTGTACGGGGACAGGAAGGGAAGTCCGATGGTCAGGAAGTAGACGCCCATCCACAGGAAAAAACGCGTAAAGTAGCTGACCGACTCGACCCTGTTCTCCCTGTTCCTGTACCTCAGGACGGCATAGGATACCAGGGACGCGATACCCGCTATCAGTACTGTGGACTAGGCGGTCGTCGGGACAGCCATCTGGATAATTTTTGGTGGAGGCTGATTTATTAACTTCGGGCTGCCTCAGGTCCAGAAGGATAAGAAAAAAATGTTTCAGGCCTGGAGACCTGTTTAGAACAGCTCTCCGAGCCCTTCTGCAGCTTCTTCCTCGTCGGCCTCGTCTTCTTCCTCTTCTTCGGCCTCTTCTTCCTCTTCTTCCTCTTCCTCGGAAGCGTCCTCGCCGCCTTCTGCGGCAGGAGCAGAAGCTGCAGGTGCTGCGACTGCGCTCTCCATCGCTTCCTCGACATCGACGTCCTCCAGTGCCGCGACAAGCGCCGCGATCTCGGAGTCATCGACGTCCAGGTCGGCCGCGTCAACGATCGCCTCAAGATTGTCCTCGTTGATATCCTTTCCGGCCTCGTGGAGTGTCAGTGCTGCGTAGATAAGCTCCATTATGTTGTCACCTCGATAGGAACTTCTTCGCGGCCAACCCTTAAAAGGCCTCGTTACATAGCTGATTACAGATGAGGCTTGAGGAACTCCCCGGTGAGATAAGACTGGAACTGTCGGACCGCTCCGAGCGGGAGCTCTGGGACCGGATCGGCACTGTCAGAAGTTTCTGCAGCGATACCGCTTTCACCCCTTCAGAACTGTACAACTGGAAGAATCACTCAGATCACATCCCCGTCGAGCTTGTCAGGGCGGTCGGACTTGAGCCGGAGGTCCGGTCCCTGAAGGGAGGCGGAAGATCCCTGCCGATGGAGGACCCGGTATTCCCGATGCCCGAGAGCGACGAACTCCTGACAAGGGTGAGATGCTCGGTCCACGTCAACAGTGAAGGAGTTCCTGTCTACCAGACGGGTGAGAGATCTCTTATCAGGCGTTTCAGGCAGCTCCTCCGGGAGCTGGGCGACGTCCCCTGCTCCGTGTACAGCAGGGAGGTCCACGAGCTCAGGTACCCGAAGTACGTCCACTCGATACTGTCCGAGATGAGCGGAGGCGGGGACCTCGCCGCGCTGGCGGACGAGGAGGGGAGGATCGAGGACGGGAAGATAGTCGCCGGGGGAAAAGAGATAGCGCCCGGAGAGGTGAAGGGTGATCTCTACTCACGCGACATGCAGATCGAGGTCGCGGTCCTCACGGAGGACTCGGAGAAGGTGCTGGAGATGATGGGAGAAGAGGCGAGAAAAGTGGAGAAGATCGCGGGGGAGGGATGAGGAGTTCTACTCCTCTTCCTCTTCTGTTTCTTCCCCGGAATCCCCGTCTTCCTCGTTCTCTTCCTCATCTCCTGTCTCTACATCTTCAGTGTCGACCGCCGAGTCCAGTGACTCCGCGTTCCCGGAGGCACGGGCGAGGATATCCTCGATGGTTTCCTCGGTCGGGATGCCCTCGCTGATCGAGACGCTTCTCGCGTTCGAGACCGCCTCCCTGATGATCGAGGGAGCGGTCCTGTCCGTGACGACCCCGGAGTTGACGGCCAGGTTGAATCCGGCGGCTGCCGCGGACTCGAGGTCCGACATGTACTCCTCCGGATCGATGTCGAGTTCCTCTGCCTGGAACAGTTCTCCGTCGCTGTAGGCCACGGTGAGGTCCAGACCTATCTCCAGCGGCTCGATCCCGAGCTGGTTAAGGATGTCGGCGTCCTCGTTGGAGATCTCCTCTCCCTTCTCGATCATGACCGCATCCTCCTGGACCTCGATGGTCCCTTCATCCCCTACGTCTGTGGGGACGCCACGGTTACCGAGCTTCTTGAGCAGAGGACCCGGTCCGATGCCGGTGTCGCCCTCCGACACCACGATGTCGCTGGGAGCGATTTCTCCTCCCTGTGCCGCGGCCGAGGTCTTGTTCTCCTGTATGAGAGAGTAGAGCTGGAATGGATCCTTCTCGGAGAAGATGAACGCCGGCTGGATCGCCTCGTTCTCCTTCAGGATCTCGATGTTCTCCTCTTCCGCCTCGTCGATGGAAAGGTTCATCAGGGTCTTCCTTGACATCCTGATGGAGGCGAAATCCTTCATCTCCTTCTTCAGCTGCTGGAGCTGCCTGGAGGGCAGGTTGTGCATGTCGAGGATTCCCACGACCGGATAGTCCTCGATGTTCTCCCTGAGTTCCTCGACTTTCTGCTCCTTCTGCTCCCGGGTCATCTTCTTCGGGGTTGGCTGTACCATCTACTCCACCTCCGCTGTCGGACCCATGGTGGTCTTTATCAGTACGGATTTGATGTTGTTCCTTCCCTTCGGAAGGTTGTCCACGACGAACTGGTAGACCGAGTCCGCGTTCATCGCGACGTTCTCCAGGTCCTGTTCCTCGTTACCGACCTTGAGCTGCATCAGCGGCTGCTCTTTCAGCCTCACGGTTACCGTGTTCCTCAGGTCCTCGATCGTCTCCGTCGGATCACTTCCCGGAGGCATCGGATCGGGCATCATGTCCCGTGGTCCGAGCACCTGTCCCAGCTGCTGACCGATCTTTGGCATCAGCGGGGCCTCTGCGATGAGGAACGAGAACTCCTCTGCCAGGTCCTTCGCGTTGTCCGGGTTCTCGAAGTACTCTTCCTCGAGCTCGTCCTGCGAGATCGTCCTGTCCGCGTTGTCGGCGTTCTTCACCAGTGTGTCTCCGATGACCGCGATCTTGACGTCCTCGTCCGCCTGGTACGGCAGCTTGAGGTCCTCGTTGAAACGGTTGTTCGGGTCGGAGAGATCGAGGTCCCTGACGTTTATTATCAGGTCGATGCTCTCGCTGAAGTTCCTTTCGCCGGATTCCTCGACCGCTTTCTCGACTGCTTCTTCAAAATCCATCCTTTATCACCTACTGGAGTCCTTCCTCCTGTTCAAGCTGGTCGTCGTACTCGCCAGCATCGATTTTGTCGTGTATCTCCGTGGCTTCCTCGCCGTCGACCGTCACACCCATGGAGTGGGCGGTACCTATGATCTCCTTGACGGCGCCGCGGAGGTCCATGCCGAGCAGATCGGTGTCCTTCATACGTGCGACCTTGCATGCCTGCTCGAACGACATGTCGGCGACCTTGTTCTTGTTCGGTTCGCCTGAACCGCTCTCTATACCCAGCTCGTCCTTTATAAGGACGGCTGTAGGCGGCTTTCCGACCTCTATCTCGAAGTCGCCGGTCTCCTCGTCGATTATCACATCGACGGGGACCTCCATGCCCTTGAAGTCACTGGTTTTTTCGTTGATGGCGTTTACAACCTCTCCCACGTCCGTGGGTAGAGGCCCGAGTTCCGGTCCTAGCGGAGGGCCAGCAGACGCTGATCCACCCTCCACTAGTGTTGAGATCGTTTTTTTGTCTCCCATTTTATCACTCTGTGAAGTAATCTAGAGTTGAAGTACGTTTTTTAGCTCTGTGAGGCCTTCTTCCTCACCATGTCGACGTCTACCGTGGTCGGGATCGGGACTGCGGCGTCGAGCAGTTCGATCGTGACCTCCCGGTTCGTGTCGTCGACCCTGTTGATTTTCGCTTCCTCGCCCTTGAACGGTCCGCCGATGACCTCGACCTCGTCGCCGACCTCGAGCTTGATGTCTTCCTGCTCCTCGCTGAGGTATTTCTCTATCTCGTCCATCTCGACCTCCTCATCGAGGACTCCCCTGGCGTTCCTGACGTCGCTGGCGAGGTCCCTGATGTCTGCCTCGTTGCCCTCGATGAATATGTAGCCGCGGAGGTCCTCAGGGTGGAAGACCGCGTTGATGTCAAGGTTTTCGCTCTTGATTTTGCTCCTCATAGCCTTGATCGCCGTCTTCTCCCTTCCGCGCGTGGTTCTGAGTGTCAGTATCATCGTTTCTCACATGTACTGTGGTAGCAGGTTTGCCAGCAGGTAAAAGATGAAGCCTATCGCTCCTATCAGCAGGATACCGACTCCTGTAATCTTGGCGCTCATCTCGAACTCCTCCCGGTCCGGCTTCTCAGAGATTTTGAGGACTCTCCGGTACTCTCTCAGCCGGTCCAGGACTTCGTTCTTCAGGCCGTAAACCTTCTCATCGAGGTTCTCGAGTTCAACCATCTGTTAACACCGCTGTCAGTAGGAGAGAACCAGCATCAGATGCAGGCCCTCCCACCGGTAGTGGTACTGACGGGTTAAAACAGAAACCGCCACCAATTTTTATAAGGTGTCCGCTGTCGATCAGGGCCAGAAAGGGGAAAGAGAAGGGGGATAGGTTTACGGACCGCTCTCTAGATGAACTCGACGCCGAGTTCCTGCTCTATCTCTTCCTCGTACTCGTCCTGGTGCGTCTTCTCGGGTCCGTAGATCTGTGGGGAGTCCACTCCTGTCACGATTATCATGGACTGGAGCGAGTCGTCCATGTCCTCGCGGACCTGCGCACCCCAGATGATCTTCGCCTCGTTGCTGAGCTTGTCCGATACCGTGTTCACTACCTCCTGTGCCTCGTTAAGCGAGAGCGAGGTCCCTCCTGTGACGTTGACCAGTGCACCCTCTCCGCCGGCGATGTCAACGTCGAGCAGCGGGTTGGAGAGTGCTTTCTGGACCGCCTCGGATGCACGGGAGTCCGTGTCGCTCTGTCCCATGCCTATCATGGCGATTCCTCCCTCGCCCATCACCGCTCTTATGTCGGCGAAGTCGAGGTTGACCAGTCCCGGCTTTGTCACGAGTTCGGTGACTCCCTTGACCGCGTTGACCAGTATCTCGTCCGCGATCTTGAACGCGGTGTTGAGTGAGACGTCGGGGACGATCTCGAGAAGCTTGTCGTTCGGTATCACGATCAGGGTGTCGACGACCTCTTCAAGTCTTTCAAGTCCGTACTCCGCGTTCTGCTGTCTCGCTTCGCCTTCCATCTCGAAGGGAAGGGTGACGATCCCGACCGTCAGCGCGCCCTCCTTCTTCGCCTGCTGGGCGATGACGTGTGCGGACCCTGTACCGGTCCCGCCCCCGAGTCCGCAGGTGATGAACACCATGTCGGACCCCTTGACGGACTCCTTGATCTTCTGCTGGGACTCCTTCGCGGATTCCTCGCCGACCTCGGGGTCGGCTCCCGCTCCGAGTCCCCCGGTGAGTTCCTTGCCGATAAGGACCTTCTTGTCGGCGTTGGCGTAGAGGAGGTCCTGCGCGTCGGTGTTCATCGCGATGGTTTCACATCCCTCGATCCCGACGTCAACAAGTCGAGAAATAGTATTGTTTCCTGCTCCTCCGGTCCCTATGACCTTTATATCGGCTTTCCGTTCCTCTATAAGGTTCTCAAGCTCTTCATCTATCTCGTGGTTTTTCTGGTTTGACTGAGGTACGCCGCCAGAATCTGACCGTTTCGCTTCTTGAATTTGATCTTCCATCTTCGGGACCACTCGCTGTTATGTTAAACAAGTAATCACCAAAGTATATAAAATTGGCTCAGGCCGCCGAAAAGAAAGATTTGAGGGGAGAGGAGGTCTCTGGTTTCACTCCTCGCGGAACTCGACTTCGCTGAACGAGGTGTACTCCTTTATCTCCTCCCGGATCGCATCCCTCACATCGTCCGGTATCTCGTGCTGGTGGTCCTCTTCCTCGTGGTGGTGATCGATCACTGCGGTGTCGTCCTCGAACTCGATCTCGCCGTGTCCGAGCCGGTACTTGAAGATGTAGCGGGCCTTCTCCTCGTCGTCCTCGACCTTCTCGTTTATCTTTGCCCTGTAGTGGAGGTCCTTGCCGGCGAGTGGGTGGTTGAAGTCTATCCTGACCCTGCCTGATCCCTTGGAGATGACCCGGCCTTTCCTCCTGCCGATCATTAGCTCGTCGCCGACGTTCACGTTGACGTCCTGCCTGTCGAACTCCTTTTCTGGGTAGGTCTCGATGTTATCAGAGTCCCTGCTCCCGTAAGCCTTCTCCGAAGGTATATCGAACTCTTCCTCGTCGCCGACCTCCATCTCCTTCACTTTCTCCTCGAAGCCGGGGATGACGTATCCCTCGCCCACCAGGACCGGGATGGGTTCGAAGTTCTGTCTTCCCGCGTTGAAGTTTTCCTCTTCAGCGACGTCCTCCATCGTCAGGTCGAATATCTCTCCGTCAGCACGCCCGACATAGTCTACAAGAACGATATCTCCTTCTTTCATTGTGGTTCACGTGACCGTATTCCTCGCGAACCATTAAAAGGGTTAAAAGCTTCAGACACCAGTCGAAGAACATGGCCTGGACCGGGGAACTACCAGATAAAGTAGAGCAGTCACTTGAAGAGATTCTCGGCGACGTGGAGAACTACGAGGAGGTCTACGACGGAGCAGAGAACCCCTCGGTCGCCCAGATATGGACCGCGATGGCCCGGATGAACGAGAGGATCGAGCGGCTGGAGAAACTTGTAAGGGCGCAGAGGAAGGCACTCAACGAGATGGACGTGGAGCTGGATCTGGACAGCGAGATGGACCGGAACCTCCAGGAAAGCCTGAAACGTTACTGAACTATCTTCTCGATCAGCCGGTCCTCGCATCTCACCACCGCTGTCACCGCCCGGGACCTGTGGTCCAGCATCACGACCGCCGCCCCGGCGAGGTTCGCGGTTATATCCAGCAGGGAGAAGCTCCTGTACGGCAGGAAGCTCTGCACGAGCTCGAGGAGAAGTCCGAAGCCCGCGGCAGCCAGGAATGCCTCGAGGTGTCCTCTTTCAGTGTCGTGGAAGTAAACCAGTAGAGAGGCTGCCAGTCCGAAATACGCCAGGAAGTGCAGAACCGGGAAAAGACCCGTGCTGTTTCCGGCTGCCCCGCTCACCCTCGTCAGGCTCAATCCGGCTATGACTCCCGCTGTTGTCAGGACCGCTGCCTGGTTTATCCTCTTCCTCATCACTCAAGCACTATCGCCGGTTTGCCCGGTTCAGCCCGTCCTGCCTTTTCCTCGCTGCTCTCGGACTCGAGCTCCACGAGGACCTCGGCATCGAACTCTTCTTCGAGGAAACCGGTGTTCTCCTCGAGTATCTTCACTTCTCTCTCCCCGCTGAAGACTCTTTCAGGGAGGTCTCCGGGCTCCTCGAGGTATTCCTGCAGGTAGCTCTTGATCTGGTCGGCATGTTCCTTCCTGCCGTCCACGAGCCTTCCCATGGCCTCTCCGAACTCGGGTCTCTCTTCCACAAGGTCCTGGAGCTCGCTGAAAACGTCTCTCTTCCAGTCTCCAGCGGCGATGATCTTTATCTCCTCGAACTCTCCGACTATATCCGACAGCTCTCTTATGTCCTCTACAGTTGTCTCGAGGAATCCCTGTACGTCCTCGACTTCCTGATCCATGAGGTCGTCGTCGGGTTCGGGCCATTCGGCCTCCGCCACGAGTCCTTCGTGTCCGGTCTCGGTCCAGAGCTCCTCGCAGATGTGTGGCGTGAACGGGGCGAGAAGCTTTATCTGGTCCTCCACCAGTTCGCTGACGACCCTGGAGTTCAGGGTGTCCGCCCGGTTCCGGTACTTGTTGACGAGGGAGTTTATCTCGAAGAAGGCGTTCATCCCGGCCTTCCGGGTCTGGAACTCTTCCAGTCCCTCTGTGGCCTTTCTCTCTATCTTCTGGAGCCGGGACATCACGTACCTGTCGAGATCGTTCATCTCCCTGTCCTCGCCCGAGCCGTGGATGTCAAGGGTCCTGTTGTAGAACCTGCGCAGTTTCTTCCTGTACTCCTCGACCTCGTCGCTCCTCCAGTCGAAGTCCTGCCAGGGCTCGACGGAGGCGAAAAGGAAGAACCTCGTGGTGTCCGCTCCGTAGTTGTCGATGGCCTCCTCTGCGAGGACCACGTGACCCTTCGAGCTGCTCATCTTCTCTCCCTCCAGCAGTCCCATGCCCCAGGTGGCGATGCCCTCGGGCCAGTACTCCCTGTCGAACAGGGCGGTGTGGTGGAACATGAAGAAGGTGAGGTGGTTCTGTATGAGTTCGTTCGCGGAGGTCCTCCAGTCAAGGGGGTACCAGTAATCGAAGGATTCTCTCGCCTCTTCAACCTTCTCCGCGTCGATTCCGGTCTCCTTCGCGACCTCCTCTGCTGTTCCTTCTCCCTGGAAGACGTGGTCGAAGAACTCCTGCGTCAGCTTCCCGTCATCTATATCCCTGATTATGTGTCTTATCGTGTAGAACGACATGTAGATCGTCGAGTCGGAGAGAGGTTCTATCTTGAACTCCTCGTCGAACGGCAGGTCCGTCCCGAGACCGTAGTTCCTGATGGCAGGCCATTCCTCAAGCCAGTCGATCTGGTGGTCGAACTGGTTCCTTATGTTCTCGGGGATCAGGTCCATATCCGAGAGGTTTTCACGGACCTTCTCCTTCCATTCAACGTTCCCGTAGTCAAGGAACCAGGTCTCCTGCATCGATACTATGACCTTGCCGCCGCACCGGCAGACCACCTCCTCCGAGAAGTCGTACATCGATGAGAACCTTCCCATGTTCTCGAACTGCTGTGTCAGGCGGTCCTTCACCGCTGATACCTTCTCGCCGGCGAAGTCCTGGCAGTTCGCGTTAAGCCTTCCGGTGTGGAACTCCTTCTCGTATACCTCGTCAGTGGCCTCCTCGAGTGCCTCTTCATCGTCCTGCGACTCCACTCCGTGGTCCTCGCAGGCCTCTTTCGCGGGATTGTCCCCGTATCCCTCGACATCTATTATGGTTTTGGGCTCTATCGACTGGACCTCTTCGGGGTCCAGCCCGTACTTCTCCAGCATCTCCGTGTCCTCTTTCAGGTCCTTCAGTGATATCCAGTCGTAAGGTGCGTGGGCCGGTACGGACATCACGATGCCGGAGCCCGAGTCCGGTTCCACGAAGGTCGCGGGGACGATCAGGACCTCTTCCCCCGTGACCGGGTTCTGGACTTTCTCGCCGATGAACTCCTCTCCCCTCTTTTCCTCCTGGACTTCTACATCGCGTTCCTGGTGGCGGAGTTTCTCCGCGGCCTCCCTGCTGATAACCCATTCCTCGTCGTCGACCTCCGCGACGACATAATCCTCTTCCGGGTTGATCAGTGTGTGGGTGACCCCGTAGACCGTCTCCGGCCTGAGCGTCGCCATCGGGAACACTCTTCCGCCGGACCTGAACTTCACGAGGGAGTACTCCTGTTTCTCCGCGGTCTCTCCCTCGAGAAGGTCGTGGTCGGTGACAGGGTTCTGGTCGTTCAGGCAGTACTTCGTGGGGTGCGTGTCCTGATTGACAAGTCCCTGGTCCTTCAGGCTCCTGTACTGCCACTCGATGAACCGGTTGTACTGGTCCTGGTTGGTGTTGAACTCTCTCCTCCAGTCGACGGAGAAACCGAGCCGCTTCATGTTCTTCTTGTACGAGTTCTCGATGAAGTAGTTCGCGAAGTCCATCGGCTCCTCCCAGGACTCGAACTCATTTTCAGGCACTCCGAAAGTGTCCCTGATGGTCTCTATCTGTTCCTCCTCTCCCTCCTTCAGCCGGTCCAGCGCGCCGATTATCGGGGTACCGGTGACGTGCCACGCCATGGGAAACAGGACGTTGTAGCCCTGCATCCTCTTGAAACGTGCGAAGACGTCGGGAAGCGTGAAGGTCCTGACATGGCCCAGGTGCATGGCGCCGCTCGGATACGGGTAGGCGACCGTGATAAAGAACTTGTCATCATCGTTCGGGTCCGGCTGGAATATCTCCTCGGACCTCCATTTTTCCTGCCATTTTTTCTCGAAGCTGTTCAGTCTGTCCGCAAAATCCTGGGCCATACCGATGAATTGTCGTCAAGTTATTTCAATTTAGGTCCGCGACCGTTCTCCTCCGGGTATGATCCGGGATGTTTTTCCTCCTTCCGTACTGTTTTAAATTCTGTCAATCAACCCTTTCCTACGATGACCAGGCTTATCTGCGTGAGCAGTGGTAAGGGGGGAGTAGGGAAGACCACCGTGTCCGCCAATATCGGCGCGGCGCTGAACCAGTTCGGCGCAGACACGGTCGTTCTTGACGCAAACCTTACCAACCCGAACCTGGGTTTCCACATCGGGATACCGCTTTACCCGAAGACGCTCCACGACGTCCTGAAGGGCGACGCCCACATAACCGAGGCCACTTACATACATGATTCGGGTCTCAGAGTGGTCCCGGCAGGGCTTTCGGTGGAGGATCTGGAGGACACTGACCCGGAGAACCTCTCAGACGTCCTCCTTGACACTGTCGGAGAACCTGATTTCGTTCTCATCGATTCCGCGGCCGGGCTTGGAAACGAATCGATCAATGCGATAGAGGCGGCGGATGAGCTTCTGGTGGTCACCAATCCCAACCTTCCCGCGGTGACTGACGCCCTGAAGACAGTCAATGTCGCGGAAGACGCTGGCACTGACATCCTCGGCGTCGTGCTAAACAAGGTCAAGGACCATGACTCCCAGCTCGATCCAGAGGAGGTCGAATCGATGATAGGTTACGACGTGATGATGGAGATCCCTGATCACGATATAGTGGAGAAGGCCCTGTCGGTCAAGAAGCCGGCGGTCCATTACGATCCAGATCACCACGTTTCAGAGAGGTTCAAGGCCGTGGCGGCGGAGTTAGCCGACGTGGAGTACGAGGCAGATCTGTCCGAAGACGGCCTGATATCCAGGATTTTGGACCGCTTCAGGTAGAAAATCAAGTACATTTTTAACCCTCGAGCAACAAAGTATAACATACGATGACAAGGGTTATCGCCGTAGCCTCGGGAAAAGGCGGGGTAGGCAAGACGACAATGACCGCCAACCTGGGCGTTGAGCTTTCGAAGCAGGGGGAGGACGTACTGATAATAGACGGTAACTTCTCCGGAGCCAACGTCTCCCAGCACTTCGGAATAGAGTTCCAGGAGGTAACTCTCAACGATGTGCTGGACGGAGACGCCTACATAACGGAAGCTGTTTCGAAGCACCACGCGGGCGTTTCAGTGGTCCCGGCCTCAGTGCTTGAGTTCAGTTCGGATCCAGAGAAGCTGAAGCACACGCTCGTGGACTTCTTGGGGGAGAAAGACTACGTGTTCATCGACTGTGCGGCAGGAGTCGGAGAAGAGGTAGAGGCCTCGATAGGAGCGGCAGACGAGGTGCTTCTGGTCTCCGAGCCAGAGGTGCCTGCTCTGACGAACTGCCTTGGAGCCAAAAAACTCGCAGACGAAATGGACAAAGAAGTGATCGGACTCGTCCTTAACGGAGTGAGGGGCGAGACCTCGGAAGTCAGTGCTGAAGACGCTGAGGACCTGGTAGAGACAGAGGTCGTGGGGAAGGTTCCGGACGATGGCCACGTCAGGGAAGCCATCGCCATGAAGGAACCTGTGGTCTCCTACAGGTCCAACTGCAGGGCCTCACACGCCATAAGCGACGTGGCGTACAGGGTACAGGGAGAAGAGCCCCCTGAGAGAGGGTTCTCGCATCAGGTCAAAGTGGCACTGGAGGAATTCAGCCTGTTCTGAGCCCCGTAACCTTAAATCCTCCATTTTCCATTTTTTTTCTATGACGGACCTCAAGCCGTATGAGCAGTATCTCTGGAGTCCCAAACGCGAGGAGTACGAGGACGAGTTCTCGATACCGGAGGACATCGACTGCGTGTTCTGTGCACAGGCCGAAGACGATGAACGGGTGACCAAGCTCACGGTCTTCGAGGACGAGTTCCTGATGGTGGAGCTCAACATATTCCCGTACAACACGGGCCACCTGATGGTGGTGCCGAAGAGACACGTCAACTCGATGACAGAACTTGAGGAAAAGGAGCGCAACAGACTTTTCAAGATGGTCTCAAGGGTGGAAGAGCTCCAGAGGGAGGTCCGCGATCCGGCCGGGATCGATGTCGGGATAAACATAGGGGAGGCCGCCGGCGAATCCATACCCCACCTCCACGTCCAGCTCGTTCCGATATACGAGAAGGACCGCGGCTTCATGGAGACCTCTCTCGACACCAAGGTGATGAAGGAGTCCCTCGAGGACGTGAAGGAGGGCTATGAAAACCGGAGAGACATACTTGAAGGATACTGGAGGTGACTCCGATGGTCTCGTTCTTCCACGCGTACGACCTCCGCGGCAAGCACCCGGAGGAGATAGGCGAGGAAGAGGCAGAAAAGGTAGGGAAGGCCTACGGGACCTACACCGACGCCGGAGAGGTCCTCGTCGGTAGGGACGGCAGGAAACACGCTGAAAAGATAACTGAACGCTTCATAAAGGGTGTAAGGTCCACCGGGACCGACGTGGTGGACGCGGGGATGGTCCCGACACCTGTGGTCTACTTCGGGATGGTGGACCGCGGTATAGACGGTTCCGCGGTCGTCACGGCATCTCACAACCCTCCCGAGTACACCGGCTTCAAGTTCACGAAGAAAGGCGGGCTCGCGATGTCCCGCGAAGGAGGCATGGCCCGTATAGAGGAGATCTACAAGTCAGAGGAGTTCAGTGAGGGCGATGGCTCCAGGAGGACTGTGGAACTTGTCCAGGACTACATAGATTTCGTCTCCGAAAAGGTGGAGGTGTCCGACGGCGTCGAGGTCGCGGTCAACTTCGGAAACGGGGTCGCGGCCGTGGCGGGAATGGAACTGCTCGAGGAGCTCGGATGCGAGGTCCAGGCGGTGAACGACGAGGTCGACGGCGAATTCCCGAACCACCTGCCCGCGCCGGGAGAGGAAGAGGCACAGGACCAGCTCGAAAGTATACTCGACGGAAAGGACCTCGGGATAATCTTCGACGGCGACGGAGACCGCGCCGGCTTCATGCTGCCCGGCAGGGGCTACATCACGGAGGACGAGGTCCTTGCGCTTTTCGCCGAGGAATCTCTCGGCAGGGAAAAAGGAAAGGTCCTCCACGACCTCCGCGCGTCGAAGCTGGTGCCTGAGAAGATAAGAGAGTTCGGCGGCGAGCCCATGGAGACCCGTGTAGGCCACACCTTCATCTCGGAGGAGATACATTCCGACCCGGGCATAGTCTTCGCCGGGGAGCTCTCAGGCCACTACTACTTCCCGGTTTTCGAGGTTCCATGGGACGACGGGCTTTTCTCAGCCGCCCTGATGTGCGAGATAGCATCCTCCACGGACCTCGAGAAGGAGCTCGATGAGATGCCGGATTACCCTGTCTCGCCCGAGCTAAGGATAGACTGCCCGGAGGAGGCGAAGGAACCGGTGGTCGAGGACGTGGCGGACCGTTTCTCGGACCACGAGACCTCGACCGTCGACGGTGTGAAGATCTACTTCCAGGACGGCTGGGCCCTGGTCCGTCCGTCCAACACGGAGGAGAAGATGAGCGTCCGGTGCGAGGCCGACACAGAAGAGGACCTCGACAGGATACTCGAAGAAGTCGAGGGAGCGGTCCGGGAGCTGATAGAGGAGAACTCCTGAGCTACTTCAGCTCTGCCACGAAGGTCCCGGAGGAGATGACGTCTCCCATCCCCACGACCCTCTCCGGGTCCTCGTGTATAATGGTGGGTATCGCGGACACCTGGTAGTCCTCTACCTCGGCGAATCCCTCCTCCGCGAAGTTCTCCAGACCGAAGAACTTCCCGAAGTCCTCCAGGTCGTCGAGCCTCTTCAGGTGCTTGTCGTCCATGTCCAGCGATTTCCGCGTGTCCTCCAGTTCAGGGATCCGTCCGAGGTCTCCCATCCTTATGGCCTGGACCTCACCCCACATCATCGCGTCCCTTATCTTCTCCGGTCCTACCGGGTAGTCCTGGTCCGTCACCACGACGTGGAACCTGTAGGTGTGGAGGTGGACCCTGGAAAGCCCGTAACGGTCCATCAGCTTCTTCGCCGCACGGTAGGCCTCGCCCAGGCTGACGCGGTCCTCCTCCCCGGTGATGTCCAGATCCAGGACCTCCTCCAGCTCATCCATCTCGTGCTCGTCAAGCCCCAGGCTGTCCGCCTCAGGGATGACATGGTCCGCGATCGCCTCTATCCTCTCGCTGTCCGTGTCCACGAACTCGAAATGTATCGGTGTCTCGATCCGTGACATCTGATCGCCGGCGTTCGAAAGGCTTCCCTCCACGTCCTGCTTCACGTCGTGGAAGCCCGATAGCAGGACGCGGTCCAGGTGCTCGTCCATCTCCTCCAGGTGGTCCGCCACCCCCTCCCTGAAGTAAGGGTTGAAACCCCTTATCTTGTCGGAGAGTATCATCCTTCCCCGGTCGTTGCTGTACTCGAATATCCTGTTCTTCTTGGTCCTGTCGGTGTTCGCGGAGTCACGGACGTTCTTCAGCACGAATCCACCGTCGTACACCGGGTAAAGTATATCCTTTCTCATGAGGTCGGCCAGTTCCTGTGAAAGCAGGGGCGTGTAGAAAGTGACCGAGTTGTGGAACCCGGAGAGGAAGTTGGCCATTATCCCAGCCTGTCCGCCGACGGATTCATCTCCTCCATCGAGGTCGAGGTCCAGCCTGCCCAGGTCCACCTCGCCGTTCTCCTCCTTCTCGACGTGGTACCGCAGCACCGACTTCAGGTCCTCAATGCTGTCGACCCTGTCCATGTCCTCCGGCTCTGAAGACCTGAAATCGAGTTCAAGGTCCTCGACCGCGTAAGTCACGTCTATGTTCGCGTTGAAGCCCACGAGGACCTCCACCGTGTCCCTGCCGATCTTTTCCTCGATCTTTTCGTACCTGTTGGCCCATATATCTTTCATAGTCCCTCCATCAACCTCCTCGCCGATTCCTCCGGGTCCCCGGCCTTCACGACGCCTGATGCGACCAGCACGCCGGAGCATCCCTGCTCGATCGCTCTCTCCACGTCCTCAGTGTCCTTTATCCCTGCGCCGGCAAGGACCTCGACCTCGCTTCTCTCCACGGCCTCGTCGATCAGTTCCGGCTTCGCCGTCGAGACCGCCACGTCTCCTCCTATGAGTTCGGGAGGTTCGAAGGCGATGTAGTCTGGTTCCAGTTCGCTGAGTTCCTCACATTCCTCCGGGCTCTGGGCGCATACCACTGTCGTCAGTCCGAGCTCTTCGGCCCGTTCAACGGCCTGCTCTATCTCTTCCTTTTCCAGTCTGCGCTCCGAGTGGTTTATCAGGGTTCCCGAGGCTCCCGCATCCCTGACACCCTCCGCGAGGACGTGGCCGGTGTGGCTTCCCGGCTCGACGGGATCGATGTGCTGCGCGAAGACCTCGACATCCTTTTCCTCGAGTCTCAGGAGGTCCTCTGGCTGGACCGAAAGTATCAGTTTCTCCCCTGTATCCCTGGCAGCCGCGATGCATTTTTCCGCGAGTTCGACAGAATCTCTTCCCGTCCCCTGGCTGTAGGCCTTGAAGTTGACGATCAGCATCCGGTCCTCACCACAGTATAAGTTCTAGGTCCGGATCGTTTAATATTTCGACCTCTCCGTTCACTATCTCGAGGTCCAGTTCCTCTCCCTTCAGCTTCTTGCCGGTCCTCCTGCAGCTGATACCGGGGACGGGATCGATCTCGACGTGTGACTCCTTCGCCTGGATACCGAGAAGGTAGGAGTCGATGACGTGGACCATCATCCCGGCGCTCCAGGCCTGCTCTCCGCATCCGAGCAGAGTACCTTCCTCGGCGTCCACGACCTCGGGCAGGGCGCCGGGCTGGTTCCTTCCGAGGAACTCGGCCATCTTCTCGAGCATGTTGATCCCCTGGCCGTGCTTCCCGTACCTCAGGTTCCCGGCCGCGACCCAGCCCGAGGTAAGTTCCCATACACTCCCGGTGTGGTACCCTGAGGAGTCGTAACCCATGTCGGTCATGGACCGGGTCCTCGCACCGTATCTCGACGTGTACTCTCCATTTATCTCCTCGAGGTAGTCGTAGGCGTGCTCCTCCTTGAAGTGCCCGAACATCAGCGGGACCGCGGGGTTCACCGTCAGCGGAGGGTTATCCCCGAGGTAATCCTTCACGTGGCCGTCCTGCTCGAACTCTCTCAGGCCTGATTCCAGTTCGCCCTCCAGTTCGTGGTCCATCACCCTCGCGGCCTCGAGCCAGAGGGACTGTATGTCGACAGCGGGAGCCCTCTCCTGCGTGTCCATCCAGGTGCCTGCCGGGTCGTGCTGGACCACGCCGTTCTCGTGCTCGAGGTGCTCGAAGGCCTCCTCCTGTTTCTCCTTGATGAGGTCGCTGGTCTCGTGGTGTCTCTCCAGCTTGTCCGCGGCGATGACGAAGAGCGGTGCGGCATCCGCGTTCGGGCTCGCGTCCGGTTCCCCGTCGAGGTTTATCCTGTTGGGGAAGCCGTCATGACTCGCGAAGTTCTCAAGTATCTCATGGGAGAGCTCCAGGTGTCCTGCGTCTATCATCCCGAGAAGGGTCCAGAAACTGTCCCGGGCCCAGTAGGTCTGGAACCACGGATGGCCGGCGATGATACCCTTGCCGTTGTGTCCGTAGACCAGGTTCTCCATGCTTTCAATGCTCTCACGGAACGCCTGGCCGAGTTCCTCGTTCTCGAATCCCTGATCCAGGGTCTCTATCTCTCCCAGGTTGCCGTCAGAGGTCCTCATCTCGATGCCTATCTCCGCTGAACCCTGCGGTTCGATCTCCTCCCTGAAGCCGAGTTCGCCAGGTATCAGGGCTTCCTGCCTGTCACCTGAGGGGAAGTGCTCCTTCTTCTGTTTCTCGCCCTCGACCTTCATATCCGGGTCTCCCTCTATCACGAGTTTTCGACCGGACCTCTCCACCATTATCCTGCCGGAATCCTTCTCGATCCTGTAATCCGATCCGTCCACGTCGATGTCTTTTCTCCGGATGTCGACCGCGGGCTCGATGTTGACGTGGACCGCTTTCCTGTCGGATTCCATGTTGTCTATCTCGAGTTCGATTCTCAGGCCGGGCAGTCCGCCAGGTGCTGATATCCTCTCGTGGATCTCCAGGCTTCCCGTGTCGTGGTGGAAGACCATCTCGTCCCCGTACTCGGTGCTTTCCAGGGTCTCGCTGTTCAGCCAGTAGCCGTTGACTCTGACCGCGTAGTAATCCAGGAATTTGTACGGTGGAACCCAGAAACCGCTCCACTTCGTCTTGAAACCTCCGTCCAGGTGCCGGTTGAGGAAGCAGTGGAGGTTTGAAACCACGCCCCATTTCTCCCCCTGATTTTCCTCCAGTTTGTACTTCATGAGTAGAAAAGTCCGGCGGAGCGGTATAAAACCTTTATTTTGACTGAAAAGTAGCAATAGCGCGTTCTTTGTTTTTTTATACGGCTAAGAGTATTCTTCACCATGGCTCCGGACAACCTTATCGAGGTTTCCTTCGAAGTCTCAAACAAGGTCGGCGGTATATATCAGGTCCTGAAGTCCAAGGCGGGGAAGATGAAGGATTACTACGGAGATAATTATATCACTGTCGGTTACTACGATGAGGAAGGAGCCAGAGAAGATTTCGCGCCCAGAAAAGAGAACCCGTTCGAGGAGGTCTTCGAGAAGCTACGTGAGGAAGGTATAGAGTGCCACTACGGCGTCTGGAACATCCAGGACGCACCTAGATGTATACTTGTGGATGCCTCAGACCTGGAGAAAGACGTGGACGAGATAAAGGAGTTCCTCTGGGAGGAATACGGCCTCGACTCTCTCGGGGCCGGTCAGGACTTCGATGACCCTGTGGAGTGGAGCTACGCGGTCGGAAGACTCGTATCGGAGCTGGAAAAGGAGCTCAGTGGTCAGACCGCGGTCCACCTCCACGAATGGCTTTCAGGCGGCGCGATGTTCCAGTTCGACCTCCCGACCGTCTTCACGACACACGCCACGGTCCTCGGCAGGGCGCTCTCCAACTCGGATTACGACCTGCGCTCCGCCGTGATGAGTGGCGAGGTCGATGACTCGAAGGCGGAGGAGTACGGGGTCGCCCCCAAGCATCAGATGGAGAAGATCTCCGCCCGTGAATCGGACATATTCACGACGGTCAGCAAGACCACGGGGAGAGAGGCCTCCGCGGTCCTGGGGGTCAAGCCGGACAAGATACTGCCGAACGGTTTCAACGTGGAAGAATATCCCAGCCTCGAGGAACTTTCCTACACTCACAAGAAAAAGAAGCGGAAGATGAAGAACTTCCTCCAGGCATACTTCGAGCCGTACTACGACGTGGACCTGGAGAGCGACCCGAGGATACTGTTCACGTCGGGGCGTTACGAGTTCCACAACAAGGGGCTGGACCTCCTGATAGATTCGCTCGGGGAGCTCAACCGCAGGGAGGGGGAGACATTCTACGTCTTCATCTTCGTACCGGCTGACACTGCCGGAGGTAAGAAGGAGGTGATAGAGAACGTCTCCCTCTTCGAGGAACTGGAGGATTTCGTGGAGTCAAAAATGCCGGAGCTCAGGTCCGCGATACTCAACGCCATAACGTCGGGAAGCGATCCCGCCCAGCGGTGCTTCAACATCTTCGACGAGGAGGACGGCCTCGAATCCCTTCAGGCCAACTTCCACGCGAAGGGAGATAGACCGCCGATGTCGGCGTTCGACCTGAACTACGGCGAGGACCAGATACTGGAGGCGCTCCACGAGAACGGTCTGAAGAACAGGGAGGAGGACCGTGTCAAGGTAATATTCTATCCGACCTATCTCTCCGTGGGCGACAGGATGCTGAACATGAGCTATCAGGACGCGATGAAGGCGTGCTCCGCGGGCATATTCCCGAGCTACTACGAGCCGTGGGGATACACCCCGGTTGAGACCGCGGCGAACGGGGCCTTGTCGGTGACCACGGACCTCGCCGGCTTCGGCCAGTTCCTCCTGGAGAACACGGAGAGCGGGGACCGCAAGGGTATCAGGGTCCTTGAGAGAGAGGGCGTCCCCGATGACGAGGCGAAGTACCAGCTCGCGGAGATGATAGAGGACATAGTGGACTACTCGAGGACCGAGATAACTGAGAGGAAGCATAACGCCAGGAGGCTCGCACAGCTCACCTCTTGGGAGAAACTCGGTGAAAACTACAGGGAAGCGCACGAAAGAGCGGTGAAAAGGAAATGATGGAACTGAAGATAAACGTGGAGGACCTGAATACAGAGGGTCTTGGACCGGATGAAGTGGAGGAGACACCGTTCTCGAGGCACGAGCCCGACCTGGACGAGATAGAGGAACGGATGGAGCAGCACAGCTACGAGGACCTCGTGGTGATCGGAAACGGCGGCTCGATAACCTCCTTCCGCGCCTACCTCTACGCGTTCATCGACCAGACCGATGTGGAGGTCCACCTCGTCAACACCCAGGATCCGGATTACCTTCACAGGGTGGAAAGGGAGACCGACCCGGAGGACACGCTCGTGATGCCGGTGAGCAAGTCCGGTGAGACCTCGAGCGTCATCGACGCGGTCCTGTACTTCATCGAGAGGGACTACCCGATGATGGCCGTCACATCGGACAATGACGGCGCGCTGAACCAGATACTTGAAAAGAGGGGACACGGCTTCATCGAGCACCCGGACGTCGGAGGGAGGTTCTCAGGCGCGACAGAGACCGCGCTCGTCCCTGCCGCGTTCGCCGGACTGGACCACCGCGAGATAAGGAGAGGAGCGGAGAACGCCTACCGGGAGTACAGCGAGGGGGGAAACCCGGCGCTGGAGGTCGCGAACGCGCTGAAGGACGCGGAGGAGAAAGGTTACAGGGAGGTCCTCGCACCGTTCTACTCCACCAGGATGTTCGGATACTACCCGCTGCTGGTCCAGCTGATGCACGAGACGGTCTGCAAGCAGGGAGAGGGCCAGACCGTCTACGGCGACCTCGGACCGGAGTACCAGCACCACACCAACCAGAGGCTTTTCGGAGGAAGGCAGGATGTGGTCCCGCTCTTCTTCAGGACCAGGTCACACGAGCATGAGGAGATACAGGTCCCGGAGGACCTGTCCGACGTCTCGCTCAGGGACAGGGCCCTCGGTGAGATGGACGGGATGAGCATGGAGCACGCGCTGGACTCCGAGTACCGTGGCGTGAAGTCCGCGCTTGACGAGGAAGCGGTCCCTAACGTGACCGTGACGCTGGAGAGCCTTGACTACGCCTCGGCGGGAGAACTGCTCGTCTTCCTCCAGCATCTCGCGGTCTACTCAGCCCGTCTCAGGGACGTGGATCCGTACACACAGCCGGATGTAGAAAAAAGTAAGGCGAAAGGTTTCAGCCAGAGGTTCGACCGATGAAGGTGCTGCTGCTCTCGAAGAACTTCAGCGACGGTGAAGGCGTGTCCGAGTACTGCAAGGATATCGCGCACCGTATGGTGGAGGAGGGTCACGAGGCGACGATACTGTCGTTCCAGGACCACACCCACTACGACGTGGACGACAGGGTGGAGGTCCGCAGGGTCGAACTGCATTTCGACGGCGACAACATCTACAACTGGGCGATGATGCTGAACAACGAGCTCAAGCATCAGGCCGCGGAGATAATGGACAGCCAGGGGTTCGATCTCATACACGCGAACGACTGGGCGACGGTCCCGGGAGCAGTGGCGCTGGCGAAGCATTCGGAGAAGCCTTTCGTCGTCACGATACACTCCACTGAGAACGAGAGAGGGTTCGAGGGGGAGCACGCTCCGATGATCTCTGAACTCGAGTGGGAAGGCACTTTCGAGGCAGATATGGTCTTCGTGACGAACGAGGACACCAAAAATTCTGTGATATTCG
This sequence comes from Candidatus Nanohaloarchaea archaeon, assembly GCA_042217585.1. Lineage (GTDB taxonomy): Archaea > Nanohalarchaeota > Nanosalinia > Nanosalinales > Nanosalinaceae > JBDGSJ01. The sequence continues at coordinate 9,328 of JBDGSJ010000026.1, read as the reverse complement.
ATCTCGACGTACCTGAGGACAAGGTCAGGGTCATCGATCCGTACTCCCACGGCTGGAAGGACAAGGTTTTAAAGAATTACAGAGAACTTGTTAGATAGACAAAAAATTCTTAAGCAGAGGGGGTCCGAAAATCCGTCCACTACTTGTGACATGGGAGTACCCGCCCTACAAGGCGGGAGGAATAGCCGCGCACTGTGAGGACCTGGCGACCACTATGGCCGACCAGGGACACGAGCCAGTCGTCCTGACGTACGGCGAGGAGGAGACAAAGGAGTACCGCGACGGTGTGGAGATTCACAGGGTGCCGTCCTCAGACTCCGCGGTGAACACGCTCTCATGGGCGATGCACCTCGGACACGAGATGGAGAAGAAGGCGATAGAGATATACAAGGAGAACGAGTTCGACCTCGTTCACGCCCACGACTGGATGGCGGTCTCGGGCGCGACCGGTATCAAGAACACGCTGGACCTCCCGATGGTGTTCACCGTCCACTCCACCCAGAAGGGCAGGGACGGCATCGACTCCGAGTACCAGCAGACCATACACAACCTGGAGTGGTACGGAACATACCAGGCGGACCAGGTCATAACGGTCGGAAGGGAGTTCTCCGAGGAGGTCAAGCACACCTTCGACGTGCCGGAGGAGAAGATAAACTACATACCGAACGGCGTGGACCTCGAGAAGTTCGACAACCACAGCAACGACTTCAGGAAGGACGACTACGCACTGGACTGGGAGGAGATAGTGCTGTTCGTCGGCAGGATGTACCCGCAGAAAGGTCCCGGCCACCTGATAGAGGCGATGCCCCAGATACTTGACGACATGGACCACGCCAAGTTCGTGATGTGCGGCAGCGGGGCGACCGAGCACTACAAGGAGATAGCGAAGTCAAAGGTCGGCGACAAGGTCCACTTCCCCGGATACGTATCGGACGCAGAACTCATATCGCTGATGAAGAACGCCCGTATGACGGTAGTGCCGTCCGTCTACGAGCCGTTCGGGATAGTGCCGCTCGAATCCGCGGCAAGCGAGACCATGACCGTGGGAAGCTACGTGGGCGGGATGAAGGACACCATCGTCCACGAGTACACCGGCCTCCACACCTACCCGGCGGACGCGAACTCCATCGCGGACCAGGTCGAGAGAGGCCTGAGCGACCCGGGATGGGCGGACTGGATGGGAGACAACGCCCGCGAAAGGGTGGAGGACAACTTCCGGTGGGAGCAGATATCCGCCTGGACGGTCGGCATCTACAACCAGGCGATGAGCAGGGAGCACGGCTAGAGACGGTCCAGAAAGTCGAACATGGTTTCCATCATCTTCCTCTCCGCCCGATCCGAGTACCTGTGTTCCTCGCCTGGAAGCTTTCTCAAGGTGACGTCGGTCCTGAACTCCTTCACCGCCCTGAAACTGTGCTCGGGGTGGACCGTGGTGTCCTCCGAACCGTGGAATATCAGGACCGGTGCCTCGAGACCAGAGGTCACGTCGTCGAAGCTGTAGGAGTCGAAGTCGTCGAAGAAACGGTCGTCTATCGGCTTCCCGTCGATGTACGAGAAAGTCTCCTTCTTCTCCAGCACGGACCTGAATTTATCCATGACCTCCGAGTACGTCGCGGGGGCTTTCCCGATCACCGCGTCCACCTCGAGGTCCAGCGCGGCGTGGAAAGCCACCTTTCCGCCGAAACTTGAGCCGAAAAGAGCCGCTCTCTCCGGCTCGAAATACCTCACCACGGATTTCAGGTCCTCTATACGGGAGCTAAGGTCCTGCTCTATGAAATCTCCGTCCGAGTCCCCGTTCCCCCTGAAGTCGAATCTGACCGCGTTGAAACCGTTCTCCGCCGCCTTCTCAGATCTCTCCTGCTGGAAATCCCTGTTTGCTCCGAAGCCGTGGCAGAAGAAGATCCAGCGGTCCGCATCCGCGGAGTGATGGACCAGCGATACCTTCTCGCCGTCCTCGACCTCTATCCTCTTTTCCTCAGTCATGATCCTTCACACCTGTTCAGGTCCCGGGTTCACTTCCGGTGCCTCTTCTCCACCTGCTGCTGGAAATCCATCAGGTGGTCCATGATGACGGCGAACCCGTCGTGCGGGTGGTCGAAGTAGGAGAAGTAGTTGTGGACCGAGCCGTCGTCGTAGGTCTTCGTGGCGATGTGGTGGAGGTGGTCCGAGGTCAGGAACTTCCTCCAGACCTCGAGGACCTCGGGGTCGTCAAGCTCTTTCACCTTCTCCTCCATCTTCTGCATCTTCTCGAATATCTTCTTCTGGACCGGGTTGCCGAGCCAGGCGGACGCGTCCATCTCCTGGTCCGCCCACGAAACCGTGTTGTACTCGTAGACGTCGAACTCGCCGACCGGGTCGTTCATCCTCGCGGCCTCCCGGACCTTCGCGAACTCGAGGTGGTCGTGCTTCAGTATCTGCTCGGGCAGGTCCTCGAGGAACCACAGGATCCCGGTGCCTTCCCAGTGATGTTCCCCGAAGGTCTCGTAGTCCATGAACAGGTTTATCATGTCTCCCTCGCTGGCAGCCAGCCATGAGGCGTACTTCTCGGCTGTCAGCGGGTACTCGTCCCACCACTCCGCGGAGAACCTGTATCCGATGTCGTCCGTCAGTTTCCTGTTCCTCAGCATTATCTTGTTGCCGTCCTCCTTCACCGGGTCCGGCTGGGTGTAGGCGTAGTTCGGGGACCTCCATCCCAGTATCCGGGGCACTCCCTCGGTGAATATGCCCTCCATACCCTCCTCGGCGGTGACCTTGCCTATCTCGTTGTGGTATATAAGTTCGGTGTTGGTCATGACCTCGGGGGTCACGCCGAAACTGTCCTCGATTATGCTCCGGTGCTTCCGTATCTGCTGCCTGAACTCTCCCTTGTTGTAGAAGAGGCCGGCCAGTGAGTGGTAGTGCGCCTGGTTTATGAAGTCTATGCTGTTGTCGGGGAACCGGTTCAGCATGTCGATAAGTTCAGGGTGATACTCCTTCGCCTGCTCTATCCATGAGCTTGAGACCGAGAAATTGACCTTGAGCGGTCGGTCGTCACCCTCACGTTTCTTCGCCTGCCTGAGAAGCCTCTCCGTCGCGGGGAAGTAGCAGTTCTCCGCCACGTCCCTGAAGAAGTGCTCGTTCATCTCGTCGTCGAAGTACCTGTCGTACAGGTTGTCCGCGTCCTCGTTCACTCCGTCGATCCTCAGCCTGTGCGGCTGGTGGACCTCGAACGAGAGGGTGATCGGCAACATAATACTTCATTCCGGTCGGGGATTTATAACAAGCGATGTTGCTACACCGCGGGAGAAAACTTTTTCTCCCATCGGGAAAGGTTCTCGCCGCTTCCTCTCAGCTGTACTCCCTGTAGACCAGGTAATAGGATGCTGCGACCACTGAGACGCCAGTGCTGGCGAGCGCCGCGGCTGTGAAGGAGGGGAAGCTCTGCGAGGACGACAGGTAGTACATGATCTCTCGGGCGGTGTGGAGCTCCACTATCGCCCAGCCCAGCGCGAAGACCTTGAACGATCGCCCGAAGACTGACTCACCGAACTCTCTGGCGCTCATGTACGCCATCACCACTGTCCCCAGGCCGAACGTCAAAGCCAGTATCATCAGGCCTGCCGTCACACCCTCCAGTCCTACCAAAGTTCACCACCTCTCGCGTACTTCAGTATGCTCATGAACCCTATGAAGGTCGTTATCGAGAACCCGAGATGCAGGAGCAGGTGGACCACTCCGAAGGCGCCGTCCCGGTAGCTGAAAAGCATCACTCCGGCGTCCTGGAGCCCGACCAGTATCCCGTAGGCCGCCAGGAAAAGGGTCCCCACCGCCAGTATCCTGAACCTCTTTCCCATCTCCCCGCCTATCTTCCGAGAAGAAAGGTAGATGAAGGCGCCGGCGACGAGGGAAGCCATTATCATCA
>JBDGSJ010000026.1:0-5327 GCA_042217585.1 Candidatus Nanohaloarchaea archaeon | reverse complement strand
ATCTCCATCGCCCGGTTCGTCTTCTCGATGCTTGATTCCTGGTCCCCGGTCTCGAGCATCGCCCTGATCGCGTCGATATTGTCGGGGACCACTATGGATTCCTGGTGGACCATGTGGATCCAGTAGACCTTCCCGTCGTCGACGGTGACCGTCTCCTCCCAGACGCCGGCCTCCGGCATGTCGCTCCTCTCCCTGTGGAGGTCCCTCATCTTTTCATGGACCTTCCCGGTGGAGTCGTACCCGTCGCCGGCGGAGACCAGGTTCACGCGCGGCTGGTCCCTGAAGGCTTCCTTCACTTCCTCCTCCGAGACGTCCTCCTCGAGCTCGGCGTTGACCATGTGGACGTGTCCGTAGGTGACAGGGACCTTGACCGCCAGCGTCTTGATGTCCAGGTCCGGCATCACCGCCTGTACGTCCGGTCCGTGGTGTGAGGGGACCTCGGTGACCGGTATCGTCGAGTTGATCGGCCCGCGGGAGTCCTGCGGGATGTCACCTCCCCGCCTGACAAGGTTCGCGATCGCCTGCTCGACCCCGAACCTGTCCCTCAGGGCGCTCAAGGTCCTGGAGAGCGAGGTGGTGTTGCACGAGACCACCTTCACGTAGTCCTCTCCTCTCGCGGCGTCGTAGTTCGCGTCCGCGTTGAACTTGACCTCGGCTATGTCGTCGGGAGCGCCTCCCTGGAAGACCGCCTTGACGTCGTTCGGCTCGTAGAGGTTCTCCTTGTTCGCCTCGTCGACTCCCGGCGGTGTGCAGTCCACCACTACATCGATATGGTCCAGCTGGTCCTCCAGCAGTCCCTCGACGTGCATGCCGGCCTCCTCGAGGTTTTCACGGCCGTCACCCGAGGACGCGTAGAGGTCCGTGCCGTGGAGGAAGCCATCCTCGCTGAGCACGGCCCTCAGTCCGCCCGTCGCCGAGACGTCAGAGACGCCGTAGAGCTCCATGTCGTCCTGCTTTTTGACGGCTTCCGCCACTCTTTTCCCTATCGTTCCGACTCCGTTGACAAGCACCTGTGTCATAATATCACGTATACTTTCGGTCTTTCCGGGTTATAAGTCTGCCTGTGAAGGATTTGGTCCGCGCCGTACCTAAAGACTTCGGTGAAATCCTCCAAGACCTCATTTTATACCGCGCCATCCCCATCCCAAGGTTATGGAGCACCTCTTCCGTGAACTGGACCGGTCGACGGAATCCCACAAAGGCGAGAACGGCAGGGTCGCCGTTATAGGAGGTTCTGAGGACTACACGGGGGCGCCGGCGCTGGCGTCCATGGCCGCGTACAGGACCGGCTGCGACCTCGTGAAGACGATGAGCGCATCGATGAACAGGGACATAATCTCGTCTTTCTCCGAGAGCATGATATTCAGGTCCTACGGCGAGTTATTCGACCGTGACTCCGTGGATGGAGCGGTCGAGCTCTCCGAATGGGCCGACGCCACCGTGATAGGTCCGGGTCTTGACCCAGAGCCGGAGGCGGTCCGTGAATTCGTATCCAGGACCGGTTCAGAACTCGTTGTCGACGCCGACGCGATAGCTCCGGCGGTGAGGGAGGGACCGGACAGGGCCGTCTTCACCCCCCACCGGGGAGAGGTAGATGTCATAGAGGAGGAGTACGGTTCTCCCGGCGGGCTGGCGAGCTCGGGTCCTCCTGTGGTGGTGAAGGGTCATACCGACAGGGTCCACGTCGGGGGAGAGGTGTTCAAGAACGGGACCGGGTGCCCGGAGATGACAGTCGGTGGTACAGGCGATGTCCTCGCCGGCGTGATAGCCTCCCTTATCGCGCAGGACGTCGACAGGGTCCACGCCGCCAGGCTGGGAGCATGGATAAACGGGAAGGCCGGGGAGATGGCGGCCGAGGAGCTCAGCACAGGGATGCTGCCGCAGGACGTGATCGAGCACATACCTGAGGTCCTCAGGCTCAGCCAGTGACGCCTAATCATCTAATTCCAGCAGCTTTCCCTTGTCCTCCATGTATTCCAGTAGCTGGCTGTATGTATCGTGCGTCGAGACGGTGTCCGAATCACCCACCACGACGAGCTTCCGTTTGGCACGGGTCAGCGCGACGTTCAGCCTCCTGACGTCCCTCAGGAACCCTATCTCGTCTCTCTCGTTGCTCCGGACCAGCGATATTATGACCACTTCTTTTTCACGGCCCTGGAAGCCGTCCACGGTCTTGACCTCGAGGTCCTCCCTGTCTATCCTCCGGTCAAGGAGGTCGACCTGGTCGTCGTACGGCGATATGACCGCGACGTCCTCGTCGTGGATACCTGCGTCGAGGACCTCTTCCGTTATCTCCTGGACTATCTTCGCCTCTCTCCGGTTCTCCTTCGATGTCGATCCCTGCCGGGTCCTCTCCGACGCGTCTATCTTCGAGGTGTCGAGGAAGACCGCGGGATGCTCCGGCGACAGGGCCTCGTCCCAGCTGTCGGGCCTGTCCCCGTCGTAGTCGAGGTCCGCCAGCGTGTGGTCCTCCACGGAGCTGTCGGCCCTGAGCTTTCCGCCGTAGAAGTGCTCCGAGGAGAAATCCATTATCTTCCTGTGCATCCGGTACTGGACCTCGAGCATGTCCTTTATCTCCAGGTGGTCCTCCGCGAGGCGCTCGAAGAGCGTGTCCTCCAGTCCTTTCTCCGCGGCCTCCTGGTTCTTGACCGTCGGCGGGAGCTGGCGGTGGTCCCCGGCCATCACGACCTCGTCGGCGTGCGTTATCGGTATGAGGCAGGAGGGCTCGGTGGCCTGCGTAGCCTCGTCTATCACGAGGACATCGAATTCGCGGTCCTCCATCAGCTCGGAGCCCGCGGTCGAGTTCGTGGTGCAGACTACGTCCATCGACTCGATCACCTCTTGGACCGCTTCCTCTTCAAGCCTGTCGGATTTCTCGAACAGCTCGTCGGCCTCTTCCTGTATCTCGAGCCATTCTGCCATCTCCTCTATCTTTTCAGCGGGGACGCCGCGTGAGCCTCTTCCCTGGTCCGCGAGCTCTTTTATCTTCTCGTTGCTCATCCCCCTGCGGTATCTTCCGGAGGGATGTGTCAGGTCGTCCTGTCTGTCCTTCAGTTCGAATGCTTTCTCCCGGACCTCCTGCGATTCCCGGTACTTCTCGTTCTCCTCGACGAGGCTGTCCAGCGTGTGCTCCCGGAGCTGCGGGGTGACCCGGGCGGGATGTCCCACGCGGACCGCGTCCACGCCCTGGTCCAGCAGGAACTCCAGGATGTTGTCGACCGCGGCGTTCGAGTCTGCGGTCGCGAGCACTGTCTTCCCCCTGTCTATGTACTGCTGTATGACCTCTATCGCTGTCGTGGTCTTGCCGGTGCCGGGAGGTCCGTGTATCAGGTGGAAGTCCTCGGCCCCGAGCGCCCTTCTGACCGCGTTTCTCTGGGACTCGTTGAGCTTCTCGTTGTGCCAGCTGTCGACCTCGGCAGGTTCCGGCTCTCCCGGCTCCTTCAGGCCTGCGACCACGTCTCTCAGCTCCTCCAGTCTTCCGTCTGCTGATTTCAGCTCGGAGAGCGCGTCCTTCATCCGCTGGTAGGTTATGTCGTTCACGTACAGGTCCATCCTGAGGCCGCGGTCGTAGACGAAGCCGGGCGGGTTCTCGTCGAAGGCGACGGTCACCGAGTAACGGGTCTTCTCCACGACCGTGCCTGTCGGGTTGTCATCCCTCAGCGGGTCGTTCTTCGACAGCATCACGAGGTCCCCGACCGTTATCTCGGTCTCGGGTAGTTCCTCGCCCTTCCGGTTCCTCATGAACTTGACGAGGTGGCCCTCGAGGCCTTCACCCTCGTCACGGCCTCTCATGTGGAGTATTGCCTTCCCGCGGTCCTCCCGCTCGCGGCCCGAAAGGTTGCGTATGCTTTCCTCGTGCCGGCGCATCTCCTCTTCTCGCTCCATCTCGACGAGGTTCCGGTACTTCTCGACGTAGTTCGAGATCTCCTCCATCTCCTCGAGGTCCTCGTCCTCCAGCAGCGAGGCGGATACCTCGGACCTTCCCACCGTCTCGCCGTCGAGGCCCCGCGCGACATCCTCTGCCCGGTCCTGGACCTCGACGAACGCGGTATCATCGTCTATCTGGATCTCTCCGAGGAGGTCCGGGTTTACGTCTGTTTCGCCGGCGACGGCTCCGACTATGTCGCCGGGTCCTTCGCCGTCCAGCCCTGTGAGAAGTACCTTCCGCATCGTTGGGAATCACGGTCCTCAAAATTTAAGTGAAGTACTCATTTCTCGAAGGTGTCGTGGTAGGCGTTCTCCCTCTTCCACCCGGGCTCGAACTCGTACTGCTGGCCTGAATCCCTTATCGCCTCGACCAGGTCCTCCAGCGCCTCCTGTGCGCAGTCCGGGACCAGGTACCGCCACTCCTCACCCGAACGGATCCTCCTTCTTATCTCGGTGCCGGAGTAGAGGTCGGGCTCGTACTTCTCGGGGCTCTCGACCTCCGCGTCCGTGTACTCGCGGACAAGTCTCTGGACCAGCTCGTTCCCGGACACGACCACATCGGGATCGGTGGTTTCGATCAGCTTCTGGACCCAGTTCCTGTTGTCCTCCTCGGACTCTCCCTCGTCCTCCAGTCCGACAGTTTCCAGTTCCGGGAAGCAGTTCTCTATCACTTCCTCGCGTTCCTCCAGGCTCAGGGGGTTCTTCTCCTCCCGTGACTTCGCCGCGCTCCCGATCACCACGGTCGGGTCGCCGTAACCGTCCTTCAGGTCCTGTATCACGTTCCTGTGCCCGGTGTGGAGGGGCTGGAACCTCCCGATGAAGACCGCTTCAGTCAAGGACAGAGTCACCCGCCTCTATGACTCCGGATTTCCTTACATCCGCGAGCTCCGACAGCTCCCGGTCCTCAAGGAGTTTCTCTCCCAGCAGGTACGCGAGGGAGTAGCCGGTCCATCGGGGAAAATCGCCGCCGAAGAACAGGTCGTGGTCATAACTTTCGACGGTGTCGTCGAGGACCTCCTTCACCCCCGGCCAGAGCTCCGCCAGCTCTTCCCGGTCTACCGCCTTTTTCTGGGGTTCGTCGGCGTCCACCGCCTTCTCCGCGAACTGCTGTGCGAGCACCTCCTCAAGCAGCCATTCCCAGAGGTGGTCCGCCATCCCTCGCCTCTCGTAAAGCCATGCGTGGGCGTACTCGTGGGCGATCACCTCTTCCAGCCGGTCCTTCCATCCATCGGCGCCGGAGTTGAAGCCCGCGGTTATCACCTCGGCGGAGTAGGTCCTTCCCTGCGCCCCGCCCTGCTCGTCCTTCACCGAGGGCCTTCCGTCCCAGGCTAGGTAGACCTCGAAATCTTCTTCCTTCTCGAGAACGTATCTGGATGCCTCAATGGCTTTCTGGACCTGCT
>JBDGSJ010000025.1:27135-28349 GCA_042217585.1 Candidatus Nanohaloarchaea archaeon | reverse complement strand
CGGAATAGCATTTCATCCGATAGGCCATCAACTCTAACCTCTTTACCTTCATCATCAACTGCCGGTTCAAATCCGCGCCCTGCCATAACATTTTACCGCTTCCCTTCAACTCTGTAAAAACAGGAGATCTGATGCGATGGACAGGGTAAGAGAGGACCTCTACGTGGGCGATTCTGCGGATTACAGGGACCCGGACCTGGATGAGGTGGATGTGGTGGTGAACCTTTCCACGGTCGAGCTGGAGGTCCGGGAAAAGCTGGAGAGGCCTGTGATCGATATACCTCTTGAGGACGGGAGGAACGAGCTCCTGAACTTTTTCGTCGCAGTCGACACGGTGAAGAGCGAGATCCAGCGTGAAGGGACCACATTGCTTGTCACCTGCAGGGAAGGGGTGAGCAGGAGTCCTGCGGTCACGGCGACGGCTCTCGCCTCATTGAACGGGAGCTGTTTCAGCGACGAACTGGAGAAGGTGGAAGAGGCCAGGCCCGGAGTCAATCCCCTGCCCCCGCTGGTCAGGCAGTGCAGGTACTACCTCGGGGAGGACACCGATTGAGGAGGGATCCTCCTGCTCCTTTTCCCGACTGAAAAGGTGTTGCAAACGCCCGAACATCATTCGTCTTATAAGGTTGGGGTCCGTATCCTTCTATACAGAGGAGGTGTTTAAGTATGAAAGGTACAGTTAAGTTCTTCCACGATCAGAAGATGTACGGCTTCATCGAGACCGAAGACATGGAGGATGACGTATTCTTCCACAAGGACGAAGTAGAAGACGGTCTTCGAGTAGAAGAAGGAACCGAAGTCGAGTTTGATCAGGAAGAAGGCGACAAAGGTCCCAAGGCAGTCAACGTAGTTGAAGCTTAATTCACTCGTGGCTGGGGGACCAGCTCACAGTGTTTCTTTTTATCTAATCAGTAACGTCTTTTCAGCAGGTCTTTCAGGACTAGTTTCATGTATACGATTGTGGCGGCGACGGTGTGTACTGGCAGGAAATCCACGGCAGGTATAAGTTCTGCAAGAGAAACGATGAACTCGAAGAAATGCAGTTCCACCAGGTAAAGTGAACTTACTATAAGGTCGAGGATGTCGCCAGCGATCGGGACCGCTCCTACCCCGGTGTAATCCAGTATATCGTTCAGGGCCGCTGGTATCAGGGTCAGGAACATTAGGGGATGGTATACGATGGGTCCGAAAGTTCGCTTTATACCTGTCCACAC
>JBDGSJ010000025.1:0-27035 GCA_042217585.1 Candidatus Nanohaloarchaea archaeon | reverse complement strand
ACATTAGGGGATGGTATACGATGGGTCCGAAAGTTCGCTTTATACCTGTCCACACCCGTTCAAGTTCCCTCGCAGTAAACCTGTAAGTTACCTCGAAGATCTTGATCAGGGCCAAGGGAGGAAAAACCACATAGAGAATTTTTTTGAGCATCTCACGCTTTCGATGCCTACGGTATTCTCTCCACTTCTCACGGAGAGACATATATGAACAACCCGGAATACACGTTGAAGCAGGCCGTTTTAAATCCTGGAGTAGGAAATTACAATCTCCATCTCTCAGGACTCTGCCCGGAACTGTCTCCCGGTATCATTCCGGATCCATGAATTCCCTCGCCTTCTCCACCTTCGGCTGTGCGTGCGTTGTGCAGTAGGCGTCTTCAGGATGTTTCTCGAAGTAGTCCTGGTGCTTCTCTTCGGCAGGGTAGAACCGATCCAGCTCCTTCACCTTGGTGTGGACCTCTTCCTCGTGGCGCTCGCGGACCTCCTCAAGCACCTCCTCCACCGTCTGTTTCTGGTCGGTGTCCCGATAGAGGACGATGGAGCGGTACTGTGTACCGACGTCGGGTCCCTGCCGGTCCTTCTGGGTCGGGTCGTGTATCCTGAAGAACAGGTCCAGCAGTTCCCTCAGCGAAACTTCTCCCGGGTCGAACTCCACCCTGACGACTTCTGCGTGGCCCGTGTCGCCGCTGCAGACCTCACGGTAGCTCGGGTCCTCTGTCTCCCCTCCTGCGTAGCCGGATGTTACCTGTTTCACTCCCTCGACCTCCTTGAAGGCGGCTTCCGTACACCAGAAGCATCCGCCGCCCAGCACTATCTCCCCGGTCATGGTTCTGGATACTCTTCGTTCAACTTAACTCTGTCTCCGGTTCGCTGGTTTTAAATCGCAGTTCTCTCTAACTGTAAAAATATGGCTGAGGACCGGGAACGTGTCTCGACTGGCGATGAAGTACTTGACAAAGCCCTGAGAGGAGGTCTGCCCTCCCGGAGGTCGGTCCTACTGACCGGAGGCCCGGGGGCTGGCAAGACGACCGCGGGCATGAGCTTCCTTCAGGAGGGACTTGAGAAGGGTGAGAGCTGTCTGATGGTGAGCACGGAGCAGTCCGAGGAGGAGCTCAGGGATTCTTTCAGGCAGTTCGATATAGACCTTGACCACGACAACCTGGAGATCGCGACTGTCGCGGCGACCCCGGGCGAAACCCTTGACGGGGACGACGATATACTTACGCTGGGAACGCTGGGAGGTGAGGATGACACCGTCTCGGTCCCGTTCGAGTCCCACTACATCAAGGAGTACCTGAGGGATTACATCCCCGTGGATCGTGTCCTGGTGGACAGCATGTCCGCGTTCCGATTGATAGGTGAGTCCGCGGCCGACTTCAGGAGGGTAGCCCTTGAAATGATACAGTTCTTCACCGGTGAGGCGGGAGCCACTTCTGTCTTTACCTCCGAGAAAAAGTACTCTGAAGGAGAGGGCGACGTTCTGGAGTACGACTTCCACGGAGTCCTCAGCCTTGAAAGAGAGACCGTGGAGGGCGACGAGCAGAGGTTCATAACCGTGAGGAAGATGAGAGGGGTGGACCACGACACGAGGCGCTTCCACCTGTCGATAGACGGGTCCGGCATCGACGTCGGACCGTCAAGGAGGTCCCAGCCGCCCGCCCTGAAGTCCCACAGCCATGAGCCGATCGGTATCGAGGGTCTTGACAGTATGACCGGCGGAGGGCTGATAAAGGGAAGCCCTCTGGTGCTGGAGAGCAGGGGCCAGGCGAACATGAAGGCGTTTTACTCTATAATCGTACAGAGAGCAGTGGAGAACGGTTACCAGCTCGTTATATCGCCGACCCGGGAGATGGACCGGGATAACCTGAACAGGATGCTGAATCCCACGGATTACACCGTTGAGGACCTCTTCGAGGAGGAGAGACTTGAGGTAGTGGACATGGTCGGTCTCTGGTCCAAGGCAGAGGGGGTCTACCACCCAGGCGGAGAGGTCGAGGCCCTCAAGAAGGCGTACTCCGCCGCGGAGAGGAGCGAAAGACCTGTCCAACTGATGCTGAACGTCTCCGCTGCCGCCCACAGGCTCGGACCCTCGAATGCGAGGAGCCTTGCGTACCACGAGTCAGGGATGGTCGAAGAGGAGGACCGTCTTATCTACCTGATGAACCCGCGGGTCATCCCTGATGAACTGGCCGATACCTACATCGACATGAGCGATCAGGTCCTCACGACGTGGCTTGCGGATGACGGCATCCAGTGGATCAAGCTGAAGAAATCCCCCTGCGGTTACGTCGGGAAGACGGCTCTGGTCGAATACATGGACGAGAGGCCTTATCTCAGCGTTGAGGCTCCGCCGTCCGAGAGGGAAAATCCCCTGGCCGAGGATTAAGGACCGGGAGATTTCTTCTCCATCGAAAGATAACTAAAAATTTTCCCCCAATGAGGTCCAGTGGCGAAAATCGACCCCTGGAAGGTAATTGTGTGATGGTATAGTCACAACAAGATATAAAAGGCTTTTTTCCAATAACGGTAATATGACAGAACTCGAAGAACCTATAGCCGAAAACGAAAACGATGTCGTCCCGGAATCAGAATCTGGGGATGATACCATCCCCGTGAAAGCCGAGATGAAGGAGGAGGAAGCCTCCTCCGAATGTCCGAGTTGCGGGACAAGCAAGTTCGTGAGGGACAGCTCGAACGGTGAGCTTTACTGCAAGAACTGCGGCACCATCGTGGATGAGTCGAAGATAGATCTATCGCAGGAGTGGAGGGCCTTCAACTCCGAGGAGAAGGAGAAGAAATCCCGGTCCGGTAGTCCCATCACATTCACCAAGTCGGACCGCGGGATGGGAACAAAGATAGGAAAGAGCGGAGAGCTGAACAAGGTCTCCAGCAGCAAGAGAGGCAAGTACTACAGGATGAAGAAGTGGGACCGCAGACGGGAGAACTCGAAGAGCCGGGCACTTGAAACCGCACTCTCCGAGCTGAAGAGACTGGTATCTCAGCTGGACCTCCCCGAGTCCGTCTTCGAGGAGGCCGCGAGGCTGACTGAGAAGGCCCGTGAAGAGGAGATCATCAAGGGAAGAGGGATCGAGCCGACGGTCGCCGCGCTCGCATACCTTGTATCGAGGAAGCAGCAGGTCCCAAGGACCCTTGACGAGGTCTCGACCGCCTCCTCGATCGACAAGAGGAAGCTCGGGAAGACCTACAGGTATGTCGCCAGGGAGCTGGACATGAGCATCGACCCTGCGAAGCCCGAACACTTCATCCCGCGGTACGGAGAGAAACTCGGGTTCAACGGCGAGGCACAGGCCGAGGCCCGGCAGATCATCAAGGACGCCCGGAACAACGGCGTGCTCGCAGGGAGAAGTCCCAAGAGCGTTGTCGCCGGAGTGTTCTACATAGTGTCCGCTCTGAGGGACCGTGACATGACACAGACCGAGATCGCCGACGTCATCGGCGTGACAGAGGTCACGGTCAGGAAGAACTACAGGGAGATCGCCGACGAACTGGAGATAGAGCTCCAGAACTGATTTCCCTTCTTACTCCATTCTTTCTTCCGATGGATTGAATTTAAATAGAAGTCGACTGAATTCTTCTATGGGGAAATGTCAATGCCCGTGATCCAAGCAGTGTTCGCCGCCCAGAACATACTCATAGTGGTTGGTATTATCGTCCTGGCCTACGGTATGCATCTCTCCAGGGATTTGAGGGATATGCTGGGGCAGGGAGAGCTCAAGAAGGCGTGGGACACTCCCTCGATACTTATGGGGTGGCTTATAGCTGGTTACACTGCCGTGCTTTACAACAATATAGGTCTCAGGCACGGGACCATCCCATCGGTCCAGAACGGACAGCTTGTAAGCTCTGCTGTCTTCTTCGTGGCAGCCTGGCTTGTATTCGTCACAACGTACTACAACGACAAGGTATTCGAGGAATCCGTGGAGTAGAGGATTCTATGCAGCTTCCCCTGGCCCGGGTCTGCCATCGACATCGATATAAAAAAGCGATGTCCAGCCTTTAGTATGAGGAAGGTCCTTCTGCTCGCTATCGCGCTCTCTATGGTGCCGGCCGCCTTCTCATTCCCGGCACAACTCGTGACGGTGAAGGATTCGGCCAGTCCCGGCAATCCGGCAGTCTTCCATCTCAGGATAACGAACAATCTTTCAGAGACGGAGACGTTCCGGGCTCAGATCATCAAGAGCACACAGCCCGGATGGTATTACGTGGAGGGAGCAGAGGAGATAGAACCGGGAGAGACCCGGTCCATAAACATATCCGTGAACCCGTCGGCTGATGCTCTGAGCGGTAACTACGGTTTCACGGTCTCGACCCACTACATAGGCTCCGACAGCTACCAGAGGTACCACGGGAGCTTTCGGGTGGACCGTGAAGTAAGCTTCCAGGTCTACTCGACATCCGTTAACAGACCATACGTGAGGCCTGGGGAGGCATTCAAGGTTTCGGTGAAGGTCCGGAACCTGGCTCCCGGTACACTGAGGGAATACAGGGCAGAGGCCACCTTCATGGGTAAGGAGCTCAACGACACGAGCTCGCCGATAATACGAGGTGGCGAGAGGACACTCGAGTTCAACTTTGAGGTCCCGGAGGAAGTTTCCCCGGGCCCCCGTAAGGTCAGGATCAGTGTCTACAGGTTCGGAGAACTGTTCACGACAGTGAACGAGACGGTACACGTCGAAAGTGTCCGCGGGATCAACAAGAGTTCGAACGTAAGGAACAGGTTGCTTCTCTACACAGGAATTCTCAGGGGAACTAACACAGGCAACAGCCAGGACACGGTCCAGCTTGAGGCTTCCGTCCCGTCCTACCTGGCTCCGATAACGACTTTCAGCGAGGACCCGGACCAGGTCATCAGCCGGGATGGTGTGAAGAAATACTACTGGAACTTCGGCAGCGTCGAACCGGGGGAGACCGTCAGGGTCTCCTACACCATCAACTACTGGATGCCGACGCTCGTGGCCCTGGTGATACTTGCGGGGATACTGGCGATCAGGCGGCTCACGAACCAGATAAGGTTCGTCAAGCGAACTGAATCGATCGAGGAGGACCGCATAAAGGTCTCACTGGAGATAGCGAACAGGAAAGGGTCGAAGATAGAGCAGATGTCGGTCCACGACTTCGTTTCAGACATCGCGGCCGTCTCCGAAGAGTTCGAGATGGCAGAACCACTGATAAGGAAGACTTCCGATGGCACAAAGCTCACATGGGATATAGAGGACCTGAAGCCGGGCGAGCAGAGGATATTCCAGTACGTGATAGAGCCCAAGGTATCGGTCGAGGGCGAGGCCACGCTGCCCGCGGCGGAACTCGAGATCGAGGGAGAGACGAGAAAGAGGACCGGAGAACCACGGACCGAGTTCAGGGCAGAGTAACCCTATTAAAGCTTACATGACCCAATCTTTCCTGTTTCCGGAACCTGGCTTAGCTCAGTGCGAAGCTGACGCTTCTTATCTGGCTAAGCCTCCAGAGTCAAAAAGACCCGGCTTAGCTCAGGCTGGCAGAGCGGTCGACTGTAGATCGACTTGTCCCAGGTTCAAATCCTGGAGCCGGGACTTCAACATATCTCGGATTTGATAGCCTCCAGAAAACGAAAATCCTGCGAAGGATTTTCTTGGAGAAGATTCATCGAGAATCTTCGAATCTCCGATTTTCGTCGGGGTTCAAATCCTGGAGCCGGGACTTCAACATATCTCGGATCCGTTTTTTTCTCCTGTTTCTCAGTGAACTGAAGTCACGGCGGTCCCGATGAGGAATGTAATGAACCCCGAAAGCAGGAAAGCGCCGGTCCATGCGGAGGCGGTCCGGACCGTCTTCCGGGTCTCCGTCCCGGAGCCCTCGCCTGCCATCCCGGACCCTATGACGGAGGCGATTATCGCCTCGTTGAACGAGATAGGGATGCCGTAGAAGATACCTATCTGTGCGAGGAACGCGGCGGTCCCCAGGGCGGCGATGGACCTTCGCGGACCGATGTTGGAGTAGTCGAAGCTTACAGCCCTGATTATCCGGGGCGAGTACATCCACGCCCCTGCCAGCACCGATAGTCCTCCGAGCCAGAGCGAGATCCCGGCCGGGATGCCGAGCGGTTTCAGAGGTCCGACCGCGAGACCTGCCGCGGCTCCGGTGGTGTAGGCCATGTAAGAGCCCATCGCGAGTAGCAGGTATCTCAGCTTCCTGGCGGAGTTCTCCTTGGAAACGTGTTTCCTCAGCAGCCGTGCGATGACGTAGCTTATTCCTGTGGCCGCGAACGGTATCATCAGCCAGTAGAGCACCACTTTTGACAGGACAGCCCAGTTGACCATGTTCCCGAAACCGAAGGCGCTCCCTACGACACCTCCGACGACCGTGAAGGCAGTGGGCATGGGATAATCGGTCAGCACGCTGAATATTACCAGTCCTGCCGCAGTAAGCAGTATGGTGACTGACTGGAGGAGGATCATGTCCCCGGTTATCAGGTCCGAGCCCACGGTGCTGGATATGTTCCCTCCCTGGACCACGGCCCCTACAAGGGCGAAGAAACCTGCCAGCAGAGCGGACCTGAATACGTTGGCTGACCCGGAACTGTTGACAGGTCCGAACGCGGGAGCCACGCTCGAGGCACCTATGGAGATACCCATAAAGACGGAAGATACAACGGCAAGCACCGAGAGCAGGTCCATCATGATTCAGCACCTCCCTTCACCGCCTTTTCTATCATCTGGAGTACACCTTGTTACGGCTTCCTAAAATGTTTTTGCCGCCGGACGCCTCTTCAGGTACGCGAAACCTATGGATCCCACCAGGAGGAAGATGGTCATCAGGAGGAACGGACGGTCCATCAGTATCGCAACGCTGACAGAGAGGATCACCACCCAGATAAAGGCCGTGGCCAGTATAAGAGCCATACCTAACGATGGTTCCCTGAACTGATAAATCCGGGTCCTGATTTAAATCAGTTGAAGCCCGCATCGTACCTATGTCGGCGGTCAAGCACGCCCTCGTCTTCCTGAAGGACCGAAACCTGACAGCAGGTCCCGGCCGTGCCGCGGCGGCACTCTACGCATCTGTCGTGGTCGCCGGACTGAGGATTCTTTACTCGGTCAGTTCTGCTGTGTTTCGTCAGATCGAGAAGAGGGCTGTATGAACTTCCTGTGAGTCAGGCTGAAGGTTATGATGCCGAACAGGCTGAGAACCGTCGCCAGGTAGAGCCAGCCTATCCTTGTGCCGAAGCTGTCGGTCACCAGGCCTATGGTGAATATCGTGACCGCCAGAAAACCCAGCGCCTTGATCCTCGCCATCTTCTGGTTTCCAAAAACAGGGAGCCTTCCTGTCACACATGAGAGACCGGGTCGGACCTAAATAAATTCCGGGGTTTACGGGGAACAGGATTGTAAAACTGCGGAGTCAAACCAGGGTCATGGATTTCAGTGAAAGATTCCACGATGCTCTTGAGGAGGTCCCTGAGAACCAGTTCCCTGAGAAGAGGTTTGTCCCGGCTGTCGGACCGCCGGACGCGGAGATAATGATGGTCGGAGAGGCGCCCGGTGAGAACGAGGTCCAAAAGGGAGAGCCTTTCGTCGGGAGAGCCGGGGACCGGCTGGACGAGATACTGGAGGATATAGGCGTGGAGAGGTCCGAGATATACATCACCAACCTGGTGAAGGTCAGGCCGCCGGACAACAGGGACCCTAAACAGGAGGAGATTGAGGCCTGGAAACCTGTCCTCCTTGCCGAGATCGAGGAGGTGGACCCCGAAAAGATACTGACTCTCGGTAACTTCGCCACCCGTGAACTGCTGGACAGTTCCCAGGGGATAACGTCGGTCCACGGCGAACTTTTCCAGCGGAACGGGAGGAAGATAATGCCGGTTTACCATCCCGCGGCCACGCTTTACGACCGAAGCAAAGGCCCTGAACTGGAGGAGGACCTCAGGAAGGCGTTCGGGAAGAGGGAGACCGGTCAGACAAGGCTTGACGAACTCTGAACCCCTCTCTACTTTAAGCTTTCAAGATATCTTCTCGCTGTGGAGAGATACCGCGAGATAATCGACGACTGGGACGGCTTCAGGGAAGAATGCCGGAGAGAGCCGCTTACAGCGGTCCGCAGGAATCCACTGAAGGCCGGAGAAGGTTTCGAGGATGAACTCAGGGGCTGGTTCGAGGACGTTGAACAGGCAGACTGGAACCCTGATGTGTTCAGGCTCCCGGGAGAGAAGAAACCAGGTAAATCACTCCTGTACTGGCGGGGGGAGTACTACGTCCAGGAGGAATCCGCCTCACTGCCCGTGGAGGTCCTTTCGCCCGGGAAGGGAGAAAAAATACTGGACATGTGCGCCGCTCCGGGCGGAAAAACGACGCAGATAGCCGCGGAGATAGAGAACGAAGGACTCGTGGTCGCGAACGACGACAACGCAAGGAGGATGAAGAGCCTTCACTCGAACGTGTACAGGACCGGCTCCGCCTGCGTCACCGCCACCAACAGGGACGGAAGGCAGATACCCGGCAGTGGAAAGTTCGACAGGGTCCTGGTGGATGCGCCGTGCAGCGGGGAGGGCAACAACGCGAGAAGGACCTTCGAGTCCTCTGACCAACACGAGAGGGAGAGCCTCCCCGAGCTACAGTACCAGCTCCTGGAGCGGGCAGCGGACCTCGTCAGGGATTCGGGCACGGTGGTCTACTCGACCTGCACCTTTGCCCCCGAGGAGAACGAGGAAGTGGTCCTCAGGGCCCTGGAGGAGACCGGGATGGAGCTCGAGGAGATAGAGACAGGGGTCGAACACTCGAGAGGGGTCCGGGAGTTCGACGGTTCGACCTACGGCGAGGAGATGCTCAAAACCGTCAGGGTCTACCCGCACCAGATGAGGTCAGGTGGTATATTTGTCGCAAAGTTCAGAGCTTGAACGAGCATACAGCTACCTGGAGGACCGGTTCGGCGTCCGGAGAGAGGAACTTGCGCCGCTGGAACTCGAGAAGGTCTCGGGCGATGCATGGCTGACCGCCCCTGACGGACCTGAAGAGGCAGAGACACATGGTATAAGATGCGTCAGGTTCACAGATATAGGTCTGAAACCCACGACCTACGCGTTACAGCTGCTGGACGGGAGGATCGAGAGGAACAGGGTCCGGCTGGACCGGGAGGAGATGCTGACCCTGCTGGAGGGAGGGATGGTCGAGAGACGGAGGGAAGAGAAAGGCTACGTGGCGCTGATGTACCGCGGCAGGGTCGTCGGGTGCGGGCTCTACAAGGACGAGCTTATCTCCTCGAGGATACCGAAGGGCCGCGCCCGGGAACTGAGCTCCGCACTTAAGTCCAGGGAAGATAAGGGTTTATAAGGTTTCACCCCTCTAAGTTAGGTACTGGCGGCCAAAGCGGAGGGGCAACACCCGTACCCATTCCGAACACGGAAGTTAAGTCCTCCAGCGATTCCACCAGTACTGCCGCGAGGCGGAAGCGTGGATACGCCGCCAGACTGTTTTTCCCCTTTCTAGATGACTGACAACTTACCTGATCGGTGCTTTTTCCAGCCGAACCCGGAACCTATAGTCTTTCACCGCCCAGTATCCTTTCTCCGATACGTTTAAAACCTTTAGAGAGGTTTCAGCTCTTCAAACCATTTAAAAATGTTAGAGGTTTGTAGCTTTTCTGCGGTGGTGAAAACGGTAGAAAGAGATCGCCCGATTCAGAGATCCGGGTCAGGGAACCGCAAGCTTTTGCTTTTCAGTGCTTTTGCACTGCTATCCACGTCTAGCGGCGTTTCATCGGGGAGTTCAACTTTCATGGCAAGGAGTCCCCTTCCTCATGAGGCGAAGCCGAGTTAGGTAGCGGGAGTGAATTGCCTTTTATAAGGTTTCGAGTATAATTGTTTCCTGTCTCATACTCCCATGAACGGCAGGAAATACTGCTGTCTGGGACTAGCAAGCCTTGTCCCGGTGGAGACCTTAGGGTTGAGCGGGTCGCTCCAGAACCACTGAGGTTCTGGCGGTTCGAGGCTCGGAACCGTTGTAAACCGGCCCTGTGATTCGAGGAAGCATTGACCCCGATGTCGCAAGGACGTTCGAGGGCGAGTAACACTCGAAAGCCCCCTTCCAATCTCTGATTGGTAGCGGGTAGTTTACATATTTCCAGCGGTCCAGAAGGCCTCCAGCGTCATGATTTCCAGTCCGCTCATAGAGATAAAAAAGAGCGTCTTGACTTATAACGGCTCCGACCGTTGAACTGATAACTTTCCGCCCTAAAACCGGAACCGTGAACCTGAAATCCCTGGTGCTATGGAAGGGAGAGAAACTTTTCTGGGAAGTCATGTCACGGCTTGTAGGTCTCCCGATCGGGTCAGCCGCAGTTGTGGTCCGGGAGGGCGAGGTACTCGCGGTCGACACCGGAGGCTACCTGATGCTCCCCGGAGGGATGGTGAACAGGGACGAGGGCTTCGAGGAGGCGGCGAAAAGAGAGGTCCGCGAGGAAACCGGATACGACGTCAGGATACTCGAAAGGATAAGGGAGAACGTGGAGGACCACCCCGGAGTCGAGATGGTCCACAGCGCGGAGATAACAGGGGGAGAGCCCGAGGGATCATGGGAGGGCGAGCCTGTCTGGATACCTCTTGAGGAAGCGCCTGATAGGAACTGGCGCTGGAACCGGGATATAAGAGAGTACATCGACGAAAACTGAAACATGTTCACAGGGCTGGTCGAGGAAACCGCAGAGGTCATGGAGATCGCTGAAGCTGGCGAGGGAAAAAGGATAGAGGTTGATGCCGCGGGAATCCTCGAGGACGTGGCGACCGGGGGAAGCGTATCGGTCTCCGGTGCATGCCTCACCCTGGAGGAAAAAGATCCCTCAGTTTTCTTCCTCTCGGAGGAGACCCTGGAAAGGACCTGGTTTCCGGAACTGGAGGAGGGCGATGAACTGAACATCGAGCGGTCCCTGAAGCCCGAGGACAGGATGGGAGGACACGTCGTCCAGGGCCATGTCGAGGGAACCGGCGAGGTCCTTGAAGTAGAGGAACTTGATGAGGGGTGGAACATGGAGTTCTCGCTGCCCACAGAACTCGAAAAGTACGTTGTGGAGAAGGGTTTCATCACTGTCGATGGGGTCAGCCTCACTGTCACCGAGTTCACCCGGAAAGGTTTCAGGGTAACTGTCATCCCGGAGACCTGGGAGAAGACGAATCTTTCGGCGAAACAGCCGGGAGACGGCGTCAACATCGAGACCGACGTGATGGCGAGATACGCGGAGAAGATGGTTCCAAACAGTTAAAGAGATTGATCCCGAAACCGGGAACATGGTAACTTCACAGGGCCTCAAGGCCAACATAAGGATCTTCGCACTCCTGTCGGTCCTGACAGGTGTTTTCCTGGGGGCGGGATACTTCTTCGGCGGAACCGGGGGACTGGTGATAGGACTGGTATTCGCCGGACTGCTGAACTTCGCATCCTACTGGTTCTCCGACAGGATAGTTCTGAAGATGTACGGGGCCCGACCGCTTGAAAAAACCGAGGCGCCGGACCTGCACTCCTCCATAGAGCAGATGGCGGAGAAGGCAGGGATACCGAAGCCAGATGTCTACATCAACGACATGCAGGTCCCGAACGCGTTCGCCACGGGAAGAAACCCTGAACACGGGGTTGTATGTGTCACAGAGGGCCTGATGAACTCGCTGGACCAGGAGGAGGTAGAGGGAGTGATCGCCCACGAGCTCGCCCACATCAAGAACCGTGACAGCCTGATCAACGCTGTCGTAACGACCCTGGCGGGCGCCCTCTCGGTCCTTGCGGAGATGGCGTTCTGGGGCGCGATGTTCGGGACCGATGAGGAAGGCGCGGACATGATCGGATCGCTCGCTTTCATGATAGTCGTGCCTTTCATAGCCACGATCGTCCGCCTGGCGATATCACGCGGAATGGAGTACAGGGCTGATTCCACCGGTGTAAAGATAAAGGGCGACCGCGAATCCCTCTCATCTGCCCTGAAGAAGATCAACTCCGCGAACCAGGGTTCGCGATACCGCGCCTCGAGAGTCCAGGAGGCTGGCTCAAACCTTTTCATAGAGAACCCGTTCTCCGGCCGCAAGATAACCAACGTGTTTTCCACCCACCCCTCGCTGGAGGACCGGCTCGACAATATTGAGAAGACCGAAGTATGAGCTCTATACCGGGGAGGACCTCATCCGGCTCGGACTGGGACTCCTCCGCGCTCGAGAAGAAACAGGAAGCAGAGGAAGTGACCGGTCTGGATCTCGACGAGGCATTTGACGACGTCCGCAGGGACTACTCGCTGGACCGGGAGAACCCCGCCGCCGTGGAGTTCCGGACCGACGATTACTCGGAGGCGGTCAGGACAGTGCTGAAGCTCCACCAGGATTTCTCACGTCTCCCGGACCCTCACCAGCTCGACGCCATGATCCACGAAGGGGTCCATGGACTGGACGGGAAAAACAGGCTGATACCACAGCTCAGGGAGAAAAAAGGCGTTTCTGAGGAATTCGTGGAGGAGGCCTCACGGTTCTCGGTCCGCTCTCCCTACGCATCCAGAAGAGAAAACGAGGGTTTTACACAGGCCCTGACCAAGCAGCTGGACCCCAACGGTGAACTTGTCTCCCTCTATGTCTATCCCGACGAGACCTCCGAGGTCGAAAAGATGCTCGAAGGCCAGGGAATAGATCTTGAACAGGAGCTCTCGACCGGACAGCAGGACTACCATGGAAGAGCGATATATAGTTCCTGGAGCACCGAGGACCTTTACGTTGAGGCAGGAAGCTATCAAGGGACGGAGTACCTTGCCTTAGTTGAGGAAGGTCCCGGAACAGGATACGGAAACGAACTGGCGGATGAGTACGTGCTGGAAGAGCTTCCGGCCGAAGACGACATTTACCGGGACATAAAGGCCGCGAGCTGAAGGAAAAAGGTAAAAGATTTCAGCGCAAAGAATTCTGCGTGAACCTGGGACTTGACCGCTTCAGGAGGATGCTCGGGGGTGGAGACGACCTCGAGGACGATGCCGATGAACTCGAGGATGACGAACAGCAGGAACCAGACCCGGAGCTGAAACAGGAGCTTTACTCGGCGATGGAGAGAGCGGAGGATGTCTCCGGGCTGGAGAACAGGATCGAATTGGAGGAGTACGAGCCTGAAGCGGACCTGAAGCTCAGGGCGGGGTTCAACGGTTTCACGTTGAAGGAAGGGGGAAAGATAGGCCCTGACCTGTACACCAAAGTGATCTACGGCGACGAACTGATGGAGGACGATGAAGACGTCAACACTGCGAAGGCGCTCCGGGTAGTTCTCTCCGACCTCGACTACAAGGACCGGCTCGTGGACGACCTGCTGGAGGAGTACAGGTTCTCGGAGCAGATGGTCCAGAAGTTCCTCCCGTACCAGGAGCGCAGGACCGTGATAGGGAACGGGGTGAACTACCAGCCGGTGATGTTCGACGACGCCCTGAAGCACTTCCTGGTCGAGGGCATCATGAACAGGAAGTTCGAGTACGACGAACAGCTCAGGGACAGGGTGGAAAAGGTCCGTGAGGAGTTCAGGACCGATGACTCCATAGAACTCGGCAGGGAGTTCAGCCGGACCCGCCAGTCAAGGATAGAGGAGTACGCGGAAGAGAAATAGGGAAGAGATGCGGGACGCCTACATCGTGGTGTGGGCGCCGATTATCGCGTCGTTGAGGTCCGCACTGCTTATCTCACAGTTCTCATCGATCAGGGAGTTCCTCACCTCGGAGTCCTCGACCACCGCGTTCGGGAAGACGATGCTGTTGCTGATGGTCGTGTTCTTCAGCTCCGCGCCGTCCATGATGTAAACGTTCTCGCCTATATCACAGCCCTCGGTGACGCCCTCAACGATGTTCTCGTCCACCACGGTGTCCATAGCGTCGAGGTAGCCTCTCGGCGTCCCGATGTCGAACCAGTCACCGTCGAACGAGTAGGCGTACATATCGGTCTGCTCATGCGCCCACTCGATCAACCGACCGGGTTCATCAAGGAACTGCTCCGCGGGCACGTCCGTCTCCTCCCTGAAGTGGTCCTCGTACTCGGTGAACAGCGAGAGGTCCTCCGCTGGGAAGAAGTAACACGCGATCGACGCAAGCGTAGACGGAGGCTCCTCCGGCTTCTCCTCGAACGCCTGGATCCTTTTCTCGTCATCCTCCACGTCGACTATGCCGAATGAAGAGGCGAGTTCCCGGTCCTGTACGTCGTAGACCACGTTCGCCGGACCTTCCTTTTCCTCAGCGAAATCAAGGAACTCCGACACGTCGAAGCTGTAGTAGTTGTCGCCCCCGATGACCAGAAGATCGTCGTCTATGTCCTCCTTGTCAAGCAGCTTCAGGATCGCGCCGATGGTCCCCGGCTTCTCCTCCTCGCTGTCCTGCTCCTCGACCACGACACGGGCATCCCTGTCGTGCTCATCGATGTAATCCTCGAAATCCCCGGCGAACTTCTCGTTCGTCGAGATGATAACGTCATCGACCTCATCGAGGTCCTCCAATATGTAGTCGATTATCGGTCTTTCTCCCAGAGGGAGAAGAGGCTTCGCACGGTTTTTCGTTATAGGCCACAGACGGGTGGCGTGTCCTCCGGCGAGAACTATAGCTTTCATGGATACCAGATAATACCTGGTAATACCACGAGCCTTAAATCAGTTCTCCCGTCCGACCGTGTAACCTTCAGGACCGACCTCGTACCACTCATCCCCGTCCTCGACTGTTCTCCGTCCTGAGCCCTCAAGGTCGCTCTCTGTGAGGTCAACCTCGCTGACGTGCTCGAGGTCCTGCTCGATCTCCACGGACCGGGAATGGTCCGGCTCCTCCTGCCTGTGGACCTCATGGGAGAGGTTCTCTGAGGCATCGTAAGAACCGTCAGCCATCTCGTTGCTCTCCGTTTTCGCCGGCAGGGCCTTCAGGTCCTCCCCGCTGGTCTTCCTGTTGACGGGCATCTTCTGTACGACGTACTTCGGACCGAGTATGGCGACCTCGTACATGTTGGAGATCCCCTGGCTTTCAAGCATCTCCTCCATACCCCTGGCCTCCTCCTTCGCCGCGTCCCACGAGTTCTGGAGCCTGGTGTCCAGGTCCACATTCTCGCGCAGGTGAGGCGGCTTCAGGGCTTCCCTTATCTCATCGTGTATGTCGAACTTACCATACTTCCTCTCAAGATGGATGAAGCTCTCCTCGTCGAAAAGTATTATCTCCTGGTCCTTTATGATGCGGTTGAAGCCCTCGAAACCGTCTTCTCCGTCCGGATCCATCCTTTAAAACATGTGTCTGGAGCCATAAAAATGTTGTCACTGGGGGGCAGAAGCTTGCTCCATCCGGAAATTCCGGAGATGTTTAAAATTTTTGTTACTCTACAGTAAAACATGGATCTCGATACAGTACGGAACATCCTTTCCCGCGACCAGGAAGAAGAGGTCGATGAGGACAAAAGGCTTACACTGAGGCTGGCCGGAGCTGCGGGCGCAGCGGCCCTGACAGAAGGTACAGCCGGATGCGCCACACTGGACCGCGCATACGCCGCCCACGTAAAAGATCAGGTACAGGAGGACATAGAGGGACTTTCTCCGGAGGAGACCATCGACTACTTCCTGAGAGAACAGAGAGACTTCCAGGACGACCACCCGTATATACGGGAGAACTCCTTCGAAACTAGGATCTCCACGGAAGACGGAGAATACGACGTGAGGACCGCCGTAGGCTCGGACATAGTCTTTGTCGATGACTGCAGAGAGATAAACCAGGAACACGTCGAACTCGAGGGAGCGGACCGGGAGAAAGACTACGACAGCTTCACGGGCGAGGACATGGCAGAGTGCAACGGAGGAGTCGCCTTCACTGATACCGCAGGAGACGCGGACTACCTCGTGGCAGAGGACCGGAAGGACCTGGTACAGGGCCTCGAACGTGTGCTGGGAACCGCTCTATCCCTCCAGTACGAGGTCCTCGAGGGAGAAGGCACATCCCGGCCGGTCGCCAGAGGACAGTTCATCGATGTAGAGGACCAGCAGGAGGAGGTCCCTGAAGAGCCCGGGAGATACACCGTCGAGATAACCGGTCAAGGAGGTTCGATCGTCGCAGAGGTCCCGGCATCCCAGATGGATGCTGTCTACTCTGAGCTAGAAGATCCCTGGTCCGGCGACTACAGCGAAGTGAACGAGAGGACAGAAATAGTGAGGAGCTGATTCGTCCCTATCAAACTTATCCTTTTCTGAAAGAACTAGTCTATGGAAATCCCTCTTCACAAACCGTTCATCGATGAGAACGAAGAAGAGAGAGTAAAACAGGTCCTGAGAGATGGATGGATTTCCACGCGGGGGGACGCTGTTGAGGAGTTCGAAAGAAAAATCGCTGATTTTACAGGGGTAGAAAATGCGATAGCAGTCGACTCCGGAACCGCGGCCCTCCAGCTCATCCTCGAAGCACTTGAGATAGGGCGTGGAGACCAGGTCCTGGTTCCGGACTTCACATTCGGCTCTATCGCCACAGCAATAAAGGCTGTCGGAGCCGAGCCCGTGCCAGTAGATATAGAGAGGGAAACTCTTGGAATAGACCCTGCCGAGATAGGCGAAGCTGTGACGCAGGACGCGGAGGCGGTCCTGGCCGCCCACATGTTCGGAAAACCGGCGAAAGTAGAGGAAATAAAAGACGTTGCAGAGGACCACGGACTGAAACTCATAGAGGACGCCGCACAGGCATTCGGCTCCGAATACGCCGGAAAGAAGACCGGGTCCTTCGGGGACGCAGGCTACTACAGCTTCTCCTGGAACAAGACCATAACCACCGGCAAGGGCGGAATGGTCCTCACAGACAGCGACGAAACTGCCGAAAAGATGAAAGGGATTGCCGACTACGGGAGGAACACACCCGGAGGAGACCGTTACGTCAGGTCCGGCTACAACTTCCGTATGGACAATATAAGGGCGTCACTCGGCCTCGCCCAGTTCGATAATAAAAAGAGTATTATGAAGGAAAGACAGGAGCTGGCAGATTCCTACCAAAGGAAGATGGGGAGAGAGGAAGTAGAGCTTCCCGGTTTCAATATTGGCCAGGAGGTGCCCTGGAGTTACTATGTAAGATCAGGAAGAGCAGCTGATATAGCGGAACGGCTCGAAAGCCGGGGTATAGGTTACATGAAGTTCTATGGGCCTTTGCATCTCAAGGATGTGATCGAGATTTCCGGAGATTTCCCTGTCTCGGAATCGATATCTGAAAGGGGTCTGGTACTACCTTTCTATCCGGAAATGGAGGAACAAGACGTCGAAACTGTCTGTAATTCTGTGAAAGAGTCTCTGAAGAAATATTGAATCGCCGGCAAATGGCTTTAAGGTGATGGGCCGGATTATAATTAACATGTCTTTCTCCGGTATCGGGGGAGTCTTTGGACCGGTAAAATCCCCAGAAATGATTGAGGAAGCCCTCGAACAAAGAGGTGTTGAGAACGTCTCCACGGCAGAGACAGATGACTTCTTTATGGCCTCCTCAGAGCTGTTACTGGAAAAAGAATCACTGATAATTGGATTCAACGGAGTTCTTGAAGGTTCAGAGCGTCCCGCCGAACAAATTTTCCGGCTCTACAGAAAGAGAGGCCGAGATATGGTGGAGAAACTGACTGGAGACTTCGTATTGGCGATCTTTGACAGGGAGAAAAAGGAATTGCTGATCGCCACAGATAAGGTAGGCAACAGCCGGATTTTTTACACCGAAAGAGAGGAATTTCTTGCGTTCTCAAGTCATCTCTCAATCATAACTTCCCTTCAACAGGTGGATAATCGGCTGGACCGGGAGGTGCTGAGACGTAAACTTCTTTACTGGCCCGCTTCACTTTCCAGCGGTAGAACGATGATTCAAGGCGTTTACAGGATGAAACCCAGCCAGTATATGATCTGTGACCCGGAGATAAAAGAGGAAAAAATTTACTGGGATCCATACGGAGATGAACTTGATGTTTCGGACACAGATGCCGTAGAAAAAATAGATGATTTGCTAGGAGAAGCCGTGCAGATGTACCTTGATGAAGTCCAGGAAGTAAACGTAGCCTTCTCGGGTGGCTTTGATTCAAGTCTGTTGGTCCAGCTGCTTCAGAGGGAATCGGAAAAGAAGGTTAATACCTATACTTACGGGTTCTCGGAAGAAATTCTCGAAAGAGGTAGAAAAAGAGCCAGAGAACTCGGAACTGAACACCATGATGTTGAACTGGAAAGAAAGCTTCCCGGAAAGGAAGAGGTTTGGAAAAACGGAACTCCTTTTCCACCGCACGTTTACTACGGCTTCAACGTCTTGGCTGAAGAAGCTGGCCCGGACGGATTTTTTGTTGGAGGGAACTCAACAATTCCTTTCCCTGTCAGCTTGGGAAAGATAAGGAAACTGGGCTATCTGAGGTCTCTGCCCGCTATCGGTACGCTTGTGGGTAAAATAACGCCCCCTGTGGTCAGCTTCCTCCATGGGAAAGGAATTATTGATGGCGAGATATACAACACAGCCCTGAACGCGGCAGACCTCTTGTCCTCTAATTACATGGCTATTACACTGACTCGACCTCTCAACCTGAATCCAAGGTATTTCGGCCTGGAACCTGCCCAAGACCTAGAGAGAGAAATTGAAAGCCAGTGGCCGCCCCGTTCTGACCGACTTGATGAAAATATGGTTCAGCAGGATCTAAGAATGAGGGCAAATCTCTGGTCTACGGCACACGGCCACCATCTTTCCCACCATGAGCCGTACTCTTACTCGCCACTCCTAGAGTTCGCCCTTAAAATCCCGATAAATCAGAGAAAAGACCGGAGACTGGAAAGAAAACTAGCAGAGGAGAAGTTCGACCTAGGATATGAAGAACCTGGAGGGGCCGCCGAAGTCGCCGACCAGCTAAGTAGAGCTGTGGAAGCAGAAAGGCGAAAGTTCGAATCTGTTCTGGAAGATTTTATGGAAAGAGAGATTGTAGATGAATATATAGAAGAGGTTTTACGAAGTGGAGAAGATTTCAAGGAGCTAACCTTCTTCAAGGTCAACGCCTACCTGATCGAAAGGTGGCTGCAGGCGTACATTGACAGGGAGGAGCCGTGGAGGAGTCCTGATTGAGAGCTGAAAGACAGGTTTCATTTAAGTTTTAGCTGTTCTCACTGTTCCAGTCATGTTCAGCGAGGTATACGAAAAACTGGTTTCAGGTGATGTTTACCGGGTCAGCGGGGTCGAGGTCTGGAAGGAGCCGGACCAGGGAGGCTTCTCTGTAAAGTACCGTAAGGACGGTGATGAACAGCTTCTTGGATGGTATTCTGAGGAAGAGGTCGCGGACAGTTACATGGAAGGCGTGGTCTCGGTACTTGAGGATGGAGAGGATTTTCCCTAGCGTTTCCAGATGTAGGGCCATCTCCCCCTGAAACTGTCCCAGTAGGCGAGGACCAGCGCCAGGAGTTCAACCCAGCCCAGGACCGCGAGGTAGATCATCTTTCTCGGCGAGCTCCGGAGGAAGTACTCGAGGTAGAACCGTAGTTTGGACCGTGTCGGCTGCATGTTCTCGTAGCCCATTCTCTGTATCTGTATCATGCCAGCCCAGTTCTTTCTCCGGTGCCTGAAAAACGATTTGACGTCTCCCTTGATGTTGTGGACCTTTATCGCTCCCGGAAAGTACTTCACTTTCATTCCCTGTTCGCGGGCCTTCTGGGCCAGGTATTCGTCGTCGATCACGATCTCCTGCGGGATCCGGTCCACGAGGTCGGAGGGTATCAGCGCTATCTGCGTGGTGAACGAGGGCGTTCTCCTGTTCAGTTCGTGGTGCATCTCCCAGAAGACCTGTATGACGCGGTGAGTGAATCTCTCCCCCAGCAGGGGGTACTCCCTCCCGTACAGGATCGATCCACCGTCGTATTCCTCTACCATTTTCTCCATGCTTCCGGGGGTGAAGACTCCGTCCCCGTCGATCATGAACAGGAGGTCTGTCTCTGTTTTCTCCAGTATCTTTGTCTGTGCGGCGGACTGGCCTTCTCTTTCTTCCTCCCTGATTATCCTGATGTCTCCGTGGTCCTCTCTTTTCTCCCTCGCGATTTTCTCCGTAGCGTCGTCTCCGGCCACGACCAGTATTACCTCTTTCAGGTCCAGCTCCTCGGAGAAAACAGCTTCAATAAGTTCTCCTATCGTCTCTTCCTCGTTATGGGCGCATATACCTACTGTAACCGGATCGCTTGGTCCCACGTCCTTTATTTCTCGGCAAGGTATATAGTTGTGGACGACGTATCTCTGAGTGAAGCATGGTTCCTTCAGGGGATTTTCTATCCGGGGACAGGGTATCGATTCGGCTGTTCCTATTCTTTCTGCTGCTTTTCTCGTTCTTCGCCCACTGGGGGGCTGATAACGCTTATTCTCGGTACGACCTGACCCGGGCCATGGTGGAGGACCAGGGCCTCAAGATAACTCCGTATGCCGGGAATACTATAGACAAGAGGGTCCTCGGGCTGGAGTACCGTGATGTGGAACATCTGGTGCCAGAGAACGGTTCTATTAAAAAGAGACGTGTAGTGGATGAAATATATAGATACGCCCAGAACAGCTCCGAGGCATCTTTCTACACCGATAAGGCGCCATACTCTTCATTTCTGGCTGTACCAGGCTACTTGATAGGGGACCTTTTCACGGAGGATCCGGGTCCTCGGGGAAATTCTCTTACACTTTTCCTGATACTGTTTACAGTCTCCGTGGTGCCTGGAGCGGCGCTCATGGTCCTGCTCTACAGGTATATGGCCGGATGGCTGGAGGATAGAAAGGCGGGTTTCTACACCACTCTGGCCGCCGGCACAGGCACATTCCTGGCGTATAACTCTACAGTTTTCAAGGGAGTGATCACTGCTGCGTTTTTCCTTTTTCTTTCCTTTTATCTCATGGAACGAAAATCAGGGGTTCGATGGACCACGGCGGCCGGTCTCATGGCTGGTTTTGCTGTAGGAACAGAGTATTACGCGGCCCTGGCATTGCCGTTCCTTGCGATCTACGAGTTCATGGAGAGGGACCTGGAAACTGTTCTGCACCTAGGCCTGGGTATTTTCCTTGGACTGATCCCTCTCTTCATTTACAACTACCTGACAACGGGAAATCCCCTGATGGTCGTGTACCTGAAGGGTATCGTCCAGGATGTGATGCTGAAAGCAGTAGCTTCGGGGAGAACAGTGAACATCATGTACCTCAGGTATTCAGGTCTGCCGGGTTACGGAGTCCTGAGAGTACTGAACAGGCTCGTGAGGCTTCTGGTATATCCTGTCAGAGGGGTTTTCTTCTACAGTCCTCTGCTGCTGTTGGGATTTTTCGGAGCCCGGGAGCTTTATCAAAGGGACAGGTGGATTCTCGGAGTGATGGGTGGTATCCCGCTGTCCTTCATCCTGTTTCAGGCAGCTTTTCCGAACTGGCTGGCGGGGGCGAGTTTCGGGCCACGTTACTTTGTGGTTTCACTGCCTTTCATGGTTCCTCTGGTCGGTCTCGCCATCCGGAGGATACTTAAGGAAGGGTTGCTGCTGAGGACCGGGCTCCTGGTCCTCGTGGCCGTATCCTTATTCCAGGTATCTACCGGTTTCCATGGCATACCTGTGCCCCCCGAAGCAGGTGTATACGAAAGAAGGATGAACACTTTCAAGCCGGTCCAGCCAGGTTTCTATGGGGAACTGGTGGAGAGGAACTTGATAACAGGGCCGCGGTCCGAGGTAATGGCGGGTATGCTGTCTGATAGGCCGGTCGACCTTAACTACGATTTTTTCTACGCGCCCGGTTCTCTCCGTATCGGAGAGACAGATTCGGGATACCTTCTTTTCCGGACCCCGGTGATCCCGCTGGTTTTTGTCTCGGGACTTACCCTCTTATTGCTGGGAAGCTATCTCCCGGCCTCTCTGAGGGTTCTCACTCTTGCGGTGGTTTTGATGGGTTTCCTCGGAGGTCTTCACGTCTCACACATCGACTTCCATGGAGGAGTTTATCTTACTCCTGGGGGTAGAGTCCTGACTGAAGAGGCCCAGGCTTCTGTTAGAGTTCCTCCTGGAGGCGCCATCGGACTGGAGCTCTTTGACTTCCGGGATACTGATCCTGTAGTCGAGGTCAGCAAGAATGGTGAAGATGTCAGGGTGCTGAACCTGACTTCCAGAAGACATTTCTACCTGACTGAAGGATTCGATAATGGAGCGGATAGTCTGGATCTGGAGGTCAGGGGATGCTCCGGAAGGAAATCGGGCGGGCCATGGTGCGAAGAGGTCATCCTTTCCTCGGTAAAGATTTTCCGTTCCTCTGAACTGCATTTCATGACTGCTCACGGATGGGAGTTGAAAGAAGGAAGACGGTATATGTCCCGCAGAGGAGTCATACTGCTTAGAGGGAACGGAAAAATGAGGATCTCTGCCGTGATGGCGCCGGTTGAAGGTCTGGAAGAGATAAATCTCACCATATCTACGGAAGGAAAGGTCCTCAGGGAGCTGAAACTTGAAGGTCCAAGAAGGATAAGACTGAAATTCAACTTCACGGGCATTCAACGGTATGTCCTCTCTACCGGAGAATGCTCCCAGAAGAGCTTTGATGGAGGCAAGAGGTGCGTGAGTATATACCTTGAGGACCTTCTGATACGCAGGCAAGATGTCCCGGTCCACGGTAGCCGTTAAAGAGTCCAGGAAAAAAATTCAACCATGGGAGAAGGAGATCCTCTGTCCAGAGTTGGCAAGGGAACGGTCCTGGTTTTCGGGGGCTTCGGCGCGGGGACGGTCCTCCAGTACGGTCTCAAGGCGGTGATGGCGAGGTTCCTGGGCCCGGTGGATTACGGGGTCTTCATACAGTCACACGCGGTGGTCCAGGCCGTCTCGATACTGTCCCTGGTCGGCCTCCATATGTCGGTCCCGCGTTTCATGTCGTATTACAGGGGAGGACCGGGTGAGAGGGACTCGGTCCTGACCTCGCTCGCCGTCGTCCTACCTCTCTCGCTCGCAGCCTCTCTGGCCCTCTATCTCTCGGCGGACTGGATCGCGGCAGGTATATTTGGAGAGCAGGCTGTCGCCGGACCACTGAAGTTCTTCGCGGCTGGTGTGCCGCTCCTGTCCCTCTTCCGCCTGCTGCTGTCCTTCATCCAGGGCAGGGAGAACGCAAGGCACAAGGTCCTCGCCGACAACCTTGTTTTCCCGGGTGTGAAGTTCACGGCCGTGACAGCGCTCCTGGTCCTCGGAATGGGGGTCGAGGGAGCGGTCATCGGCCACCTGGCAGGTATGGCGGTCGCCCTTCTGACAGCACTGTATTTCTACCGGAGGATATCGGGTTTCGACCTCGGGAGCGCCTCTCTATCGGTCGGCAGGCTCCTGAAGTTTTCCTGGCCGCTTTCCGTCCTTTCCTTTCTGCTGATGACTTTTGAATGGGCTGACGTGCTGATGCTCGGATGGCTTCTGGACTCGGCCAGGGTCGGTGTATATGAAGTTGCGTTCACGGTCTCAGGTTTCCTCGGCCTTTTCCTGACAGCTCTCAACTACATGTTCCTCCCTGTCGCCTCGGACCTCAGGAGCCAGGACAGGATCGGTGAGGTCAGGAGGCTCTACCGGACCTCTTCGAGGTGGATCTTCATGGCAGCACTGCCTGTCGCGGCGGGGATGATGCTTTTTCCCGGCGAGATACTTGAACTCTTCTTCGGCCAGCAGTACAGGGCTGGCGCAACGGCGCTGGCGGTCCTCTCATCGGGCTATCTCTTCCACGCTGTCGCGGGACCTTCCGCCATGGTCATGCTTTCCGCGGGGAAGACGAAAAGGCTCGCGGCCGCCATGTCGGTTGTGACCGCCCTGAACGTCGCCCTGGACCTCTTCCTGATACCGGCCTACGGGATCGAGGGGGCAGCGGTGGCGATGACGGCAGGACTGCTGGCGGGGAATACCACGCTCCTTCTGATGGCGAAGAAGGATACAGGGATCCTTCCCGTAGACAGGACCTATATCCGCCCCCTTATCTCGATCGCGGTCCCTGCCTCTGCCGCGGTCCTCGTCGACCGGGTTGCCGGGCTTTCACCCATCGGTACTGCGGTCCTCGGGGGAGCCACATTCCTCTGCTACACACTCATGCTCTGGATTTCCGGCTCTCTCCGTGAGGAGGAGAGGGAACTGATAGAACAGGCGACAGGTATCAGTCTCTGATTACTCCATTGCGAAGTCGTGGTCGCCGGACCGGTCTGCTGCCTCCTTTATCTCGTCGAGGAGCCGGCATTTCCTGCATATTTCCGAGGAACAGGGCTCGCCGCACCGGTCGCATTCCTGGAGCTGGTTCTCTTCGTCCCCGTAGTCGAGGTCCTCCTCAACCAGGTCGCTCATCTCCCTTCCGTGGGAGACGATCGAGTACTTTATCCCCGGCATCTCCGATTCAAGCCTGTTCAGGAAGCTCTTCACCATCGGCCTCAGCGCTCCCTCCTCGACGTGCGGGCACCGGTCTATCACCCCGAGGTCGTGGATCCGGGAGTAAAGCGCTATCTCCTTCTCCATCACGTCTCTCAGCGGCTTTATCCGTGGAACGAATTTTTCGTGGTCCGCGGGGTCTTTCTTCGGGCCTATCCTTGCCATCCTCTTCTTGTCTCCCTTTATCGTGTTCATCAGTATGGACTGTGCCTCGTCGTCCAGGTTGTGGCCTATCGCTATCTTGTTCGCGCCGACCTCGCGGGAGAGCCTGTTGAGCAGGTCCCTCCTCATTATCCCGCAGTAGGTGCAGTTGCCCTTCGCCCCGGCGTCCGCGACGTCGTCCATCTTCAGGTCGTAGTAATCCGAGTACCTTCCGACCTCCAGCTCAACACCCAGGTCCTCGCACAGCTCCTCCGCGGCAGAGATGGATTCGTCCCTGTACTCGTCGATCCCCTCGTGGACCGCGACACCGACTATCTCGATGTCCGGCCGTTCGCCGAATATCTCGACCAGCTGTTCAAGCATCACCGCGGAATCCTTTCCCCCGGAGAGCCCTACCGCTATCGTGTCCCCGGACTCGACCATGTCTCCCTTCCTTATCGTCTTCTTCACCTGCTTGTTGACGGAGATAGAGAAATGCTTCTTGCAGAGTCCACGGCCCTCGTATTCCCGGTAGATGACCGCTTCCTCTCCGCACTTGCTGCAGGTGTCCTCTCCCATGTCCAGGAAATCGGACTGGAATCTTTTTATTCTGACCAGTAGAAACCGCCGGGTCCACGGAAAAACCGGCGCAGAACCCGTCTTTTTATTAAAACTCGAAAGTAACAATAAACAGGGTGCCGGGATGTCTGATTCCGAAGACGAGCTCGGGGAAGGACCTGACAGGATGATGGTCAACGGCGGGTCCATGGATGCCGTCGACGAGGACGGTTTCAGAACCGACACCGCCGTGGAGGACCGCGTGAAGGATGATGCCGAGGACCTGAGTATAGACGAGCTCGAGGAGCTCGAGGCACTTGAACAGGGAGAGGTCCTTTTCAGGACCGGTCCCGATGACCTGGAGAGAGACAGGAGAAAAGAACTCAGGGAGAGGTTCTCGAGGGCGTGGGAGAACGAGACCCCGCAGAACAAGATGTTCCGGTACGTTTTCGAGAACGGCCAGATATTCCGTGATTTCCAGGAGCTGTCAGAGACCGCGATAATGGAGTCCGCGAAGTACCTTAGGGACCAGTGCGAGCTGATGGCGCAGGCACACGAGAAAAGCTCTATAATGCTTACACAGGCTATCGAGCAGTCCGAGGAGGTCGAGGACGACGTCAGGAAGACCAGGAACAGGGAGGAAAGCATCGCAGAGGCCCTGAAATACGTGGAGAAATCCTACGAGTCCATAGTCCACGGTATAGCCCGGCAGCAGATGGACGAGCGCAAGTCAGGTTACTCCAGGGACACGGACGGCCTCACCGGGGAGGAGATGATGACCGGTGCAGTAGCCGCAGACGCCGTCTTCTCGGACCTGAGGAAGAAGCAGGAGATGAACTCGCACCTCAACCAGCTCTCCCGGATATCGGGCGCGATGATGTCCTACATCAGCGGCCAGTACGACGTGGAGGTGGAGGACCTGAAGGAGAGAACCGGCCTCCAGAAGGTCCCGGTCGTGACTGACGGCGAGGAAAGCGAGTACAGGATGCTCCAGGACGTCCTGAGGAACTACGCGGCGTCCTGACCGGTCTTTATTATCTCGAGTATCTCTGAGATCTCCCGGACCTCGTATTCGGGGCTCACGTCCAGTTTCTCAGGGTTCACTCCGTCCCTGTTGACCCATACCGCGTCCATGTCGGCCCTGTGGGCCGCGATGATGTCTGACTCCGCGTCACCTACGTAGAGAGGCGATTCCTTGTTTATCTCCGCCTTGGCGACCTCGAGGTGGTTGGGATGCGGCTTCCTCGCCTGGAGGTCCTCGAAGTTCCTTATACCGAGGTAGAACTCGAAGTACTCCTTCAGATCGAAATGATCCACGGTCAGCATCACGGCCTCGTCAGGAGCGTTGCTTATGAGCGCCATCTCGACCTCCCTGTGGATGGACTCCAGGGTTTCCCTTACACCGTCGTAAAGCTGGAAATCACCGTTTTCAAGCTGTCTCTTCCTCGCAGAGACCGTCCTCTCCGCGACCTCGGTCCATATATCCCTCGGGTTGACCCCGACCTCCATCGCCTTCTTCACGCAGGCCTTGTACCCCTTGTCGCCGAGTATCTCACGGAGCTCGTCTCTCTCCAGACCGTCGGGATCCGCTCCCTCGTTCCGGAGGGCGGACCTGACTGCCTCGAACTTCCACTCTTCACTTTCGACGAAAGAATTCAGTATCACTCCGTCCATGTCGAAAACGGCCGCATCGTACCCCATACACCCCTTATCCACCCCATGATTTAAGATGTAAACGGTCCGCCCGGTCCCACGGCTGGGAAGGTGCTATAAAATTTAAGCCCGACACCAGTGTTAAAGCCAGCGTGGCGGAGTCAGGTTGAACGCGGCAGATTCGAGCGGACCGGTGGTCCGCCACCGGCCAACCAGCGGATATGCTGAGGTCCTCACGGACCGATGATAGAATCCCGATATATCTGCTGGGCTGTAACGGCCCTCCCCGGTTCAAATCCGGGCGCTGGCGTT
>JBDGSJ010000024.1:18825-27696 GCA_042217585.1 Candidatus Nanohaloarchaea archaeon | reverse complement strand
TCCTCAGAACTCGAATCCAAGATGAGGTCCTACCTCTGGAGCATCCCGAGGTAGGTCTCTTCATCCCCATTTCAATCTCAGGCAGATTCAAAAGGA
This sequence comes from Candidatus Nanohaloarchaea archaeon, assembly GCA_042217585.1. GTDB lineage: Archaea > Nanohalarchaeota > Nanosalinia > Nanosalinales > Nanosalinaceae > JBDGSJ01. The sequence goes on along the minus strand of JBDGSJ010000024.1, from coordinate 27,600 downwards.
TTTTAAATCAACCAAGTTAAATGAAAAACATGAATAAGAGAAGATTTCTGGGCATAGTCCTTTTTGCGGCTATCCTGGCTTTCTCCGGATGTGTCCATTCTCAGACGGACTCAGGTCCGAGGGATTCAGCTCCCGGTGACTCAAACAATACGGCAGATAAAAAAGAGGATAGAAACAGGAGCAAGAGCCTGAATTACTCCTTTTCCGAGGGCGTGAAGTTTAATTACTCTACAGGTTACGAAGACAACAGAGGTTCAAGTCCTTACGTGAGTTACTATATCGATCAGGAAACTGGCTCGATATGGAGAGGAAGGATAGAGGGACAGAACATCAGCGCCCAGTTCGTACTCTACAAGAACAACTATTCGTTCTCACTCGCAGAGGTTAAGCAGGGAGAACCTGGAGAGCATACAGTAGAGGGAGTAACCAATATTTCCACCAGTGCCCGAGACGTTTTTTACCTTCAGAACTTTGTGAACTACGATCAGTATTTCGATATAGTGAACAGCCAGGTCCTTAATAAGGCTAAAATCAAAAGGCTGATGGTCCAGGGAGAGAACGTCACGATGAACATAGATGGAGCGAGGACCTACACCTATACCCTCGTCAGGTCAGAGAAACAGGAGTTCATGGGCTACCAGTCCTTCAACGTGACAATGTACGGAAGAAACGGTAGGGTAAATACTTGGGTCCTAAGCGCCTCCAGACCTTACACTTTGATTTATGCCCAGGGTCAGGGAGTGAGGTCAGACAAGGTGAAACTGGAATCCGTAAGGGAGTTCTCCTGAAGGCTAGATGTTATTTCTGGAGGATTTAAATACATGAGACTTTCAATTGTGGACACGGTGAAAGCTGACAGATGAAGAAACTGGGGATACTGATATTCCTTTTCGTTCTCTTAGGGGCTTCGGGACTGGGGGTAAACACGGTTGACCTTGTCCCCGACGATTTTACTGTGAATTACGGTGAGAAACTTCATGTGGCTTTCAGGTGTGGTCGTGGAGGGCAGTACAATCCTCCCTCGGGATGCCAATCTTCCAATGGAGAGGTAAAGATAGCCGGAGAGACCTACTCTCTCAACAGGGGTAAGATAGATGTATGTGGCACGCCCAGCTATACCGCCTGTACTGGAAACAATGACTACCTTTACTATTACGAATCGAAAAGAACCGTTCCAACCGGTTTTAACCTTTATCCTGGCTTTTTCACCGCTGAAGCCCAATCTCCCTCCGGTATATCAGGTCGATCTGCCAGAGTTTGGATAAAAGTACCTCCAGGAGAGATACTGAGGGTAAAGGGATCTATGAACGATAACCCTGGAACACCTTCGGATGAGGAGGACGAGATATTCAGGTTCAGACCGCAGTCCGAGGGTTCTACCGGTAGCATCAGCGAATTTCCGGGTTATGTATCTTTGTTTGAACTAGATGTAACAAATGCTTTCGGCAACTATCAGTCGATGAGGCTGGCAGAAACGGGAAAGGTGCTGGACGGTTCCTATGGAACCCTGAACGGATTTCTATTCCAGGACTCCGACCCTGCTACAGGGGATTTTGATGGTAGCTGTGGTTCCTATTCGGGAGCAGATAAACAGACCTGTCAGGTAGCCAAAAAACTCAGCTTCACTTACCAGAATTCGATAACAGGTACAAATGATTGCTATAAAGACTGTGCGCCTCTACACGATTACATAAGCGGTGGATTCCAGCCGGCTCACGAGACAAGTTACGTTGTTAATCACGAAATAGTCCTTGGATGGGCTTATGGGACGGGAGGACCTCCCAACTACGGGAAGCCTGTGCCAAGCCAAAGTTTTCCGGGTATGAACTCAATAAGGTTCCATGTCTGTGACACTCAGATGCAGAGTTACTCACAGTCATCGTTCTTCGATATAAGTTTCAACACTGGTTACGGACCGGACCCGAACAGACCTCCCACGGTTTACTCGCCCGGAGGTTCTACAGGCCAGTACCAGTGTATAAACGGTAAGTGGCAACCGGTTTCCCTGTGTAACGATGGAGTGGATAATGACGGAGACGATAAAATAGATGCTAGTACCTCTTACTACCAGACCGAGTACAAGGCTAGCCCTAACTATGTAGACACCAGTTCCTACCCGAGTGACGATGACTGCTCCGGAGTGGGAGATAACAGTGAGGGAGAATGTCCTACTAATATCGTGGGCCTGAGGAAGGCGAACGGAAACAAAGTTGCGTTTTATTCCCTTTCCTCGTCGGGAAGCTACACGGTGAAGAAACCGAGCAAGTATAATGGATGTTCCTACAAGTACATCGACAAGAAACCTCCCAGCGGACTGCCGTCGACATTTGTCTGTGAATCCACGGACAGCTACAACACTGACCTGCCTGCGAGGATGGAGAAATTCTGCAACACCAGAGATGATAGTTCGTTCTCCGGCCATTATAATGCGGGGGCGGTCTGTAGCTCCAACGATAAGATGAAGGCCGCAAAATACTACATCTCAAAACCAGCAGTTCCGCTCGGTCCCCAGTACGCAAACTCCTCAGGTTTCGACACAGTACGTTACATGACCACGCACATGGCGGAGACCAAGTACGATGACTGGACAGGGAGTTCGAACTCCTGTGAGAACTGCCACAGCATATCGACGTGGAACGGAAAGAACATGGAGGGAACAGGTGGCTATGCTTCCTGTACTACGGATAACTTCCCATACGACGATGCGTGGGTCGCAGAGAACGCGACCGGCATGGGAGATATAAGGTCACTTCCTTCTGACACCAATGTATTCGGCTGGAATGGTTCAATTGAGCACACGAGAGTCTTTGACGGAGGTTTCGCAGGTAACTGCCCGCTTGACAAGTACTGGATGTACAATGATTCGGCAAATCAGTGGATGTGCGCGGACGAGAAAGAGGCGTGGGAAATAGATGTCCATAGAGTGGATCACACCAGCAGTTCCGGAAAAGAATCTACAGGGTTCTGGATATATCCGCTCGCGTTCAAGGAGAGGACTTCCCCAGGAGATTTCAACCTTTCCTACTGGGAAGTAAGGAAAAGGGCGGAACTCTCGCCTGAGAGGGTTACCTCTGTGAACGCAACCTGCTACACAGGTACCTCGAAACCAGCGCTAGACCCTGCGACCAGGAACGAAAAATGGTTCGCGGTTAAGGTAACAGGCATCTCTGCTAACCCCTCACGGCCGATACCGATCTGGGGTAAACTTAAAGATACATACCCGCACAGCTGTGAGTTCACGGTTAAGACTTCTGGCGGGAATTCCTACACCCTTGGAGGAAAACATGTTGTGCAGTACTCGATGAAACAAGGCAATATAGCAACCGCAGCTTACAACCGTCTCCAGGGACTCGGCGGTTCGCTGTTTCCAGACTTGACGATAACTCTGTCCGATCTCCAGACCTCGAACACTAAGGTAGCCCAGAGGAAATGGGGAGATCAGGCAAATGCCTGGAAGAACCAGCTTTCAGCATCATTCGACACGTCGTATACTCCGCCATAAAACCAGAAATAAAAACGGTGAGATCAAAAAGGTGTCAAAACGGATGAAAAGGAAGACTGTAATGGTTCTAGTTCTTGCTGTATCTGTACTGGGGTTGGTCGGTCAGGCTTCCTCATACACGGTTATATGGGGGTCAGGAGGATACAACGTCGCCACAGGCCAGTGTAATAACGGCGTTGATGATGACGGAGACAGTTATACGGATGGAAACGATCCGGGATGTACGAAGCCGTACTCAGAGGACAATCTTGAGGGTAACATCTACGACCTTGATATGAGCTGGATTTTCGGGCAGAAGTCTTCGGCCGGGATAAAAGTGGATGCAGGAGGAGGACCCAGCGTGTTCTACGGATGGGCGGTCCGGAGCACGACCGGCACGACCTGGGGAGACCAATCCAGAGATTCCAATACCCGGGTAAATGAGACCTACGTAAAACTTTCAAGCAGTCTGTGGGGAGGTGGAAAGGTTGCGGGGAAGGTCCTGCCTCCGCCAGGAGATGTTTCAGGTTTCTATGCGCTGAATAGCGTTAATTCACCGTATTACCAGTTAATAGGATGGCCGAAGTACGGTGACTGTGGAGACACTATAGAGGACACGAACGAGGTTGAGGAGGGCTCCGGTTCATGCGTACCTGACGTCGGCCTGCCGGATGATCCCAGTTCCTACGCGGAGAACGGGAAGTCGGAAAACACGATGACTGACGCTTTCAACCATTATGTCGGGCAGTGGAACCTGAATAACCTGAACGGGGTCTCGGTGGGTGATCCGAACAATGACGCCAATACTGCTGACGGTTATGTGGCAACGAGTCCTTCAGATGATCTCTCTGACAATATCCGCCATGATATGGATTTCAAGGCAGGTGAGCCCAAAGGCGCCTATTGGACCGATGTATCGGGTACGAGTGACGAAAAAGATCCTGAGGTAACTTTCGAGGATGATCAGTGGGAAAACGTACCGGATTATTACAGGAAGAACGAGGACGAGATATGGATGGTCTACCCCAAGAAGGTGGGAGAAAACCATCTGGGTACTGTGACGGACTGGGACCTGACAACTGATACCTACGAGGATTACGATGTCAACTATAATTCAGCCACGGTATGTGAGTCAGGTGTAACGAATGCCACCTGTGCAGGCTCGGAGACTCACTGCCAGAGCGTAGATCAGGATACTGTATATGATGAAGACCTCGATAAAGATAATTGGAAGACTCTGAGCGCGAGCACTGATTTGCTTGAGACATCCCGTTCCGGGAGTCAGTATTCAACCGTTGTTTCCTCTCAAAGCCTTAGCCTTGATGTAAAACACGATGATAAAGGCGGAGGGAATTATATAGATGCGGATGACAAGCCATCTAGCTGTCAATCGTATGATTCCTACTGCAATCCAACAGGCCAAAACGCTGTCTGTTCTTGGAAAGACGTTAATACAATCTCTGTAAATAACGGCAATAATGTCAACGATGAGGGCAATATAGGAGAGTATAACCCAGGATATGAGAAGGATACTCCCTCGTATTACTGGGAGGACCTCGAGTACAGGACCGCCAAGATATTCGACCTTTCAAGCCTGGAGAACCCTGGAGGAAGCCCTGGCAACCCGGAGGATATCCTTTTCTGGGGTGACTCATTCAGCGGAAACTCCTATTCATCTGTGATAGTCAAGAACATGTTCAACGGGGATACCTACTGGTCCGTTATAAGGAATCTGAATAATGCTATAGACTCGAAGACTCTCGGCAACGATCAGGCTGTTTCATCTTCCAGTTTCAGGATCAGGATCGACTCCAGTAATCACTTCGTATCCGTCAGGAACTTCTTCCAGACCTGGGACGCGGATGGACCGCAGGGAAGAGGAGACGGTATCATGGCCATACTTGACAGGGACAAGGGAGACCTCTCAGGTTCAGGAAACCAGATGAGGGGAAGCACGAACGAGTTCCTGCAGAGAGAGGTCACGACCGGTGACTACAGCACTTCATTCGTCTCGAAGAGCGATGTGCCGATGAGCAGGTACGACTGTCCCGGACCGTTCCATCACTGCCTCGCCGCTATAGATGTACACATGAAGGACCTGGATGAGTGGTACAACCCTACTGATCCCGGAGAGGGTTCAAATCCCAACTTCATGGGTGTGGAGTTCCACACGACGCCGAACGGTCCTTACTCGACGAACGAGTCTCTTGGTGCCTGTGAAGCTTACAAGAACCTGGATCCTCAGAGCAGACTGATCTCGAGGTACGACGAGGATCGGGACTCGCCAACCCAGATGGATGAGAGATGTATAGGCGATATGCCGAACGATTACAAGATTTACATGGAAGGTCCCGAGATCAGCGAGGCGGCGGTGAAGGTCCATCCCGCCAACTTCCAGACCAGGGCGGACAAGATAAGCGACTGCAACCTGAGAGGCAGGGCAGTTCCGGAGGGACACGTAGCAGATGTTTCCAGTACAAGGTTCACGGAGTACGAGGAGGGCGGCTGGTCGCCGGACTGGGAGGTATGCCTTAACATAGACAACGGTAACCCGGGCGGTCCCGGAGATGAAGAATTAGGTGACAATTACGACTACGATTATGATCTAACGAACGAGGAACTCGGTGGAGAGTGGTGGGACCTCGACAACGACAGGATAAACGAGTACCTTAGAAATAACGAGAACAGGCTGATCGACAACGGGAACTCCGGCGACCCGCATGATATTGCCTATTACTGGAGAGCTAATGTGAACCCACAGCATAACGATTACAATCCTCAGGGAGGGAACGGGGGGGTCCCGCTTGAGGATGACTGTGGACCGCAACTTGACGGATGTTCCGAGGAGGAAAGCGAGAGCTCGGGCAAAAACCCTGTTTTCTACAGCTTCCTGGAGGAGGCGGTACCGTGAAGGGCAGGACCGGAAAGATGGTTGCGATCCTCGGGGTAGTACTGGCGGTTTCGGGAATGGCGCTGGCGGAGAGGGATGAGGACTACCACCCGCAGGGAGACAATTCAAAGCCATCAGCTGAGCCTTTCTACGAGGGCCAGATAAACAGGCTCGAGGACTACTCGGACCAGCTCCAGCCGGGCATGGGCACCTCTATATACGGCCTGATGAGCGGCGGGGACCCTGATACTGCTCTTGATGGGCATACAAATGTGGATGGGACTGACGACGCGAAATGGCACGACTCGATGGGAGGAGAGGACCGGGCTGACCAGTTCGCGTTGACGAAATCACTTGACTGGGCTATATCCAACCGCGGGGTTCCCTACGAGCCTGGAAGAACGTACTACCATGATGACTACGGCGGTCTTCAGAGGATAGAGACGACCGATGATTCTGTTGAGAAAACGGTGAAGGTTTTCGGAAACTCGCTTGCTGTGACCGCGGGCACATCTCTTTCGGGCCAGTCCGGTACTGATATCCAGGCTGGGGACGGTATCTGGATAGATCCCGATGACCTGAGGCAGTTGAGTTCCAGCGGCCAGATACAGGAGAACTGGGGGGATGTCCTGAGGTTCAATATAGATATCACGGGTCCTGATTCAGGGCTGGGACTTAACATTCAGGACGGCACGGGGCTGAATTACCCTGCCAGCGGCTACAAGGTCATCTACGGGGATGTCTACTTCGAGGGAGAGCACGACAACCAGGACCAGACACATCCCGAGGACTCGGACGGGAGCGTGGACGAGGGCTGGTCGAATCCCTCCACGGTGGGCGAGAGGAAGTCCACGCTTGAACCTCCTATGTGTGGTGATGATCAGCAGGAGTTCCTGATGGAGGAGATAGGTGAGTCAAGGAATCCTGAGAAGTTCAACGGCAGGTTTGCGTGCACGGACAGCAACAATGTCTGCGTGGACCGCAGTTCGACTTACAGCAAGATAGTGCCGAACGGGACCTACAGGCAGATGGACGAGCCGGACGAGGAGTACGGAAGGCTCAAGAACGATAAGGAGAGGTGTCTGGAGCTCACTGTTTCTCAGAAGAACAATACTCAGACGACCCAGGATTACGTACCGATATGGTATGACCAGGACTACACGGCGAAAGCGTGCCGGACCAATACCTACTACGGGGATCGGGCAGTCAGATGGGTGAGCAAGGCCTACGTGCAGTTCCACCCGCTCGCCGTCAACGAAGGCATAGACGATGACTGGAACTCCCGGTTCCACCAGAAGTGGGAGGCCGGAGACATCGCAAAGAACTGGACCTCGCACCCCGAGTTCGGTGGATGGAGCGATGCAGTGGCCAGCAATTACAGTTTCTCCCAGTCCGGTCTCGCCTACTCCCCGGTTCCCTCGGGGGCCCGGAAAGTCAGGACCGCCGACAGCAACACCTCAATCGCGACGATGGGATTCTGTGGTGGTGACGACGAGGGAGAGTTCTTCGTCACCCAGGTCTGCAACACTCAGGCCTGTGACACGAACCGCAACGTGTACGGTGTGTCGGATACGCCTGGCAGCTGTGTCCTGGCCGGCGACAAGGCGAAGTACGACGTGGGTGTCGAGGAGAGAAAGATATACGATCCGGGAGAGAACGTCACTTTCCATTACAGCGGTACGACGCAGACCGCCACATGTTACAACGGCATTTGGTACGGTAAATGGCCGGTATCTTTCACTGTTGACAATCTCGAGGTGCCGTTCGGCGAGTACAGGTCGGTCCAGTTCAGCCTGATAAACCCCGAGTCAACCCCGACCACCTACACGGTTAACCTGCTTTCGGGGACCGGTGATCCGAACTGGAACGATGCATGGGCCGGCTTCGCGGAACAGTCAGGGACGACCTTCACCACCACGGTGTCCGGGGAATCCAGCAAGATATTCGCTGTCGAGGTTTACGGTGGAGACAAGGCTGTGGATTCCGTGAATCTCGGTATAGTGGCCGAGTCGCGGGACGGGGATTTCAGGAACCTCGATAACTTCACTGTTGACGTGGTGCCGACAGGAACGGGGACCGGAAGGGAGCCGGCTGACGTACCGGGTATAGGCCTCGTTCAGGTCCTGCTGTTGCTCGCGGCCGGAGCCTCGATCTACCTGATAAACCAGTGAGGGGCGGAAAACCGGTTTAAAATTTTCCCCACAATATAGACCTATGACCGGTGGTCGTGTTCCACTCAGGCGACAGCATCTTTGAGCAGTGCCTGAGCCGCCGGTCCGTCGAAGTGGTTCTCATGGAAAGTTTCTCGAAGGGTGGACGCGTTCCGCTGTATTCCCTGCGGATTACAGCTCAAGCAGGTCATCTCTGACGAGAAGACTGCGTCCCACTCACGACTAACCGGGAC
>JBDGSJ010000024.1:13914-18725 GCA_042217585.1 Candidatus Nanohaloarchaea archaeon | reverse complement strand
TCAAGCAGGTCATCTCTGACGAGAAGACTGCGTCCCACTCACGACTAACCGGGACTGAAAGCAGTTCCCGGTCAACCGTTCAAAATCTTCTCAGTAAGATATGCGGGTGGTCCCTCTGAGCACCGTAGAGGAGGGCCGGACGGTGTCCGTGATCGGCTGCGGGGAGATGGGGTCTGCCATCGTAGAGGCGCTCGACCACGAGGTCATAGCCTGTGAGAGCGACATGGATGAACTGGAGGGCCTTGATGTCCGGGAGAAGACCTCGAAACCGGAGAGAGCAGGGATCGCGGACGTCGTTTTCCTGGCTGTCAGGCCCGGACAGGTGGAGGATGTTCTCACCGGGCTTGAACTGTCGGAGGACCAGGTCCTCGTTTCCGTCGCTGCAGGGGTCTCGATGGACTTTCTGGAGAGATTCGTGGATTCACAGGTGGCCCGGGTCATGCCCAACCTGGCTGCCGAGCACGGGGAGGCGGCTGTCGGTGCCTGTCTGGACAGGCTGGAATACAGGCAGGAAGTCAGAGACATCCTTGAGGACCTGGGAGCCGTAGTTGAGGTGGAAGAGGATGAGATGGATCTTGTTACGTCTCTCGCAGGCTCTGGTCCTGCTTTCGTTTACCGCCTCATCGAATCCTTCAGTTCCCACGCGGTGGATCGGGGGATGGACCGTGAGAGAGCTGAGAGACTCGCAACGGTGACCTTCCGCGGTGCGGCTTCGACAGCCATGGAGTCAGATCAGGACCTTTCCGGTATGATAGAGTCTGTGTGCTCCGAGGGGGGAACTACTATCGAAGGTATACGGGAACTCCGGCAGTCGGACATCGATAGGGATATAGCCGAGACCCTGGCCAGGACTGAGAGAAAGGCGAGAAGGATATCATCCGAGTTCAGCGGCCGGGATCTTGACCCTGATAGAGTGGTCGTGAAGATCGGTTCTTCATCCGTCACAGACAGTTCCGGGGTGGACCGTGAGATGGTCGAATCCGTGGTAAGGGAGATAGATTCACAGTTCTCCCGGGGAAGGGAACTGGTCCTTGTATCATCGGGAGCTGTCAGGGCCGGGAAGTGTATGACCTGTACAGGTTCCGGATCGGTCCAGACCTGCGCGACGGTCGGCCAGTCGCTTCTCACGCGGTCGTACCTCGAGGCTGGGGAGAAGATGGACCGGGATGTAGCCCAGTTGCTGGTCGATAAGTGTCATCTGGACGAGAACTCGGTTTCCAGGACGCTTGAGGAACTACTGGAGTCCCGGATCCTGCCGTTGGTGAACGAGAACGACGGGGTAGGGAACCGTATCGGTGAGAACGACAGGATAGCCGCCCGGATAGCCCGGTCAATCGACGCGGACCTTCTCGTCATCCTGACCGATGTGGACGGCATCAGGACCGATGAGGGTGGAGGAGAACGGATAGGTGAAGCAGACCACAGGATCGAAAAGGTCCTGGAGGGGTCCGCGGATTCCGGCATAGTCCAGAAGATAGAGGCGGCGATCTCCTGCCGGGAGGAAGGCATCGATACAGTGATCACCGATGCCTCGAAGGATGACGTCCTGGAGAGGACGATCCGTGGAGAGGACCTTGGAACCTTTTTCAGGGGTGATGAGCGGTGAAGGTAAGGGAAAAAGCGAGAAAGGCAGGCGAAGCCGCCAGAGAGCTCTCCTCCTCTTCCAAAGATTTCAGGAACGCAGAGCTCGAGAGGATCGCGCAGTCCCTTGAGGAAAACCGGGAGGAGATCCTGGAAGCCAACAGGAAGGATTTGAGCGAGGCCGAGAAGATGGTCGAGGAAGGAGATTACAGCAGTTCAAAGCTTGAAAGGCTCGGACTGGACCAGAAATTCGGTTCTGTAGTCGAGATGGTCCGCAGCGTCCACGGACAGGAAGATGTCATCGGAAAGGTGGAGCAGGCGACTGAACTTGATGAGGGACTTGAGCTTTACAGGCAGAGGACCCCGGTCGGAGTGGTGGGGTCGGTCTTCGAATCAAGACCGGATGCACTGGTCCAGATAGCTTCTCTCTGCCTGAAATCAGGTAACGCGGTCGTCCTGAAGGGAGGAAGCGATGCCTCACGGACAAACCGCGAACTCCACCGGGTGATAGACAGAGCCACGGAGACCGAAGGCTGGATACAACTGGTGGAGGCCCGGGAAGATGTTGAGAAGATGCTGGAGCTCGATGAACTTGTCGACCTGCTGGTGCCGAGAGGCAGCAGCTCCCTGGTCCGCAGGATGAAGGAGAACAGCAGTATCCAGGTCCTGGGACACGCCGAGGGCCTCTGCCACATGTATCTGGACCGGGAGGCGGATATGGAAAAAGCAGTTGAACTGGCGGTCGACGCCAAGATCGACTATCCCGCCGCCTGCAACGCGATAGAGACGCTTCTCGTCCATTCGGACAGGGAAGACCTCCTCGCGGAAGCCGTCCGTGAGCTGAGGGAGGAAGGTGTCGAGGTCGTCGGATGTAAGAACACCGCGGAACAGGTCGACGTTAGACCGGCGGAGGATTCAGCATGGGACCGGGAGTACGGCGAAAAAAAGCTCTCGGTGAGGACCGTAGACTGCCTGGAGGAGGCGGTCCGGCACGTCCATCGACATGGCTCAGGTCACACTGACGCCATCGTTACGGAGGACGCGGACCGGGCCGACAGGTTCATCAGGTCCCTGGACTCCTCCAGTGTGATGTGGAACGCCTCCACACGGTTCGCGGACGGTTACAGGTACGGGATGGGTGCTGAGATAGGTATATCTACCGGCAAGCTCCACGCCCGAGGACCTGTCGGTCTTGAAGGACTAACGACCTATCGGTACGTCCTTGAGGGTTCGGGCCAGACCGCTGGAGACTACTCTCCCGGAGACTACATCCACCGGGAAATCAGCAGGGAAAACCGCCTGACCGGCCGACAGAATGAAAAGAATTGTCGAGGGTCCTGAGTCATGGAACTTGAAAAAGAAGAGAGAAAGCTGATCCGCGCGGTCCTCAGAGCCGTAGACGAAGGGATCGAGAGAGCCCGGAACCTTGATATCGATCGGGAGCCGGACCGGGACACCATACTGGAGGACGGGGTCCCGCTGATGGCCGAGGACGAAAGGGAAAGTTCCTACTCCTTCAGGCCATCGGACCTCTCCATGGAATACGGCGAGCTGGTGGAACTGATCAGGGAGATGGATTCAAGAGGTGTGATAGAGAAAAGGACCAGGAACGAGCACAAGCGAGAGAAGAGGGAAAGGGGAGAAGAGCTCTCGCCCATCGGCTCCCGTCCCCTCGTCGAGAGGATCAGGGTCTCGATACCCGTGGAAAAACAGGAGAAGCTCGAGGAGATATCAGGATACGATAGGTGAAACAGTACTATGTCACAGGAGCTTGGAATAACGGTAGACAAAGATCAAAAACCCCACGACTGGTACACCGAGGTGGTCCAGAAGGCGGACCTCGCGGATTACGCCCCCGTAAAGGGATGCATGGTCATCAAGCCCTACGGGATGAAGATATGGGAGTCGATCAAGGAAGAGTTCGACCAGAAGATAGAGGAGACAGGAGTCGAGAACGCCTACTTCCCCCTGTTCATCCCCAAGAAACTGCTGGACAGAGAAGAGGAGATACTCGACGGCTTCGACCTCGAGGTCGCGTGGATCGAGCAGGAGGACGAGAAGGACCTCGACGAGAAGATAGCGATAAGGCCGACCTCGGAGTCGATAATCACCCAGTTCATGGGCAAGTGGATAAGGTCCCACCGCGACCTCCCGCTCAGGCTGAACCAGTGGGCGAACGTGGTCCGCTGGGAGGTCAGCGACACGCGTCCCTTCCTCAGGACCAGGGAGTTCCTCTGGCAGGAGGGACACACCGCCCATGAAACCGACGAGGAGGCGGACGAAGAGGTCATGCTGAGGCTGGAGCAGTACCAGGAGATAATCGAGGACCAGCTCGCGATACCGTCGGTCCTCGGCTACAAGCCTGAGCACGACAAGTTCCCGGGCGCCAAGTACACCACCACCATCGAAACGCTGATGCCCGACGGCAAATCCATCCAGTCCGGGACCTCCCACAACCTGGGACAGCATTTCGCCGACGCCTTCGACGTCCGGTACGAGGACGAAAACGCGGAGAAACAGACCTGCTACACCACGTCATGGGGTCTCTCCACCCGGGTAATCGGCGCGCTGATAATGGCCCACGGGGACGACGACGGCCTCAGGCTTCCCCCGAAGATCGCGCCCACCCAGGTCGTCATCATTCCGATATACAACGAGGACAACAGGGAAGAGGTCCTCGGGTACGCGGAAGAGGTCAGCGAGAAACTGGACGACCACAGGGTCAAGCTGGACGACGAGGACCACCGCACCCCCGGCTTCAAGTTCAACAGGTGGGAGCTGAAGGGCGTCCCGCTCAGGATCGAGATAGGGCCCGACGAGATGGAGGAAGAATCCGTCACCGCGGTCCGAAGGGACACCGGGGAGCAGGAAGAGATCGGGTTCGGAGAGCTCTCGGACTCCGTGGAGGAAAAGCTCGGGGACATCCAGGAATCGCTTTACGAAGAGCTCGAGGAGTACCTCGAGGAGAACATCAGGACCGCGGAGTCGAAGCAGGAGGTCCTCGGCACCATCGGGAAGAACCGCGGCTACGTCAGGACGCGGTGGTGCGGCGACGAAGCCTGCGAGGAGGAGATAAAGGAACAGGTCTCCGCCGAGATAGTGGTCCTACCGTTCAGCGAGGACTCCAAGCCCGCCACGATACAGGACGAAGAGGAAGAGATCGACGGGGAATGCGCGGTCTGCGGCGACGACGCGGAGCGCTGGGCGTACTTCGCGAAGAACTACTGAAC
>JBDGSJ010000024.1:0-13814 GCA_042217585.1 Candidatus Nanohaloarchaea archaeon | reverse complement strand
AGGAAACCGGAGATGGTGAAGCTGTGGATAGACCTCGGGGAGGAGACCGTGAAGTCGGCAGCCCAGCTCGGCCACAACTATGAACCCGGAGAGCTCGTGGGGAGACAGGTGCTATGCGCGACGGACCTCGGCGAGGTCAACATCGCGGGATTCGTCTCTGAGGCGCTCACGGTCGGAGTGAACGATGAGGACGGGAACGCGGTCCTCCTGTCGCCGGACGAAGAAGTCCCGGAGGGCGGTGTTCTCCACTGATCACATCGAGCGGTCTACCCTGATGCTTCCGCGCTCCTCCCTTCCGTTTATGTAGATCCCCTGAAGCGTCTGGTCGCCGCCGGAGTCGTCGTGTTCCAGCCACGCGGTACCGATATGGTCCTCTATGTCCTCGGGGGCTCTCGGCCGGTCCCGGTTGGAGTAGGTGAAGCAGAGGTAGAAGTCGTCGTCCTCGTCCTCCATGAGTGTGGCGGCGTGGCTGAAGGTGGCCGCGCTCTTGCTCGTAAGCTCTATGTTTATCTTCGACCAGGTCTGCTCGATCTCGACCAGCAGGCTCTCCTGGTCCTCGTCCTCGCTCACGCCCTCCCACTTCCCGTTCAGGTCTGGCGTTTTTACACCCAGGATTTTTCTCGCTATCCTGTTCCGCCAGAGCATCTTCTCGAAGACCTTGTAGAAAACCCCGAAAAGCGTCAATGGTAGCATATAGACAAGGAAAGTCGGTACTCCAGCCTCCAGCGGCGCGAAGTAACGGTAGATAAGGTAGGAGACAAGCACGCTCGCACCGGCCAGGTTCCCGATGACGCGGAACTTCTCCCGGGAATCGGATGAATAGGGATGCACGGTGAAACTCCTCCTGTCCAGTTTTTCTTTCCGCCCCTATTTATATGGAATCCCTGATCGCTCAGGTCCTGACATCTTTCAGGTCCAGTTCGTCCTTGTCCATCCGGGAGATCCCGTCCTTCCGGTTCTTTATCCTCCTCCACTTCGAGTGGTCCTTCTTCTCCAGGATAGTGATCGCTTCACCGGCGGCCCCCTGCCTTCCGGCCCTTCCGACGCGGTGCGTGTAGGTGTCGGCGTCGTCAGGGACGTCGTAGTTGAAGACGTGGGTTACGTTGTCTATATCCAGGCCTCTCGCGGCGACGTCCGTCGCGACCACCACCCTGAACTCCCCGTTCTCGAACCGTTCCATGGTCCTCTCCCTCTGGTTCTGGCTCATGTCGCCGTTCAGCTCGTGGGCATCGATCCCGTTCTTCTCCAGCATGTCGGAAAGCCACCGAGTGGTGTTCTTCGTCCTGCAGAAGACTATCGAGAGATCCCTCTCCCTCTCCTTCAGGAGCGTGTAGAGCGTGGAGAGCTTCGTGTTGCTCCTCGCGTCGATGTACTTCTCCTCGAGGTTCCTCGTGTGTTCTGATTTCTTTATCCGGACCTCCTCCGGGTCTATGCTGTACCTGTCGCACATCTTTCTCAGCGAGCCGGGGATGGTCGCGCCGAAAAGCAGGTTCTGCCTGTCCTCCGGCGTGAAATCTATTATCTGCTCCAGTTCGTCCTGGAAACCCATGTCCATCATCCGGTCCGCCTCGTCAAGGACGAAGTACTCTATGTCCCCGACCTCAAGCTTCCCCTGCTTCAGCAGGTCCAGTATCCGTCCCGGCGTGCCCACCACGATGTTGGCGGTCCTCGCGCCCTCGATCTGTGGCTCGTATGAGACTCCTCCATAGATAGTGACGGTCTCGACGTTCTCGCCTGCCGCGTTCTCGATCTCCTGGTTTATCTGCTTCGCGAGCTCACGGGTAGGGGACAGGACCAGCGCCTGCGTACCGTCTCCCTCAACGTCCTCCATTATCGGGATGGAGAAGGCCAGCGTCTTGCCAGAGCCCGTCTCGGACTCCACCATCACGTCCTTCCCGGCCCTCACGACAGGTATCGATTTTTCCTGCACTTCAGTCGGGCTCGTGATGCCCTGCTGCTCAAGATTCTCCAGAATATCTTCCGAAACGTTCAGATCCGAAAACTCCATCTCAGTTCTTACCTGTAAAACAAATGGAGGGATAGCTTTTTGTCATTGGACCTCCGCCACCAACCACATGGCTGGGGAACACCGGGAGAAGGTACTGAGGAACTGCAGGTACATCTTCACACAGGACCCGGAGAGAAAGGTCCTGGAGGATAAAGACATACGGATAAAGGACGGCGAGATAGCCGAGATAGGAGAAGAACTGGAGGGAGAAGAGGTCCTCGACTGCTCGGACAGGGCAGTATTCCCCGGCCTGATAAACCTTCACACCCACGTCGCGATGACGGTCCTCCGCGGCATATCAGACAACAAAAGGCTGGAGGACTGG
Source organism: Candidatus Nanohaloarchaea archaeon (assembly GCA_042217585.1). Taxonomy (GTDB): domain Archaea; phylum Nanohalarchaeota; class Nanosalinia; order Nanosalinales; family Nanosalinaceae; genus JBDGSJ01. The sequence continues at coordinate 11,481 of JBDGSJ010000024.1, read as the reverse complement.
CTCGAGGAGGACATATTCCCCGCTGAAGAAAAACTGGGAGAGGAGGAAGTGCGGAACGGCGCTGAACTCGGGATCGCGGAGATGCTGAAAACCGGCACCACCTGCTTCAACGACATGTACTTCCACTGCGACGCGATAGCGGACGCGGTCCGTCAAACAGGTATAAGAGCGGTCATCTCCTACGGACTGGCGGACATGGAGGACGATATACAGGACCAGCTGAAGAAGTGCGAGGATTTCATCGAGGAAAACGCCGATGAGGACCGGATAACGCCCGCGGTGGGACCTCACGCGGTCTACACCTGCTCACCGGAACTTCTGAAGGGCGCCCGAAAGATAGCCGATGAATACGCCGTGCCGTACCACATACACCTGTCGGAGACTCAGAAGGAGAACCAGGACTGCATCGATGAGAACGGCTCCACTCCCACAGAGCACCTGGAGGAACTCGGGCTCCTCGGTCCAGATGTTGTAGCTGCCCACGGCGTCTGGCTCACCGAGGAAGACATGGACATACTTGAGGAAAGAGGGGTAGGTATCGCACACAACCCCGCCGCCAACCTCAAGCTCGGGTCCGGGATAGCTGAGATAGATGAACTAGGGGGCCGCCTCCAGGTCGGGATCGGCACTGACGGACCAGCCTCCAACAACAGCCTCGACATGCTCGAGGAAGGCAAGATCGCGTCGCTGCTCCAGAAACTGGATGACCCGGAAACATTGACCGAGCAGGAGGTCCTCGACATGATGACGGTGAACGCCGCGGAGATACTCGGCATGGAGGACCGTACAGGCTCCATCGAGGAGGGGAAGAAGGCGGACCTGTTCACCGTAGAACTGGGCCAGGTCGCGATGACTCCGCACTACGGTCCGAGAGGAGTCCTGTCCGATCTCGTGTTCTCGGGGCCGGAGGTCGCAGAGACGATGGTCGGGGGAGAGATACTGTACAGAGATGGAGAGTTCAGTTCTATCGACGGGGAGAAGGTGATGGAGGAGGTCCAGGACCTGAGCGACCGTCTCTCCTGAAACCCGTTCGACGGTTCCGCGAACTCAACACCTATTTAAATCTAAAGCCCCAACCGTTTACTGTCAGATAACTTCTGATGCATAAGGATTTCTCGGGGATTTACCATGCGAAATAACCAGATGAAGCAGGAGAAAGATATGGACGAACTCGAAACCGGGACCACCACAGTCGCACTTACGACCAGCGACGGAGTCATCATGGCCGCCGACAGGAGGGCGTCCATGGGACGGCTGACCGCTTCCAAGTACGCGAAGAAGATCTACCAGCTGGACGACCAGATAGGTATGACTATCGCGGGAAGCGTCGGCGACGCACAGAAGATAGTAAGGATAATGAGGTCCCAGCTCAACCTCCACAAGCTCGAGACGAAGGAACTGAGCATCAAGGGAGCAGGCACGCTGCTCGCGAACATCCTCCACAGGCACAAGATGATGCCGTTCCTGAACCAGTTCATCCTGGGAGGGATCAACGACGAGGGAGGAGTGCTGTACGACCTTGACCCGACCGGCGGACTGATGAAGCACGAGAAGTTCACCGCCACCGGTTCAGGGTCCACCATGGCCTACGGAGTCCTCGAGGACAACTACGACGAGGATCTGGACCACGAGGAAGGACGTGAAGTCGCCACGAGAGCGGTCCAGGCCGCGATGGAGAGGGACACCGCCTCCGGCAACGGCATAATGGTCGTCGAGATAACCGAGGAGGACGGCTACACCGTGCTGGACGAGAAGGAAGTCGAGTCGGTCCTGAAGTAAGGACCGTTCGTCCCGGTCGACGTAATCTGGTAATTCACCAATCTAGAGGTATTTAGGATGGAAGAACTTGAAGACGTAAAGGATTTGCTGCCCGCTAACGCGGACGTATCGGACCTGAGGTTCGAGGCATCAGACATAGTGATTTACACAGACAGCAAGGAGTTTTTCCTCGACAACTCCGATACGGTCAAGAAAATCGTTTCAGAAGTGAAGAAGAGAGTAGAGGTCAGGCCCTCCTCCAAGCTGTTCAAGCAGCCGGAGAAGGCCGAGGAAACTCTCCGCGAGATGGTCGACGACGAGGCCGGGATAGAGGAGATCATCTTCCAGCCCTCGCTCGGCAAGATGGTCGTCAGGGCGGAGAAACCCGGAGCGGTTATCGGGAAGAACGGGTCCGGTCTCCAGGAGATCAGGAAGAAGACCCTCTGGGCTCCACAGGTCGAGCGCGTACCCGCGATAGAGTCGAAGGTAGTCGACCGGGCACGTGAACTCACGGTCGAGGACCCCGAGTTCAGGAAGGATTTTCTCCACGACGTCGGCGAGAAGATAAGGCTGAAGAAATCTGTCGGCGATGAATGGGTCCGCGTCTCCGCTCTCGGGGGCTTCAGGCAGGTAGGACGCTCGTGCATACTTGTACAGACCGAGGAATCAAACATCCTGATGGACTGCGGTATAAACCCGAGCGCGGAGCCCGGCACGACGGAGAACTTCCCGTACCTGAACGCGCCAGAGCTCGACATCGGGAAACTGGACGCCGTGGTCCTCTCCCACGCACACATGGACCACTGCGGGATGATACCGTACCTGTACAAGATGGGTTACGACGGTCCGCTCTACGCCACGGAGCCGACGAGGGACCTCATGATAATGCTCACGCTGGACTACATAGGGCTCGCCCATTCGGAGCAGAACAAAGCGCCCTACGACTCCAGCGCCATCAAGAAAGCTGTCAAACGTACTATAACCCCGGACTACGGCGAGGTAACGGATATAACGCCGGACATGAGGCTAACGCTGAAGAACTCGGGTCACATCATCGGCTCCTCGCTCGTGCACCTCCACGTCGGTGAGGGACTCCACAACATCCTGTACACCGGGGACTACAACTACGACTCGACCGAGATGCTGAACGAGGCCGACACGGACTTCCAGCGCGTCGAGACGATGATAACCGAGTCCACTTATGGCGGGAGGGACGACGAACAGGAGCCGAGGGACGAGGCGAACAAGAAGTTCCTCTCCAAGGTCAAGCAGACCCTGAACAAGGGAGGAAAGGTCATCGTCCCGGTCTTCGCGATCGGGAGGTCGCAGGAGGTCCTCGGACTCCTCGCCGACGAGATGAGCAGGGACTACTTCGACTACCCTGTCTACATCGACGGCATGATCAAGGCGGCGAACGCCCTGCACACCGCCTACCCCGAGTACCTATCCGACAAGGTCCAGAGAAAGGTCTTCCAGGAGGACAACTCTCCCTTCCTCCAGGACAACCTTCACTCCGTCGGCTCCCACAGGGAGCGCGAGGATGTTTACGAGGAAGGTCCGTGCATCATCCTGACGACCTCCGGTATGCTTTCAGGCGGACCCGTCCTCTCGTACCTCCAGGAACTGGCGAGCGACCCCGACAACGCCCTGATCTTCGTCGGTTACCAGGCCGAGGGAACGCTCGGAAGGCGGATTCAGGACGGCCGGGACCGCGTTTCTATCGACGGCGAAAAGGTGGATATCAACCTCGACACCTCGACTGTCTCGGGCTTCTCGGCCCACAGCGACCGGCAGCAGATAATCAACTTCGCCCGGAACCTGAGGTCCTCCCCGAACAAGATCCTCTGCAACCACGGGGAGGAGAAGAAGTGCTTCTCACTCGCGTCAGGTCTCCACAAGGCGCTCCACATAGACACGTCGGCGCCGCAGAACCTCGAGACCATCCGCCTCAACTGAATATCCCTTTTCTCCTCTTTTTTATTACTTCAGAGCAAATAACACTCATGGGAGAGGTCGACTTCTCCACGGTCGTCGACGACCTCGAGGGAAGACCGGTCCTTGAGAGAGGCGAGAGGCTGTTCAGAGCCGACCTTCAGAGGATAGACGAGCTTAACCGCGTCGCCAAGTACCTGAAGGAGGACTGGCCCACCCGGTCCCCGCAGAGGAAGATGTACGACCACGTTTTCAGGCAGGATTACGACAGGTTCTCCGGCTTCGAGGACCTCGCGGAACACGCGCTTCAGGAATCGATAGACGAGGTGATGAAGAAGACGAGGAAGACATCGACCGAGATAGAGAGGGACCTTCAGCGACTTCAGGAGATGTCCAGGCAGTCTGAAAACGAGCTAAGGACCAACACCTTCAGCTCAGAGGACCTCGACCTCGATACGTTGAAAGAGGGGCAGAAAGCCCTACTCATGGCAGGTGACATATACGAGGAACTGAGAAGGGACAGGCGCCGGGAGGACATGGAGGTCTCCCGAAGAACGCCTATGTCGGGCGAGGAACGGACCGTCAAGGCTATAGTGGCGGATTCTCTGGTAGACAGGGTCTCCCGGCTGTTCGACAAGTCCAACACCCTGAGAAACGTCTCAGAGAGCTCGGAGACGGTCCCGGCCTACATGGCCGAGCTTTACGGGGTTGACCCGGAGTCCGCGGTCGAGGAGGACGTCGACCTGGGACCGTACTTCAGCGAGGAGAAGGGCAAGGTGGTCCGGACCACAGTCAGGGATATAGTGGCCTCGTACGTCTCATGATCCATCGCGGGACAGATTTATACGGGGACGAGAGAAGTTATCCTTATGGTATACAGCGTAACATGTGATGAATGCGGAGAGGTCATAGATTTCGGGGGAAGAGAGCCATCGGAGTTCTCAGGACATGAAAGACTACCTGAAGACGCGATAGAGTTCGATGACAGGGTTTACTGCAGGGACTGCGTAAAGGAGTTCGTCGAGTTCGGTACCGGCGATATAATCCAGCAGATAGAAGATATGAAGGATGACATGGACGAGATAAAGGACAGGATAGGTTTCGAGGAAGAGGACTGAGTTACTCCTCTTTCTCCTCCACCTTGTCGTCGGACCGAGCTATCTCCGCGTAAGACGGGCAGACTACGATCCACTCCTCGTCCACGCCGGCCATGTCGCCGTCGATGGACCTCACGGTCTTCTTCAGTCTCTTCACTGCCCTCTTCAGGTTGGACATGTCGGTCTCCTTCAGCGGTTTGATATTGACCCAGACGATGCGGTCCTCACGGAGGTGCTTCTGGACGTCCTTCACGTCGTCGAACTCCCTGAGCGTTTCCGCCCTGATTATCACTTTCTGGTCCTTATCCCTTGATTTTGCGTCCAGTTCGACGAACTCGTCCTCTACCAGTTCCTCGCCGTCTCCCTCATCGGGCTTCAGAAAACCTAATGCCATGATTTGATTACCTCTTAGTTAAAATCTCTGACCGAAGTTTTTATAGCTTTTTGAAACCGTCCGGAGCCGGTTTGAATCAGTCGTTCAGGCTCTCTACCTTCGAGGCAAGGTTCCAGATCTCGGTCCTGGTGTGCTGCCTTATATTCGGGTCGTTGCTGATCTGGTCCAGCAGAGAAGACGCGGAGTTGACCCGGATCGACAGATCTCGGTCCTCGTCCTGAAGCTCATCGATCGCCTGCTCAAGCATCTCCGAGACGTTCGAGGGAACGCCGTCCTTCTCGGCTATACCCTCCATTCTCTTTACGACTGATTCTACTGATGGCACCGGAGATCCCCTACTGCATCTGGTCCGAGAACTTTTTCTGGGACTCTTCAAGTTTATCCTCAAGCCTGCTCTCCTGCTTCTCAAGGGTCTCGATTCGGGCCTCAAGGTCGCTCTTCCTTTCCTCAAGGTCCTCTTCCAGGCTATCCCTGTCTCGCTCGACCATTATCTCGCCAACAGACTGGTACACGTTTCCGCCCTCCTCCTTCTCAAGTTCTTCAAGGGCCTTCGTAATACCATCGATCTCCTCCTCGGTCTCCTCCTTCTTTACGGAGATCTGCTGCATCTTCTGCTGGGTCTGCTGCATTTCCATCATCATCTTCTGTGCTTCGTTCTGGTCCTGTTCTGCCATTGTGATACACCTCTAGTATAGCTTTAACGCCAGCGAACCCAGCCTGAAAACTGAGTCCGTGGCACCTCTAAGCGGTCCGATGCCGTCAGCCTCGACGGTGAAGACCGCTTTCTCGTCCTTCACCTCTATATCGTAGTCGACCTTCATGTCCGAATCAAGGCTCTGGCCCAGTATCTCCGCGATCTCACCGGGCCTCTCCGTGTCTATCTCGACGGTCGACTTCATTTCGTTGGAACCGTCTTGGGCTCCTCGGGTCTCTTCTTCAGCAGGACCCTGTGGGAGCACTTCGGACAGATTACCTTGTCCTCGACCGGTTCGATATCTACTTCCTCCTCACATTTCACGCAGACGTATGATCCCATATCTATCCCTCGATGGCCTCCTTGGCCTCTTCAAGCTCCTCAGGTGCGTCCTCTGTGTGAAGAGCCTTCTGAAGGATTTCCTCTGCTCCCGTGTCCCGGTCGTAGGCGCCGCCTGCCATCTTCTCTCCACATTTCTGGCATTTCCAGATGCCTGCGGCCTCCCTTTCGACTCTATCCGAGCCACATTCGGGACATTCCGTCTCTTCCGTCGATTCGGCCTCGTCAACGTTCTTCCTGGTCCTTGATCCGTACCTCGAGCCGAACCTCTTGGAAGACTTGTTCTTTCTCGCCATATCTTTACACCTATGGAAAATAAATGAGAGAAAAGTTTTTTATGCTCCTGTTGCTTCGTCGATCTTTTCACGGAGCATGGCGGTTTTCTCCTGTGCGTGGTCCATGATCTGGTTGATCTCGTCCTGGCTGAACGGCTGCATCTCGCCCTTCTGCATCGCGACGATGTTCCCTTCCTCGTTGATAGAAACCGTCAGCCGGGCGTCCTGGGCCTCTTCCTCTTCCCCGGTGGTATCCCAGAGAAGCTGGCCGTTGATCTTCCGTCCCGTGACCGTGACAGGCTCGGTGTCAAGCTCGATGTCCTTCCACTTCTCATCTCTCTTAATCTCTCTATCTTCTGTACTGTAAGCAGGAAGGTAACCGGTCTTGAGCGCCGAAACCGCGGCAAGGCTGGTCGCGTCGATCAGGTTGCCGTCGTCGTTCAGGACGTGGGCATCGATGAAGACCGTGTAGACCTTCTCGCCTGGCTCGATGCACAGGTCCTCAAGGTCTATGGCCTCTGCCTCACGGATACCCCTGTCGACCACCCTTGCGAGCTCGACCCCGTCCTCCTGCGGAGGACCGGACTCGTACTCGCGGGAAGCCATCGGCGCCAGCTCCGCGTTCGTCACTATCGTCCCTGACTCCGGACGGTCCGGGTAGGGTTCCTCTACCTCGACGCTGATGCCGACGAGGACCTTGGTGTCCCCGATCCGGACCATCGCCGAGCCGTTCGCGGTCTCGTTGATGTAGTCGGTTTCTACCTCGATTTCCCTGAACTCGTCGAGGTCCCTTCCGTCAAGCCTTTCTCCGTCCTGGACCATCTTCCTGATCGTTCGCTGGTTAATCTTCATCATTCGTCACCTCTGATTGATTCGTAGTTTTCTAGGATGGTTTCACGCTGTTGCTCGTACAGCTGATGGCATCCGTCCTTCGCCATCGAGATACACTCGTCGACCTGTTCCTGCGTGAGGTCCCCGTCCATCTGCAGAAGGGTGACCTCGTCTCCCGGTTCGTCGTCTTCCTCGTCGAACCTGTTGATGATGGCGATCGGGATGTCGGCGTTACCTTCCTTGTCCTCCTTACCGTTGACGTCAAGGACTACTTCGCCGTCGACGACTCCTGCGGCGCACGCCGAGACCATACCCGTCATGGGTATTCCGGCGTCCGCAAGAGCAAGTGCCGCGGCGGTGATACCGGTAACGCGTGTACCTCCGTCGGACTCGACGACCTCCATCGAGATGTCGATCCCCGCCGTCGGGAACCGGTCCAGCTCGATAGCCGGCTCGAGAGCCCGTCTCGCGACGAGACCGATCTCCTTCGCCCTCCTGTTCGGTCCGGGCTGCATCCGGTCATCGACGCTGAAAGGCGCCATGTTGTACCGCATCTTGATGACCGCGCGGTCCGGCTCCTGAAGGTGCTGGGGATGTAGCTCCTGAGGTCCGAAGACGGACGCGATGACACGGGTGTTCCCTATCTCCACCATCGCTGATCCGTCAGCCTCGTTCAGGACCCCGATCTCCATCGAGGTCTCACGGAGCTCGTTCTTCTCTCTTCCGTCGATCCTTTTTCCTTCATCGTCAAACCATTCGATATCTTCTTCTGCCATCTTGATCATTCCTCCTCGAGCTGTTCGTCAAGCCATTCGGAGATTTTGTCCGTCAGTCCGGATGTGTGAGCCTCCCTTTCGACCTTCTTCACCGCTCGCGCGGCGACGTTCGGGTTCTCACCGGAGATCCATACCTGTCCGTTCTGACCGACGATTATGTTGCACCGGGTCTTCTCGTTGATCTGCTTGACCATCGTTCCCTGCTTCCCGATGACCCTCGGGACCTTTGAGGGAGCGATCTCTATCACTCTTCCTCCCTCCAGCTTCTTGCACCTGCGGTCAAGCATCGTGAGGTCGACCTCCTTGGACTCGGAGACGCTGTCGACCTTCACGACGACCGCGTCACCGACCTCGAAGTAATCCGTAAGGTCGTCCTCATCGAGGTCCACGTAGTCCTCGGTGGCGTCCTTGATCCCGAGCGTTCCCTCGTACGGGGAGTTCAGGTCGACGTTCCACCGGGAATAACTTACCCTCGAGACCTCTCCGATGACTACATCTCCCTCCTCGGGGATGTAGCGGCCGGACATCTCTCTTACCTCGATGCCCTGGTCCGAGTACCGGACCGTTCCGATGTATTTTGAGTAGATTTTCCCGTCTTCCTTGTACGTACCTGAATCCGCGTACAGTTCGTCTCCTGTATATATGACGTCTCCAGGTACGACTAGATCGTTTTCATCTTTAACACGCGACATCTTATTCAACCTCAGTCAATCTGAGTTCAGTCTCACAGAACGTGAGTTTTTATAAGTAAATTCGGGGCGGGAAATTTTTTATAACCCTGTCATACCTGTTCGGACATCTCCGCCTTCCCGCCGGTGGCGCTCTGGACCTCCTCCATCAGCTCCGAGAGGACGCCCGCCGGACATCTTATCTTCGCCATGAAGTAGTCGTTACCCCACTGCTCCTCCTTGACCTCTGCCTTCCTCTGTATGATGTCGTACGCCTTGCCGGCGTCGTCGTTCGGTATCCGGACCGCGACCGTCTTCTCATCCAGCGAGATCGGGATTATGGGCCTTATCTGGTCGATGGCGTCGTCGAACTGCTCCTCCACGTCCTTCATCGCGTCCACGTGGAAACCGGCCTCTTCCAGCGCGTTTTCCACCCTCTGCGGAGGATGAGGGTTCCCGGTCTTGGGGTCCTGAGCCCTCCGCGCTATCATGTCGATTATCTGCTTCCGCTTGTCCTCACGCATCTCGCGCTTCTGCTCGGTCGTCAGCTGCATGTCCCCCTTCTCGAAGACCTCTTCCGCGGCCTCCATCACGTTCCGGGTCCCGAACTCGTTCTCCAGCTCCTCGGTCCCGACTCTTTCTCCCTCGCCGGCGTCCTTGAAGACCTCCTGGACGAACAGCAGTCTCTGGATATCGTGGTCCTCTCCCTCCAGCTTCGCCTCCTTCGCCGGATCAGGTTCGACAAGTATCTCGTAACCGTTGTACCGGACTTTTATCGCATCAGAAGTGTCCATGTACAGGAACGGTTCATCCAGATTTAAACTTCTTTTTAATCCGGTCCAGCAGGTTCCCGGTCTCCTCGCCGATCTCCTCCTCGAGCCTTTTCTCCCTGGCCTCCCAGACCTCCTTTTTCACGTCTTCAGGGACCTTCACAGAGGACGGGTACTCCTCTACGGAGTCCAGCATGGACGACGGCAGGTACTTCGAGTACCTGTTGTCCGGTTTCCTGGCGGCGATGTTCAGTATCAGGAGGGCCACGGTGACCGACATCGTGGCGATGGTGCCTGCGACAGCCCCGGCGACCGTCACCATCGTGTCGAAGACCATCCTGTACCCCACGAATGCCAGTATGCCGAAGAACGCGACCATCAGCAGCTGGAACGCGATCTTCACATCGTTCGCCTTGAACTGCATGTACCTCAGGGAGTTCTTGGAGTCCTCCCTGAAACGTTTGAGCAGCAGCCAGGCCAGGACCGGGACCTGGAGAGATATCAGAAAGCCGAACCAGGGAGCCATCTCACTTCCCTGTTCCTTATCAGGTCGTCCACGATTTTGAAGAACAGAGCCCAGCAGATGATCGAGAGGTTAAAGCTCGCGATGATCCCGAGATCCCATCCCAGACCCACCATGAAGGTCCCGAGCGTCGAGAAAAAGTTTGCAAGGAACAGGAAGGTGAAAGCCTTCTCCGTGTGCCTGTTCTTAAGCTGAAGCACCGTCGTGCAGTAGTAGGCGCCCTCCTCCCACTTCCTGTTGAACCGGTATATGAAGACGAGTATCCCCAGGAGTAGCAGAGCGAGCACGAGGTTCCGGGAGATCTCGAGGTACATGAAGTAAAAATGGGGGATATGAGGTTAATAAATTGGAGATCAGATGCCGTGGCCCTCTTCCTCAAGTTCCTCCGGACTGACCCTCCTGAAGTCGTCCTCGAGGTCCACGACTGAAAGCTCGATGTTCTCGGTCTCCAGATCGTCCTCGCCCTCCTTCAGGGCGTTCACCGCCAGCTGGATCGCCTCATCTTCAGCGAGGTCCTCATCCCAGTTCTCCTCCAGGTGTTTCTGGGCGTCCTCGCCGCCCTTCCCGATCGCGATCGCCTGGTACTGGCTGAGTGTTCCCGAAGGATCAGTCTGGTAGACCTCGGGATTGCCGTCCTTCACACCACCTGTGATGGTGGCGACTCCGTAAGGACGCACACCTCCGTACTGGGTGAACTGCTGGCAGCGGTCCGCGATGAACTTCCCGAGGTTGCTCGTCGGTATATCCTCATCGTAGGTCATCAGGTACTTCTGGGCCTCGTTCCTGGCCTCCTCGACAAGGGTCCTTCCGTCCGCGACCAGTCCGGAGGTCGCCACACCAAGGTGTTCGTCGATCTTGAACACCTTCTCCGGGTTCCTGACCCTCATCTCGTCGACGGACCTCGTGGCCGCGAGGACCACTCCGTCCTCGAACACGATACCGAGCGCCGTCGCTCCCTTTTTGACTGCTTCCTTTGCGTACTCGACCTGGAACAGGCGACCATCCGGGGAAAAGATCGTGATACCCCTGTCGTACTGGGCCTGCTGCTGTTGAGACATCTGCATTAGTATAGATCACCTTTTGACAGAAAACTCGCCTAACAAATCATTCACTGGAAGATTTATTAACCTACCGTGCCCCCCGCCAGTCCACAGGACCCCCTCCACAGAAAGCCTTTTTTAGATTTCACCCTCAACCGTGTACATGCGGGAAGTGACGGCCCAGAAACCCGATCCCGCCGACCGTTCACGGAACGGTCAGACCAGTCAGGATCAAGGACCACTAGCTCAGGGGTTAGAGCACCGTCCTTATACGGACCTCACGCAGAAAACACCTGCCGGAAGGCCTGCGTGTTGCCTGAAGCGAGCTCAGCTCGCATCCTGAGACAGGCGGCGGTCCCGGGTTCGAACCCCGGGTGGTCCATC
>JBDGSJ010000023.1:4237-8614 GCA_042217585.1 Candidatus Nanohaloarchaea archaeon | reverse complement strand
ACCCATGGGATCACTCCATGTAGCCGAGTTCTCTCAGCTTGTTCGCGATTTCCTTCGCCTCCTCCTGCGATATCTCCTCCTCGGACTCCATCTCCTTCACCGCGAGATGCTTCAGGAAGTTTTTGACCGAGTCGAACTGCCGGTCCTCGATGTACTCCTTCAGGTCATTTATGAAGTCCTTCTTGAACGAGACCGTCGTGTAATCTGACATCTTAATTAGATTTAATTAGATGTCATTTATATACGCTGGGGTCAGAAGTCGATCCCCGCGGTCTCGTCCGGCTCTCTCGGCTCGAAGTCTTCCGCGAAGAGCTCCTCGACCACCTCTCCGTCGCATTCGAGGTCCTGTCCCAGGTAGTGGGCGATGGTCGGTGCGACGTCGATGATGTCCCGGGTCTCCAGCTCTCCCTCCGCGAAGATCGGTCCGTGGCCTCCGATTACGCCGGTCCGCTTGTGGACGAACGCGTCGGTCTCGAACAGGTAGTTCGGGAACAGCGGCGGTCCGACACCGACGTTCTCCCGGGTGCGGAAGAAAAGATCCGGCATGTTCTCCGGGTCGTCGAATAGCTCTTCGGACCTCCAGACATCGGTGACGAACTCCTCCTCTCCCAGCTCCTCGATTATCTCCCCGAGGACTTTTTCACGGTCCTCCACAGGTCCTTTCGACCATCGGGAGTCGTTGATGTTTATGTCGCCGAAGTTCGAGGTGGAGCGGATGTAGGAGAACGCCTGCGTGTTCTCGAAGTCCACGCTCTCCAGGAAGCTGCTCTTGGGAGAGAAATCAGTTCCCGTGGTTGAGCTGAGCAGGTCGTTGGCTCTTTTCAGGACCGGGCGGAGGAAAGTGCCCGCGAGCGGCGCGGCGACTCTCTGGACCGCCGACTTGAACCCGCTCTTCTGCTCTTCCTTCTCCTCGAGGTATCCCCTGTCTCTCAGCCAGGAGTTGACGTAGAAGTACTGGTCGAGATGGGTGAAGCCGTGGTCCGAAACCAGAAGGACGTTGTCGTACTCATCCATCCTCTCGCCCAGCTTCTCGTCGACTTTCCTGTACGCCTCCATTATCTGGTCCAGGTTCTTCGACCTGTGAGCCGTCGTGTCGGTCAGCTGGTAGACCTCTATACGGACGTCGCAGTCCCTGTCGATCGCGTCGAACACTTTCATACGTTTCTCGAAGTTCCTGTGGTAGGCCTTCCTCCTCTCGCCCTTGGTCGGCTTCGTGCCCGTCGCCTCGAACTCGACGTCCGGGACCTCTTCCCCGAGTTCCTCGGGGTAGAAGGACGGGTCCTCGACGTTCGGGAACCCCTCCATCACGAAACCGCTGACGGGCCAGAGCGGCGATGTGCCCGGGACCGAGACCAGTCCCCACTCCGCGTCTACACGGTCCCAGACCATATCTCCCTTCCAGTCCTTCGAGTTCCTGAGCTCTGACTCGTAGTCCGGGTTGAGCCAGGTGTGGTTCGAGGTGTCGAACCTGTCGGACCTGTAGCCGGAGAACATCGACACCCACGCAGGTATGGTTATCGGCGGGATAGTCGACTCCATGTCGCCGAAGCACCCCTCCTCGATAAGCTTCTCCGTGTTCGGCATCAGACCCCTGTCAATGCCTTCCTCGATCCATTCACGGACCGCGCCATCCATCCCGAAAACAAGCAGAGTCATCTCATCACCTATATCTCGATCTCCTCGATTTTCTCCTCTTCCTCGGCGTAGTCGAGCTGCTCAAGGCAACTGAACAGCAGCTCCGTGATCTTCACCGGATCCTCGAGCTCTGCGTTGGTGGCGTAGAACGCCTCCTCGCGGTGGCCGCCGCCCTCCAGCCCGTGGTCCGAGCAGAAGACCACGAGCGTGTCGTCGTCGACCTCTTCAAGTATCTGCTCCGCGAACCCATCCATCTTCTCGTAGAGCTCGCGGTCCTTCTCCTCGTTGTTGAAGAACATGTGCTGGTGCCAGTCCGGGTAGTGGAAGTGCTGCATCACCAGCTTGTGCTCGTTCAGGTGGTCGAAGAGCTGGTCCTTCCTGTAGCTATACTCCGCCTCGCAGTCCCTCAGCACCCTCTGCTTCGAGACCGGCGGCCGCTTCCTGTTCGACTTCGCGACGAAGCTCTTCCCCGCGATGTACGGGTACTCCGAGTATCCCGGGACGTCCAGCGCCACGGAGTCCGCGACCTTCTCGAAGATCGAGTCCACCTCCATGAAGTCCTTATCAGGCACGAAGATGCTGGAGTCGAACAGGTAGTAGTACAGTGCGCGCCTGAGGTGGAGCGCCGACATCCCAAGCTTCTCCAGGAAGCCGAGAACGTATTTATCCATCTTCCGGACCTTTTCCCCGCGGAACGTCAGCATCGTGTCGATCCCGTGGGTCTCCGGCCTCTCCCCGGTTATCATCGACGCCCAGAGCATCGGGGTCGACAGCTTTATCCCCTCGGTGTCGAGGTGTCCGAAGGTTTCCATCCCTGTCAGTGTATCGCAGTCGAACTGCTGTATCTTCTGGTAGTCAAGCCCGTCGAGCCCGACCACCACCATCCTGTCGAATTTTTCCATCCTATCACAGGAAAAGTTGGAGATGTCAGTATAATAAAACTAAGAGCCACCCAGTAATCCCCATGGGCGACAGGACCCTGAACGCGATAGCGAAGGGAGCAGGCATAGTCGCGGTCGGGATGGTGTTCTCCAAGCTGTTCACCTACCTCTACCGCGTCGTCGTCGCACGGTTCATAGGACCGGACGCTTACGGCCAGCTATCCCTCGGAATCACAGTACTATCAATCGCAGGCTCGGTCTCCCTCCTCGCCATGAACCAGGCGCTGAACAAGTACGTCGCAAAGCACAACCAGAACAACGACCCGGCGGCGATACGGGGATCGGTCCTCTCCGCCACCCACATGGTCCTACCGCTCTCCATACTCGCAGGGATCGCGATATGGTTCTCCGCACCCTTCCTCGCCAGCAGGGTCTTCCACACCCCGGAACTCGTCCCGGTCCTCAAGATCTTCGCGTTCGTACCACCCTTCGGCAACCTCTCCTCCATCTTCATCTCCACCATGACCGCGTTCAAGGAGATGAAGTACCGGGTCGTCACCAACCAGATATTCCAGCCCGTGGTCCAGCTCGCCGCCACGCTCGGCTTCATCGCGATGGGATACGGCGTCGCGGGAGCCGCGGGAGGCTGGCTGGTCGGAGTCGTGCTCTCCACCGTCCTCGGCGCCTACTTCCTGGAGAAAAAGGTCCACCCCATCATATTCGGGAAGGCTGACCCGGACCACCGCCACCGCGAGATGCTGAAGTACTCCGGACCGCTGATGTTCTCCGGCATAATCGGATCGGTCCTCGGATGGACCGACACCCTGTTCCTCGGCTACTACATGACCGACGCACAGGTAGGGTTCTACAACGCCGCACTCCCCACCGCGCTCCTGATACTGATGCCGTACCGCGCCCTGAAATCCCTCGCACTCCCGTCGCTCTCCGAGGTCCACGAGGACGACAGCAGAGAACCCGGCAAGGTCCTGAAGAACCTCTCAAGGTGGAACCTGTCCGTCACCCTGCCCGCCTTCATCGTGATGGCGCTGTTCTCCGGACCGGTACTGAGACTTCTCTTCGGCGCCGAGTACACCGTCGCAGGGACCGCTCTCGCACTCCTCGCCCTCGGGAACCTGTTCTCCGCCGCCGTCGGACCGCTCGACGAGTTCATCAAATCCATCTCAAGGACCGACCTGATGCTGAAGAACACCGTTGCCAACCTGGTCGTCAACATCGTCCTGAACGTTCTCCTGATACCGGTCTACGGGATCGAGGGCGCCGCGGTCGCCACCGCAGGCTCCATAGTCTTCGTCAACCTCCTGCTGATCGCAGAGACCTACCACCTTGAAGGGGTCCTCCCGTTCGACTCTGACAGCTGGAGACCCCTCGCCGCATCCGTGGTCCCGCTACCCGTCATATACGCGGCGCTCCACCTCCTTTTCCCGCGTTACATACCCGTCTGGGCGCTGGTCCCCGGCGGACTCGCCTTCGGAGCGATGTACCTCGCCGGACTCGTGCTGGCGGGCGGATTCAGGGAAGAGGACCGCGACATAATAGTCGGGATCGGAAGAAGGATCGGGAAGGCGGAAGAGGCGGACCGCCTGGCCGACCACGTGATAAGATAAAAAAGAGAACTCAGTCCAGGTATCCCAGGCCTCTGAGGCGTTCCTTGACCTTCTCCTCCTCTTCCTCGGAGTACTCCGCTTCCTCCTTCTGCTTCTCCCGCTTTATCTTCTCGACCACCTGGTCCAGCAGGTACTCGATGTACTCCTCAGTTTCATCATAGTCCTTCTCCTCCGCCCTGGCCTCCAGGACCGAGTAGATATCGTCGTCTACCTCGACTTCAACCATTGTAGATCAC
>JBDGSJ010000023.1:0-4137 GCA_042217585.1 Candidatus Nanohaloarchaea archaeon | reverse complement strand
CTCCAGGACCGAGTAGATATCGTCGTCTACCTCGACTTCAACCATTGTAGATCACGAAAAAATACTCGGGGCTAATGTGTTTAATACTACCGACGGGAAAAACTCGGTGTGAAAAACATATTCATCTACGTCTCCGACGCGCTCCGTTACGACCACGTCCCGAAAAGCATCGGGGAGGAAGGAGACGTGATACCGACGCTGGCCCCGGCCGGATACACGCCGATATCCTTCTCATCCCTGCTGACCGGGCTCGAACCGCGGAAACACGGCGTCAGATCCTTCCACGACAGGCTCGAGGAAGAGACCGGCATGGACCTCTTCAGGAACCACTGCTACTACGACCACCCCGACGGACCGATGGCGAAGAACGTCATGGAAAGCTACAGCGGACAGGAAGAACTCGGAGAGATCGAACAGCCTTTCATCCACGTCGAGAGGGCGCTTGACACCCACGAACCGTACGCCCAGATAGGGCACGGGAACGAACTCCCCGAAGAACCGGACAGGTCAGGCGAACAGGAGGAAAGATACAGGGGAGGAGTGAGGTCCACAGAGGAGCACTTCTGGAGCCACGTCCAGGAACTGAAGGAACGCGGGATCTACGAGGATACGCTCATCATCTTCACCTCGGACCACGGCGAGTTCCTGGGAGAAAACCGGCTTTTCAGGGAGCGAAACGCCCACAACAAGCCGATGCACCGCGAACTTCTCCAGGTCCCGACCGTCTTCCTGAACCACGACACGGACTGGGACCGTATGCGGACCACCGATATCATGCCGACCGCGCTCTCGATAGCTGGAAAGGAGAAGGTCGGAGAGGGGAAGGACCTGACATCGGAGGAACCGCCGGAAAAAGGGTACACGATGCTCCAGGTCAACACCTCTCCGCTCGTCGTGACGGGATGCGAATGGAACTGGAACGGCGAAGACTGGGAGCGCGGCAGGGGAGGACTGAGGACCGATCTCGCGACCGTGGCCCTAGACCTGATAGACCCCGTGAGGTCCCGACTGAGACACACGAAACTCGCAGATCTCATGAGACCGGACTCGGGCGTGGACCTCGGCAGGTTCAACGAGGAGAAACGCGACGAAGAACCGGAAGAACTTGAAGACCTAGATGTCTAGGTCCGCGACCTCGCTTGACTCCCTCTCGGGCTCGCGTTCCGCGGGCCCGGATCCCCCGGCGAAGATGTCCATCACCTTTCCGTCCATGTCGTCCGGGATCTCTTCCCCGAAGTAGTGAAGCACCGTCGGCGCCAGGTCTATCAGCTCGGCGTCGTCCTCGTTCATCTCCAGGTCCGGTCCGTGGACCCCGATGAATCCCTGCTTCCGGTGCATGTAGCTCGATATCTTCCCCGTCACATCCGGCTTGATGTCCGAATCGTTCTTCACTTTATCCTTCAGGACCGCGACCAGGTCCGGGAACTTCTCAGGCTGCTCCTCGAACGCCTCCTCCTTCGTCAGCACCTCCTCGACGAGAGGGTGGTCCGACATCTCATCCCTGATGCTCTGCTTCACCTCTTCCCGGTCATCGGTCCCCGGCTCCGCGAAACGCTGATCGTTGATCCAGATACCCGAGTAGGCGCAGACACCGGTCATGTAAGAGAACGCCTGCGTGTTCTCCCAGTCAACCGAGTCCAGCTCAAGGTTCCTCTCCACGAAGTTCTCCCCCGTGAACGACTTCCACAGCTCGTTCGCCCGGACCACGTAATCCCTGAGCCCGAACCGCTCCGCGAACTCCGCCACCTCGAACGCCAGGTCCTTCAGCGCCGACCTCTCCTCACCCTCCCTCTGCTCAAGGTAGCCGTTCTCCTTCAGCCAGGTGTTCACAGAGAAACGCCGCGTCGCCTTCACCGCACCATGGTCCGAAAGAACGATCAGGTTGACATCATCCCGATCCATCAGCTCACCGACGTATTCATCACACCTCCTGTACGCCTCCAGCATCTGATCATCGTTGTCACAGTGATGCATCATCGTGTCCGGAAGCCTGAAGACCTGGAAATACACATCCGCGTCCTTGTTGTCGATAAGCCAGTCCAGGACCTTCCTCCTCTTCTCGAAGAACTCGAACGCCGCATCCCTCCGGTCCTCCTCGGAGGAAAAACTTTCAAGCCCCTCGATCAGGAAATCATCCAGGTCCTCACTCATCTCACCCGCCAGCTCCGGCGGATACGTCGTCTCCTCCGTCATGTCAAACAGGCCCTGGACCGCCCACCCATCGATATCACGTATCTCAAAACCCGGCACATCAGCGATCGCCGCCCGGCCATCCATGAAATGCCAGAACTCCTGGTACCAGTACTCCGAATCACTCACAGGATCAAACTCGTAGGTATCAAAATCAAGGACCTGGAAATCAAAACGGTCCAGCCTCTCCGGCCTCTTACCAGTAAAACTGCACGCCCACGCCGGCGCAGTGATAGGAGGCAAAGTAGACTCCAGAAAACCAGTCCGGTCCTCCTCCATCAATTCCCGGAAGGCCCCCAAGTCCTCAAGGCGGTCCTCGACAAAGTACCTGTCCAGTCCGTCCAGACCCAAAATAGCTATTTTATTTCCCATATCTGTCAGATGTATAAGTAAATGTAAAAAAATCGTATATAATTGGTTATTCGGTGTCTATAATGCCTTTTGAATTCGAGGATTCAGAACTTAAAGATGTCAAAATAATCAAACCACAAGTATTTGACGATGAGAGAGGTTTTTTCCTAGAAACATATGTCAAGGATGAATTCGAAGAGAACGGCTTAAACACAGAGTTCATCCAAGATAACCACTCAAAGTCCGAACATGGAGTATTGAGAGGACTCCACTATCAAAAAGGAGAAAAAGCACAAGGCAAGTTAGTGAGATGTACTCAAGGCGTAATAATGGACGTCATAGTCGATCTACGCAAAGATTCAGAGACTTTTGGAGAGCATCTAAAAATAATTCTCTCAGAACATAACAAGAAGATGCTTTGGGTGCCCCGCGGATTCGCACATGGTTTCTATACCCTCAGTGATACAGCAGAAGTCCAGTACAAAGTAGATAACGACTACGCACCAGAAAAAGAAGCAGGAATCGCGTGGAACGACCCAGAACTAGATATCGACTGGCCAACAGAAGACCCAAAACTCTCAGACAAAGACAAAGAATGGCCTACACTAGAAAAAGCGAAAGAAAAAGGTTTATTGTTCTAAAAATGATAGGAAAAGCAAAAAAGGCACTAAAAGAAGGTGGAATCTCACTATTGATCAGGAGGTCAGCCAACTTTTTCTACAGAAAAATCTCGCCTGTACTGCCTTACAGATATAGTAAATACAACAATGTCAAAGTGCCAAGCCACCGAGCTTTTGGAAAAATTGTTCCTTTAATAAATACAGAAGACAAGCCTGAATACGAAAAAGGAATTATAGAAAGTCTGAAGAAAAATGTAAGAGAAGAAGACAAAGTAGTGATTTGTGGAGGAGGATTGGGAGTAACCGCAGTTAAATCTGCAGAACTTAATAAGAAACCGGAGAATGTAGAAGTTTTTGAAGGTTCAGAATCTCAAATTGAGAAGATTGAGGAAACTTTCCAAGAAAACAATATTGAAGGAATAAGAATACATCATTCTATCGTAGGAGAAGAAAAAAATATTTGGGGAGAGAAAGGAGCAGCAAACACAACGCAGCCTTCAGAGTTGCCTAGTTGTGATATCCTGGAAATGGATATAGAAGGTTCAGAGATGAAAGTTCTTGAGGAACTAGATATTGAACCTCGAATAATTATTGTAGAATCTCATGGAAACCTCGGATCTCCTACCGAGGAGGTAAAAAAGATCCTAACAGAGAAAAATTACGAGATAAAAAACGTGGATCTGGCCGAAGAGACAGATCACGCTAAAGAAAATGACATTAAAGTAATAACAGGCGAAAAAGCCTAATCTAGTTTATCCTCCATGTACTTACTCGCTTTCATTAATGCATCAGGCTTACCTGCGTCTGTCCAGAACTGGTCTAGTGTTTCGTAGGTTAGTTCTCCTTGATCTAGGTACCAGTTGAGGATGTCTGTTACTTCATATTCTCCTCTTTCTGATGGCTCCATATCGTTTTTGATGAATCTGAACAGGCTGTTTACTTTGTCGTTGTAGAAGCCGTAGCATCCTGTGATTGC
>JBDGSJ010000022.1:0-16872 GCA_042217585.1 Candidatus Nanohaloarchaea archaeon | reverse complement strand
CTCGTACTTGTCAGCAGAGAGTTCTATGACCAGTCCGTTGTTGTCGTGGGTGTACAGGGAGTGGAATATCCCGCGGTCGAACATGTTGAAGCTGCGGCCGTCCTCCTCGAGCGCGTCTATCGCGTCCTGGAAGCGGTCCGGGGAGACCTTGAACGAGATGTGGTGGACCGCTCCGACCCCTCCCCTCTGCGGGCTTCTACTCGAGTCCCTGTCGTCGCTCACGAAGAAGGTGATTATCCTTCCGTCGCCGGCGTCGAAGAAGAGATGTGTCTGGTCCGGGTCGTCGAGGTTGGGCTGGCGGAGGACCAGCGGCATCCCGAGCACGTCCCGGTAGAACTCGATGGTGTCCTCCTCGTTGCTCCCCCATATCGTGATGTGGTCGACTCCGGAGGTGTTCAGCGTCGTTTCAGGTCTTTCAGCGGTTACGGGTTCTTCATCTGTCATGTAACAGGTTCCGTCCACAGAGTGATATACCTGTGCTTCCAAGAAAGGACCATGGAACCTCACGGAGACCAGAAGGTGCTGGAGAACGACAGAGGAGGAGATGTATCGGTCGTGATGATACACGGGAGAGGGGCGACCGCGGAGAGCATAATGAGGCTCTCGGAGCAGCTCCCCGATGCGCACTACTACGCGCCGCAGGCAGCGGGACGTGAATGGTACCCCAGGTCCTTCCTGGAGCCGCGTGAAGCCAATCAGCCGGAGCTTGACTCGGCTCTGGAGAAGATAGACACGATAGTGGAGGAGATCGGAGACAGGGAGAAAACGGTCCTGCTCGGGTTCTCACAGGGCGCATGCCTCGCCTCGGAGTACGCCTCGCGCAACCCGGAGAGGTTCGGCGGACTGGTCCTCTTCAGCGGCGGACTGATAGGAGACCAGGTCCGGGATTACAGCGGGGACCTGGAAGGCACCCCGGCATTCGTCGGCTGCAGCGAGAACGACCCCCACATCCCCCGGGAAAGGGTGGAGGAGACCGCGGACGTGCTGGAGGACCTGGGCGCGGACCTGGAGAAGAAGCTTTACCCCGGGTCCAGCCACGAGGTGAACAGCGACGAGATGGAGAGGGCGCGGGAGCTGATCGGGAAGGTGTGAGACGTGAACTACGTGTTCGACCTGGACGACACCATAATCGATAACTCCGACCTCTTCATAGGGCCGGCGCTCAGGATAACACGGGAGTTCCTGCCGTGGAACTCGAATATCTCCGAGGCCGAGGACCTCCAGGACCTTTACGCCGACTGGCACCGGGACAAGACCCGGGAGCTTATCGAGGACGGGGTTATCAGGCTCTCGCCGGGAGTCCGGGAGTTCCTGGAGGACCGTGATTTCTGCGCCGCCGGGCTGACGAACTCCCCGCCGGGAAGCACGGAGGTGAAGGTCCGGGAGCTGGAACTGGACCGGCTGCTTGACCGCGTGGTCGGACCAGAGGAGTACGGCAGGAAGCCGGATCCGTCGGGCCTGAAGGCCATAATCAGGGAATCGGGCCGGGAAAAGGAGAGCTTCGTTTACGTCGGCGATTCGGTCCGCGACCTCCTGACGGGGAGAAGAGCGGGCGTCAGGACCGCACTGGTGACCAGGGACCCGTTCAAGCGGCTGGTCTCGGGCGAGGATTACCGGTCCTTCAGAGAGTTCGTGGAGAAGCACCGCTCTCGTTAGGGGTGAGGGCGTTTCCGGATGAAACCGTCTTATTGGTCGCAAACTTTTATAAACCCTGCTGCGCAATATAGAGATATGACTCGCATAGCCCATGGCCCGGTTTCCGGAATGGAGCAACGTGCCAGGGGTAATGCGAGCGTTTTCTATCAGACTATCTCCGTGCCGAATATCCTGTATTTTTGATACAGGATTAGTAGGTTGGGGAAACCTGGCCTGGCTCGCAACTCAGCGGGCCCCGGGCGACAGGACCCAACCGAAATCCGCCGGCCATATCACCTTCCGGGAAAAAGCACGGACCAAATAAGCTACGATTCAAGACTGGAGAGGTTGTAGGACCGAAAACGCTCACAGCACCCTGAACGTCGATCCATAAGTCGGAAACCCTGTGGAACTTCCCTGGAAAGAGGGAAAACAAGACAAGTCCGCATCCCAGAGGCGGGAACATTTCCCACTCCTCCTTTTTTATATTTCAGAAAATCTGAGCGCTCCTGAGCATTCATGGTGGACGGAAAGCTCGTTATCTTCCAGAGCAACCCAGACCCACGTTTTTTACCCGTTCCGGACTGAAGGTCCCTCATGATAATCGGCCACGGCCTGCTGGCGTTCACAGCCGTGGCTCTGCTTTCACACCTGTACGGGCTGGAGGACCGGAGGGCTGTGGCGGCTGGACTGGTCGCCGGAGGTTTCGCGGCCCTGCCGGACGTCGATATAATCTACGCATGGAAAGAGGTCGCGGTGGTGTTCGGCACCGGTCCGGAACATTTCATGAGGTCGTTCTGGGAGGCCTCGGAGGGAGTCCACCGCGGCATCACCCACAGCCTCCTGACAGGTTTCTTCGCCGCCGGAACATTCTCGGCTTACTACAGGCTGAGGGACCCCGTCGCCGAGACCGCAGTCCTCTCCGCCGGCGTGGGATACGGTATCCTGACCTCGGGCCCTGTCGCCGGCTTCGTGATGGGCGTCTTCCTCTTCTCGGGGCTGGCCCTGACCCGGCTGTCGGAGAGGTACGTCAGCTGGCACGACTTCATACCAGCGGTCTTCATCGGCCTGCTGTCCCACTCCTTCGGGGACCTTTTCACCGGCGTGCCGCCCGATTTCCTGTTTCCGCTGAAAATCCAGCTTTTCAGCTCGAGGATACAGCTGATGGCGGATCCGGTGCTGAACCTGCTCGCGGTCTTCTTCATGGAGGCGCTGGTGTCTGCCTCGGCGCTGGCGACCTTCGCCTCCCTGAAGGGCCACGGCCCGGATATAAGGCCGGAGTTCCTGGTCGGTCTGCTTTACGCGTCCGCGATACCTTTCGTCCCTCCGCCGACTCTTGGATCACCCTTCGGCTTCGTCTTCACGGTCCTGGGATGCGGTCTCGCCGCCATCGTCCTGATAACACTGAGAGACAGGGAGCTGGAAATGAGCACGGAGAGGCTGGTGATGCTTGCGTGGAACGGGACGCTGGCGGTCCTGACAGGCTTCTTCGTCTACCTGGGAGGCTACCTCGTCTGAAAGACGAAGCTGAACCTGTCCGCGTTCCAGAGAGCGGCGGCGAATAAAGCGGCGACGAGGAAGGGTGCGATGTTGAAGTAGTACAGGTTCACCAGGCCCCAGAGGACCGTGAAGCTGACCATGTCGTCCAGCATGAAGTCCGTGGATACCAGCCTCTCGCTGAGCGCGTCCCCGTCCAGAGAGTACTCGAGCAGGAGGGTCGCGACAGCCGCGCTGAGAACCCATCCCAGGAAGTTCTGGACCGGGACGCCGTAGTAGATGCCCGAGGCGTACGTCCAGATGCCGAGGGATACCGCCGCCGGGTCCAGGACCGCGTCTATCAGCAGTACCGCGGCTATCACGGCGACGATCCTGCGGAACCTTCTCCCGGGGTCGTACAGCCTGACCAGCAGGTAGGAGTTCAGGACCAGGGGTATGAAGAAGACCGGGAGTCCCAGCGGCACTCCCTCCACCATCGGTCCGAGCTGGACCAGGTACTCGAACTCGCCGTACGGCAGCCCGGTCCTGATGCCGACGTACTCGACGAGGTAGGCGTAAAGGGTGAGGGCGGAGAGCCCCAGGACCGCTTTCCGGTCCATCAGCGGCTCCAGCCCGGCTATGAGCGGGAGCCTCATCACCACTGTGCCGAGGATAATCAGGTAGGGGTTGAAGGAGAGGGGTCCGGGAAGCATCTGCTCCGCGGACGCGACGAACATCAGGGCTCCGACAAGAGGGAAAAGGACCGCTATCGTGAACCTGTTCTCCGAGACCAGCCGGTCCAGCCTATCCACCGACAAGCACCCTCAGTCCGTAGAGCGTTATCACCATCCCAGTCAGGCCGTTTATGTACGGATACCACCAGTAGGCGCGCGAGTCCTCCACGCCGGAGAGGTAGACGGCGGCGCAGAGCAGGGGGTAGAAAGAGAAGAGGGCGCCGAGCAGGGCCGAGTGAGTGGCGAAGGAGACGGCGGAGAGCGACCAGACCGCGGTGCAGTAACCGTAGGTCCTCTCCCTCCCGAGGAAGGTAGCGGTCGTCTCGACCCCGGACCTCCTGTCCGGACCTATATCCGGTATCGCGGAGAACGTGTGCATCGCCATGGTCCAGAGCCAGCCGCCCGCGAGGACCTCCACCGGCGGCAGACCTCCCGCGGCGTGAACGTAGGCTATCACGAACGGGGTCAGGTAGAGACCGTTGCTCAGCGAGTCAAGGAACGGTCTGGCCTTGAACCGGAGGGGAGGCGCGCTGTAAGCCACGCTGAGGAAAAGGAAGGCGGCGAACCACGGCCAGGTCCGGGAGGACAGCGTGAGCGCTACGGGAATTGAGAGCGCCGCGGATATAGCGACGGTCAGGTCCACCCAGCGCGCCCCCCGGTAGACCTCCTCCTTCTCCTCCTTCTTCGGGTTCTCCTCGTCTATGTCGCGGTCGAAGTAGTCGTTTATGCCGTAGAGGGCGATGTTCGCCGGCAGGAGAAAGTATATGAGGAGGCCCAGGCCTTCAGGTGTGAGAACCGCGGACAGGTCGCCGTACACCAGGCCCACCAGCGCCGGTCCGGCGAGGTACATCCAGAAACGGGGACGGGAAAGCTTGAGCAGGTACTTCAGTCTATCCAAGGTCCTCCTCCACCTTCTCCGCGACGTGCTCCCCGCTTATGAGGCACATCGGCACGCCGATGCCGGGGTTGGTGTACTGGCCGACGTAGTAGAGGCCCTCCATGTTCTTCGAGCGCTGGCCCGGCCTGAAGACCGAGGTCTGGGTCAATGTGTGCGCGATCCCGAGCGCGGTCCCGTTGTAGCTGTTGTACCTCTCGGAGAAGTCCTCTCCCCTGAAGACTTTCTCGTAAACTATGTTTTCCTCCAGGTCCGCGCCGGTCTGCTCCTCGAAGTCCGAGATCACGAGGTCCCGGAACTCGTCCACATCGCTATCGGACATCTCCAGTTCGGCCGCGACCGGCACCAGTATGAATATCGCGGACTTCCCCTCCGGCGCCACCGAGTCATCGGTGTGGGAAGGGTTGCAGACGTAGTATGCCGGGTCCTCCGGCAGTCCGGGATCGTCGAATATCTTCTCGAAATGCGGGTCCCAGTCCTCCGGGAAGACCAGGTTGTGGTGGTCAAGCTCCTCCAGTTCGTCGTCGACCCCGAGGTACATCAGGAACGCGGAGGGGGCGTAGGTCCGGGAATCCCAGTAGTCCTCGTCGTACGTGGTGTATTCCTCCGGGAGCAGCCGGGTCTCGGTGTAGGCGTAGTCCGCGTTCGAGACCACGGCGTCCGCCTTCACGGTCCTTTCCTCGGTCCTGACGACCGGCTTTCCGTCCCGGTCGATGGCGAGGACCTCCTCGCCGGTGCTGATCTCCACTCCTTTCTCCTCCGCGAGATCCTTCATCGCCTCCACGACCGAGTAGATACCTCCCTCCGGGTAGTATACGCCCATGTTGAAGTCGACGTGGCTCATCAGGTTGTAGAGCGCGGGCGTGTTCGACGGCGAGCCCCCGAGGAACACCAGGGTGTGCTGGAGCACCTGCTTTATCTTCGGGTGGTCGAAGTAGCTGTCCACGTGGTCCTCCATCTTCTTCACAAGGCTCAGGTTCCTGGCGTTCTTCAGCACGTCCAGGGAGAGGTAGTCCCTGAAACTGTTGCGGTCCTTCAGCACGAACTCGCTCATTCCCACCTCGTACGTCTCCCTGGACTTCTCCAGGTAGTCCATGAAGGCGTCCCCGGCACCGCTCTCATAGCTTTCAAACATCTCGGCGGCCTTCTCAGGGTCGGCGGGTACGTCCATGCGATCCCCGTCCTTGAAGAAGACGCTGTAGTTGGGTTCAAGCCTGTCCAGTTCGTAGTAGTCCTCCGGCTCCCGGTCGAACTTCCCGAAGAACCTCTCGAATATGTCGGGCATCAGGTACCAGGAGGGACCCATGTCGAACCTGAAGCCTTCTTCCTCCAGCACAGAGGCTCTACCCCCGACGTGATCGTTCTTCTCTATCAGTTCGACTTCTGTTCCACTATCGGCGAGGAAACAGGCGGCCGAGAGACCTCCGAAACCTCCTCCGACCACCACTACCTTCTTGCCCTCCATAGACATACTGAACCATCATCAGACGATTTTTTATGGTTTGCCTAAAAAGATCCACTTAAATGGACCAGGAGCTCCGGCGGATATTCAGGGACGGGAGCACATCGTACTACTACAGCAGCCTTTTTCTCCCCTCAGGGGTCAAGGAGGACGTCTTCCGGCTCTACGCCTTCGTGAGGACCGCGGACGACTTCGTGGATTCCGAGCCGCAGGACAGGCAGGGATTCTACAGCTTCAGGGAGGATACGGAGAGAGCGCTGGAGACCGGTGAGTCCGACCGGAAGGTGATCGAGGCCCTGCTGGAGGCACGGGAGAACGGTATAGAGGACGACTGGATAGAGGCCTTCCTGGATGCGATGGAGATGGACCTGGAGAAATCGAGGTATGAAACGGTCGATGAGACCCTTGAATACACGTACGGCTCCGCAGAGGTGATCGGGCTGATGATGTGCGAGATACTGGACCTCGACCCCGGGGCGAAGGAACCCGCGCAGCTGATGGGAAGAGCGATGCAGTACGCGAACTTCCTGAGGGGCGTGAAGGAGGACAACGGACTGGGAAGACAGTACCTGCCCCAGGAAGAGGTCGAGAGACACGGACTGGAGGACCTCTCCAGGGAGGAGGCCCGCGGAAACCCGGAGAAGTTCAGGGAGTTCATGAGGGCAGAGATAGACCGGTACAGGCAGTGGAGCGACGAGGCGAGGAAGGGACTGAAGTACATACCTTACAGGAGCCGCGTACCCGTTGACCTCTCCTCCCGGCTCTACCGCTGGACCGCGGAAAGGATAGAGAAAAGACCGCTGAGAGTCTACGAGGAGAAGGTGAGGCCGTCGAAAACCCGTATAGCATACGAGCTCTTGAGGAGCGCGGTCTGATGGAGCTGGATGACGTCAGGGAGAGGAAGGAGCAAGTGGTCAGCTTCCTCGAGGACTACATAGAGGGCCTCGACGAACTGGACGAGCCGAGGATCTCGGGGGAGATAGAGGACAAGCTCCTGGACCTGGTGAAGAGAGGAAAGATGATAAGAGCCGCGCTCACGCTCGAGACAGCTGAAAGGCTGGGAGAGTACCCCGAAGATCTCGTGAACGCCGCGGGCGCGATAGAGCTGGTCCACACCGGACTGCTGATACACGACGACATAATCGACAGGGACCTGATGAGGCGGGGAGTCGACTCTATCCACAGCCAGTACAGGACCGAGGGAGAGGGCGAGGTCAAGGAACCCGACATGTACGGAAAGGGGATGGCGATATGCCTCGCGGACGTATCGTTCTTCCTCGCCCAGAAGATGATAGCGGAGATGGAGATGGAGCCGGAGAAAAAAGTCGAGATCTCGGAGATCTTCTCGACGGTGTTCGCCCGGGTCGGGATGGGCGAGATGATGGACATAGAGTCAGCTTTCTCGAACGAGGAGAGGTCCGAGGAACAGATAGCGTCGACCTTCACCAACAAGACCGCGGTCTACACCTTCTCCCTGCCGATGAGGATAGGCGCGGTCCACGCCGGGGCGGAAAACGCCGAACTGCTCGGCGATCTGGGAGAAAGGCTGGGCCGGATGTACCAGATGAAGGACGACGAACTCGGGCTTTTCGGAGACGAGGAGAAGACCGGGAAGCCGGTGGGCTCGGACCTCGACGAGGACAAGAAAACCCTCCACAGGCTGTACTTCCTGGAGTCCGTCGAGGACAGGGAGAAGTGGAGGGAGAAGCTCAGGTCCGAGATGTCGATGGAGGAGAAGAGAGAGGTCCTGGACCTGATGAAGGAGAAAGGGGTCAGGGAAAAAGTGGAGCAGAAGATACAGGAGGAGAGGAAGGAGATGGAGGATATGATCGAGGGATCAGAGCTCGGACCCGGGATGAGGTCGATGCTGGAATCGCTGGCGGACCTCTGCGTCCACAGGGACAGGTGATCAAGCCTTGCCGTCCAGCATGTAGTCGGAGTCGACCTGTTCAGGCGCCTCCGACCTGAACCTGCGCACCAGGTTCACGAGGTAGCCGAGCGCGTCCTCGTCCTGCGACCGGACCTTGAGGTTGTACAGACCGTCCTCGTTCTTCACCGGCCTGACCGATATCTGGCCCTCTGCACCGGTGACAGGTCCCTGCGTCCCCCTGAACTCCAGGTCCTTGACCTGGTACCTGCCGTCGCCGACCACGGTGTCTCCCTGCATGATGTACGAGTCCTCCTCGTCCATATCCAGGTTCTCGACCCTGATGGGGTACTCCCTGACCTGGCCCTTCGCAGGCCGGGACTCAGGTCCCTCGACCCTTTCCTCCTGCCTGAGCGACCGGGTCACGTAAAGCAGTTCGGCGCCGTCGAGATCCCTGAACTTGTAGGGTTCAAGCATCATCTCGTCGCCCTCGACACCGTCGCCGCGGAACTCCTCCAGCGTGTTCTCGAGGTAGTCCTGGAAGGAGGAGAGCATCTCCACGTCGTCCGAGAAGTAACCCATCTCGACCTCGTCCTCGCCCTCCAGAGTTATAGTAAGTTCGGCGTCACCGACCTGGACCTCCGTCTCCAGGTCCGTGTAGAACGTCCTTCCGATCTTCCGGGAGGCACCCTTCTTTCCGGCCTCGTCCTCCATGTCGATACCATGGTCCGCCTCCAGCCTCTGCTGGACGAAGGCGAGTTCATCCGTGTCCATGACCTCGGTCCACATCACCGGCTCCGGGTCCTCGACCTCCTCCCCTGCTGTAGCCATGCTACAGTCATTAACGCTCAGGGCTTAAAAACTCGATCTGCTGGACCGGAAGTAAGAAAACCTGCGGTCCCGCAACAGGAAACATGTACGAGAGGATACTTCTACCGACGGACGGAAGCGAGGAATCCCGGAGAGCTGTGCCTCATGCGAGAAGTCTCGCGGAGAAGTACGATGCGGAGGTCCACGTCCTCTACGTCGTGGACCTGAGGGTCGATACCGCGGGCGAGTACCTCGACACGATCATGGGGGAGATAGAGGAGGAGGGTGAGAGGGCGACCGAGAGCGTCGCCGGGGAGTTCGATGAGGCGGAGGAGCACGTCCGCCGCGGCATCCCGCACGAGGCGATAAACGAGTTCGTGGAGGAGAAGGAGGTGGACCTGATAGTGATGGGAAGCCTTGGAAAGTCCGGGCTTGAGCGGGTGCTCCTGGGAAGCACCGCTGAAAAGGTCATAAGGACCGCGGAGGTCCCGGTCATGACGGTCGGTCCGGGCAGGGAAGAGTAGTCAGAAGGTGTTTGTGCCGGGCAGGTGGCCGAGTTGGTCCCTCGCCTCTTCGCTCATCTTTTCAGGAGTCCATTTCGGCTCGAAGGTGAGTTCGACCTCTATATCTCTTTCCGAGATGCTCTCCAGTTTTCCGACCTCTCTCCTCACCATCTCGTCGAATACGCCGTGGAGAGGGCATCCCGGGGTCGTGAGAGTCATCTTGATGTATACCTCGTCCTCTCCCGCATCTATCTCGTATATCAGTCCGAGGTCGACTATGTTCACGTCGAGCTCCGGGTCCATGACCTGTTCCAGCTGTCCCCGGACCTCTTCTTCCGTCGGCATAACACCGTTTTCTCACGAACTTATTTCAAGGCTCAGAAGACCCAGAGGACCAGCACGATGTAGTAGACGATCAGCGCCAGTATCAGGCCTCTTATCAGCATGTTTATGCTGAATATCAGCTTGAGGTAGTCCTCCCTGAGGAGGTGGATCTCCCGTGCCCGGGTGTTCGAGAACCCGGTCCTCGCCGGCGAGATGCTCTCCCTTGCCTCCTGTATGGCCTCCCTCATCAGCCCTATGTCGACCTCCTGTCCCTTCGCGAGCTCGTGGAGACTGGCGTGGGTGTCTGTGGAGAACAGTATGGCCTCGTCGACCTCCTGCGCCATCTCGTCCCTGAGCCTACGGGTCTCCTCTATCGAGCCGTTGCCCTCGACCCCGAACAGCAGTGTCTCCTGGCCCTGGACCTCCTCGGCCAGCGCGAACACGGGTTTCTCGCCCATCCTGACTCCGTAGCCCGCGGAGTAGTCGTGAAGTTCTTCGTCCTCCAGGACCTCTATCATGTCTTCCACCTCCCTCCTTATCTCGTCCGCCTCGGTGGTGCTGTAGAACATCACACGGTCCGGCCCTTCCTGGTCGTCGTGGTTGTGGAGGTCTATCAGCATCGTGTCATCCCTGTCGATGAACTCGCGGAAGATCGCGACGTGGTAGTCGTCGTATCCAGGCGCGTCCATGTAGATGATCTTCTGGTCGCCGATCCTCCTGCCGTAAAGCGTGGCGAGCTCGTACTCCTTCTTCACCATCCGTGAGGCCTGGTCCGCGCATTCAGGGTCCTGGAGAGCCTCAAGTACCTTGTCGGCCTCTCCCGGGTTTGCGAGGTCCTCCCGGTGGCTGCAGGGCACGTGGAGGAAGAAACCGTCTCCCTCCCTGTTCAGTTCGCCTATGACCTTCTGCGTGAGTTTGCCGCCGCCGAACGCGTCCAGCGGTCCGGGGTGGACCCACGGTACCGCGACAGTAAGTTCTCCCTGGTCGTTCTCCAGCTTCAGGGTCTGGACATCCGGTCTTACAGGTCTTCCGAGGTCCAGGGAGCGCTGGTCCTCTTGCAGTATGCCCGATGTCAGCTCGAACGCGGATATCGCAACGTTGCTCCCCATCAGGTACTCGGCGATGAAAAATATGGCGATGAGTATCGCTCCAAGGACGAGGAGGACCGCGGTGTTCATCAGGTAGAGCCTCGGCGGTATCCCTATCCTGCTGCCGAGGAAAAGGTGGAAGGCGATGATTATCATCGCTGGGTGGACCAGGCTGACCGCTGCTATCCTCTTCACCAGCTCCAGGCCCTTCGAGACTATCAGGACGAAGAAGCTCCCGAGGAAGACCGTCATCAGACCGAGCCAGATGATGTTCCAGGCGTTGAGCGTGTTGTCCGCTCCTGTGAGCACCATGCTGTAGAGGAAGATTATGAGCTGGTTCACCAGGCTGAGGAAGTAACCCCATTTCCTCGGGTAGTCCGGAAGGGTCCTGTGCATCGCCTCCGCCGACAGAAGGGTCGGCAGTATGAAGAGGAACACCGCGATGTAAATGACCGCCTCCACGGGAGGCCTGAACGCCGTGAACGTCTCTATACCCAGGAACATCAGTCCTGCGTAAAATGTGCCCAGCACGAACATCGCCGCGAGGTCCGTCCTCGTCGACGGGAGGCTGAAGACGATCTTCTTGAATATATCGACGTTGTCGGACCCCATGGAGATCAACCCGTGATAGCTGTATAAATTTCTTCGAGACCGTCGATGGTTTTCTCCAGTGAGTAACCCCGGACCGCCTCCCTGGTGCTGAACTCGCCCTTGAGGCATCCCCGGATCTTCTCTCTCATATCCTCCATATCATCAAGGTCGTACCTGAGGCCGTTCTCCCCCTGTATGGTCTCGTCGAAGGGAGGGACGTCAGGCGCCGCGACCGGTGTGCCGCAGGAGTTGGCCTCGAGCGTCGAGAGACCAAGCGTATCGCCGGTCGAGGCAGTGACGAAAACGTCGATACCGGAGTAGAACTCGGGAAGCTTCTCCCGGTCCAGGAAATCCCTGAACACGACGTTATCCGGCGCCTTCCTGACCAGTGCCTCCTTCCGCGGTCCCTCACCCACTATCATCACGGTCCCGTCGAAACCGCCGGCGAACTCCAGCAGCTTCTCCACGTTCTTCTCCATGCTTATCCTGCCGCTGTACCCCGCGACAGGACCTTCAAGTTCGTCGACGAACGATCCGTCCCGGGGTTCAAAGAACCTCATGTCCAGGCCGACCGGCAGCTGGACCGTCTCGACATCCCTGTTTATCCGTGAGGTGGAGGACGTCACGGTGTCGAACTTCCTCATGAACCTGTTCTCGAGCGGGAGGTATAACTTCTCTATCATCTTCGCCATCGCCTCGCTCCGGGTCGCCTGCTCGAAGTACTCCTCAACCGGCGTGTGGTGGGTGTAGACCGTCGGCAGGTCCCTGATCCTCGCGTAGTACCTTCCCACCCGTCCGAGGTTGAATGGCGAGTGGCAGTGGACCACATCGACCTCGGGGAATCTCCCGGTGTTGACCGGGAACGGGACATTGTAGCCGCTGTAGAAAGGATTCGGCAGTGAAGGTACAGGTATCTCCCGTTCGCCCGGCTCGTACCTGTCGGAGTCCGGGTAGATTATGTATACTTCGTGACCTCTCTCCTCCAGCCGGTCCCTCCACGACTTCAGCGTGTAGGAGACCCCGTCTATCTCCGGGAAGTAGCTGTCGGAGAAGAATCCGACCCTCATGCACCGGATTAACTCACAAGCTCTTTTATACAGGTGGATTCTCAGCGGCCAGAACCCCTCTGAGCGTTGAAAAACATATCAAGAGGCTCTCTCAGCTCCGGTCCTCGAGCACGTCCCTGTAAAGTTCCACGAGCCTGTCACCGACGTTCTCAAGCCTGAACTGCCTGCTGACATCTCTCGCACGCTCTCCCAGCTTCTCCCTTCTTTCCTCATCCTTCAGTTCCTCTAACTCCCCGGTGAAATCTTCCTCCGCCTTGAGACAGTCCTTGCCGTCTTCAAGCCAGGTGTATGTTTCGATATCGCGGACCACAACCGGTTTTCCGCAGTGCATCGCCTCGAGGAGCGCCATACCCTCGTTCTCGTTCTTGGTCGGGAAGAAGAATATGTCTCCGGCGGCGAATCCTCCCCTGACGTCTTCTATGTATCCCGTGAAGGTGCAGTTGTCCGGGGATTCCTCGACCAGCTTTTTCGTGTCCCTGCTCTGGAGGACCGATCCGAGAGCTCCCTCGCCCATCGGGTTGATATAGCCGAACCAGGCGAAGTCCAGCTCCGGCATCTGCCTGGCGGTCTCTATGAACTTCTCAAGCCCCTTCCTCTTTATCACGTGGCCGACGCAGAACACGACGGGCGGCTCCAGGTCGTACCTGTCGAGGTACTCCTCCCTGAGGTCCTGGAAGCCCTCCAGCTTGTCCGGGTCGAACCCGTTGCTTATGACCGTCTTCTCCGCGTCGGAGTAGCCCTCCATCACCTCGCGGTTGTGTTCCGAGGGACATATCAGGTGGTCCGCCAGGGAGTACGCGTACTCGAGGTAAGGTCTCAGCGGGACCGCGAGCAGGTTGGAGAGGAAGAAGCTCTCCCTGAAGTCCTCCGCGGTCTGGTGGGCGTGGACCAGGACCGGGATACCTCTCTCGCGGGCCTTCTTCGCGTAGTAAACAGATTTAGGGCCCATGTTGTTGAGGTGGAGGATGTCTGCGTCGAGGTCCGGCTCTGTGGTGTAGTCGATGCCCCGGCGGTCCAGTATCTTCCGCTGGTTCTTCACGGACTGGGCGTGTCCTCCGGTTATCTGGTCCTCCCACTCGAAGTAGTGGCTGATCCTCATCGAAGTAAGGTATAAACTTCTGCCGACACTTTTGAAACTATGGCGGAGGAAATCGCCCGGGAGCGCATCGAACGGCTTTTCACGCTGGCGAGAAGGCGGATGGAGAACGGGAGGAAGGAGCTGGCGGACCGGTACGTGGAGCTGGCACTGAAGATAGGTATGAAGACCCAGGTCTCGATACCGTCCGGGCTCAGGAAGCAGTACTGCCACGAATGCGAGAGCTTCCTCCTGCCGGGCGAGAACTGCACGGTCCGCATAAACTCGAAGAACGACACCGTGAACTACACCTGCGAGGAGTGCGGGGCTGTAAACAGGTATGGATACTGACAGCAGGGCGCTCTGGTTCGGGGTCACGACGCTGATATTCGCCGCGATGATCTACTTCGCGGACGTCGGGAAGTTCCTCGATGCGGTCAGGAGCGCGAAACTTCTCCCCCTGGTCCCGGCGTTCTTCTTCGGGATGGTGGTCTTCCTGATATGGGCGAACACGTGGTACAGCTTCTTCCGGCAGATGAACCTGGACGTCAGCTACAGGAAGACCCTGAAGCTCTTCATGGCGGGAAACTTCATGAACTCGGTGACGCCGCTCGGACAGTTCGGCGGAGAACCGTTCATGGCCTACGTCATAAACAGGAACACCGACGCAAGCTACGAGAGATCCCTCTCCGCGGTGTTCTCCGCCGACGTGGTAAATGGAGCTCCGGTCCTCACCTTCATATTCGGCGGGGCGCTCTACATGCTGTTCTTCAAATCCGTCAACGACCTGTTCCTCCAGGTCACCTACATAGCGCTGCTTGTATTCCTCCTCGGAGGCTCCATCATCTACACCCTCTGGTTCAGGGCCGGGACCATCGAGGACCAGGTCCTCAGCCTGCTGGAGAGGTTATCGGGGGTTCTGGGCCGCGGGGAATCGCTCGTCCGGAAGGCTGACAGGTGGACCGACCGGTTCGAGGAGTCCTTCCAGATGATCGGGGAGGAGCCGGAGGACCTTTTCAGGGTCGCTGTCATCGCGCATCTCTCCTTCCTGTCGCAGGTCTTCTGCCTCTACTTCATCCTGTTTTCTCTGGGGATGGACCCCGACTTCACGCCGCTCTACTTCGTGCTGGCGGTCTCGGGGCTGGCCCAGTTCTCACCCACGCCTGGAGGCTCCGGGACCTTCGAGGCCGCGATGGCATCGGTCCTGACCGTCTTCATGAGCCTGAGCTTCCCGGTCGCCCTGATAGCGGCGATACTGTTCCGGATGACGACCTACTGGCCGGGTATAGCGCTGGGATACCTGGCACTGCTTTCACTTGACGAGTCCTGACAGGTCCTGTTTCAAAAAGAACGGTGACAATAAAATCGGTGTGGAACCGGTGAGAGGATAGAGATGGAGAAGGACAACAAGTGGCTCTGGTTCGGGGTCGCGACCCTGATACTGGTCGGCATGGTTTACTTCTCGGACACCGGCAAGATAATCGACTCGCTGGGAAAGGCTGACCTCCTCCCGCTCATCCCTGCACTGGTCTTCGGGATGGCGGTCTTCCCGGTGTGGGCCAACACCTGGTACCAGTTCCTGAAGAAGATGGGTCTGGATCTCTCCTACCTGTACACTCTCAGGCTTTTCATGGCCGGGAGCTTCATGAACTCGGTGACACCGCTCGGACAGTTCGGCGGAGAACCATTCATGGCCTACGTCATAAACCAGAACACGGAATCAGGATACGAGAGATCCCTCTCCGCGGTCCTCTCCGCCGACATAGTCAACGCGCTCCCCGGCTTCTCCTTCGTGATAGGCGGGACCTTCTACATGCTTTTCTTCAAATCTGTAAACGATCTTGTGCTCCAGCTCGCCTACGTCTCCACCGTAGTAATGATGCTGGGCGGAGCACTCGTCTACGTGCTGTGGTTCCGGGCCGGCCTGATAGAGGGATACGTATTTGCCTCCCTCGAAAAAGTTTCAGACTTCCTCGGACGTGGAGAATCGCTGGTCGACCGGGCGGAGGACTGGCTCGACGAGCTCGAGGAGTCTTTCGACATGATAGGGGAGAACCCGCGCCACCTCCTCGAAACCGCGGCGGTCGCACACCTCTCCTTCCTTTTCCAGGTCCTCTCCCTCTACTTCATCATGTTCTCTCTGGGGATGGACCCCGACTTCACACCGCTCTACTTCGTGCTGGCGGTCGGGGACCTCGCCCAGTTCTCACCCACGCCTGGAGGGACGGGCGCCTACGAGGCGATGATGGCGGGCGTCCTCAACGTCCTTATGGGTGTTCCACCCCACCTCGCGATAATAATCGGGGTGCTGTTCAGGCTGACGACCTACTGGCCCGGACTCCTGATAGGGTACATCTCGCTAGCCACGATAGACAAACAGGGTGGTCCGCGGTGACATACGCGTACAGGCTGGCCGGGGAGGACCTGGAGCTCGCGGAGGCAGAACTCCGGGGTTTCCTCAGGTCCCAGGGCGTGGAGGAGGAACCGGAGAGGACCGACAGGATAGCGTTCACGGATTCGGAGCCGGACCAGCTGAAGAGACTGGCGCTGACCCACGAGGCCGTGAAGGTCGTGGAAAGGACGGGAGAGCTCGACACGGATTACAGGCCTGAACGCCGTTTCGCGGTCAGGGCGAAGGACTACGCAGGGGACCGCGAGGAAGAGATCGAGAGAGAACTGGGAGAGGTGCTCTCCACGGAGGAGAACGAGGTGGACCTCGACCATCCACGGGAAACCGTCCGCGTCTACGGCTTCGAGGAACAGTACGTCATCGGGAGGACCGTCGAGGACATAGACCGCGGCCTTTTTCAAAAAAGGGAGAACGAGGAGAGACCTTTCCAGTCACCCGTCTCCATGGATCCCGTGCTGGCAAGGGTCCTCGTGAACCTCTCTGGCGTCGAACCCGGAGGACACGTCCTGGACCCGTTCTGCGGGACCGGCGGGATACTGATCGAGGCAGGGCTCTGCGGCGTGGGGGTCCACGGCCTCGACATCCAGGAGGAGATGGTGGAGGGGACGCGGGAGAACCTTGAGGAGTACGGCGTGATAGTCCATGACATCCAGCAGGGCGAGGTATCGGAGGCCCTCGAGATGTTCGGGGGGATGGACGCGGTCGTGACTGACCTCCCGTACGGCAAGGCGTCGAAGACGGAGGGAAACCCCGTTGAGGACCTTTTCGACGTCCTCGAGGGCCTGGCGGACAGGGCGGTCGTGGTCTCCGACAGGGAAGAACTGAGGGGGATGGAGCCGGACCACTCGGTCTACGTCCACGGCTCGATGACCCGTTACATCTACCAGCTCTCCCTGTAATCCATCATCTGCTCCGACTCGTTACGCTGAGTCGAC
>JBDGSJ010000021.1:0-36852 GCA_042217585.1 Candidatus Nanohaloarchaea archaeon | reverse complement strand
TAGGTGGTCCGCCGCCTCCGCCTCCTCCACCGAAGAACCCGCCTCCTCCACCGCCGCCGGTATCACCGTCGCCGGTGTCGGGAGCCTGGACGTTGACGGTCACTGTGACCTTCCTTGTATCGTTGACGCTCCGTGCTACTGCGGTCAGGTTGACGTTTCCCGTGGCGGCGTTCGGACCCACGTCGACGTTCGTGCCGAATCTCAGGCTTTCACCGACATCCAGTGTCTCGGAGGATGAGACCTGGGCTGCTTCCTGGCTGAAGCTCCAGCCGGAGGGAAGTTCGAATGTAAGGTTTGCCAGCTGCGCGGCCTTGTTCCCCTTGTTCACTGTAGTGGCCGAGATGTTCAGG
This sequence comes from Candidatus Nanohaloarchaea archaeon, assembly GCA_042217585.1. Lineage (GTDB taxonomy): Archaea > Nanohalarchaeota > Nanosalinia > Nanosalinales > Nanosalinaceae > JBDGSJ01. The sequence continues at coordinate 36,502 of JBDGSJ010000021.1, read as the reverse complement.
CCGGTATCGCCCAGGGTGACGGTCGAATTGTACTGGTCGAACTCCGTGTAGAGGAAGGGACCTCCGGTACTTGTTATCACCTGGAAAGTGGTATAACTGAGATTAGGGTTCGCCGAACTGTTGGAGACGGTGAGGTTGAAACTGTCCGCGCCCTCCGGACTGGCCGCGTCCCGGGTCGAGGCGTTCACCTGGAGCAATATCGATTGACCTGACTTAACCTTGATCTCTGTCGGCAGCTGCGTCCCATTGACCCAGGTCCGGGAGTTGAACACTCCTGCGTCAAGGCTGAAAGTCTTGTCGAAGTCGCCGGTGTTCACCAGTGTGATGTTCCCGACAGTGACGCGTTCCTCGAAACTGGCGGTCTGGTTTGAGATATTGGTTTCAAGCCTCCAAGTGTGGTCCAGGAAGACTGAGAGATTGCTCACGCTACTGTTCCGCAGGTTCCCCTCGGTGTCGTTTGTCTGGACCCTGTACTGGTAGATGGACCCCTCCCTCGGCGTGAAGCTCCCGTTGTAGCTGAAGTTGAACTTGCTGATCGATGTGTTCTCCATCGCGGTCACGTTCCAGCCGGAGGCGTTCCACCGCCTGTAGAAAAGGTCCGCGCTGGAGACGTTGGAGTACTCCGTGATGTTCGCGGTCACGTCCACCTCTACATCGGGGTCCAGGTATCTCTTGTTCGATGGATCGGTCCTGATAGAGTTGAAAGCTGGCGCTGTGCTGTCGCCTACACGGAAGGAGATGAAACTGTGGTTCTTCTTCCCCGAGACATCCGTGACGGTGATGTTAGCGTAGACAGGACCTGCGTTCAGGCCCCGGGCGTCGATAGTGGCATTGATCCAGCTCTGGTTCACGTAATCTCCCCCGTCCCTGATGGTGATCGAGGAGCTGTAAAGGGTCGTGTTTTGGCCTGAAATCCCGTTCCCGGTGATTTCTATCGAGGCGGTCGAGAGGAAGGTATCATCGGTCCAGTAACTGTAAACCGTCGCGTTCTCCTGATCAGAACTGGAAACGTTGCCTTTACGGCTGTAGTTCGCAGCTGAGACGTCGTTTGTTGTCTCCACACCTTTTGAAACACTCAGAGGGTTGTTGAGCAGTCTGTAGGTCCTGTTGACGGGTTTCCATCCTCTCTTTCCGTTGTAGGTCATCCTCGCGGTCCGTGTGTAGAAACTTGAGCCCGCCGATACGCTCTCTGTACCGGTTATGACCTCGTACTGGTAGAAGTCGCTGGCATCCGCGTCCGCGATCCTGTACTTCGGGGAGCCCTTTACGTCCATGCTTCTGTTCAGGACCAGTTCTGCGACGGCGTTACCCGTCTCGTTGTCGTAGAAAGCGAACCAGTCCGATCCCGGAGCCAGGTTGTCGGTATCCGTTCCGTCTCCGGGACCTAACGTCCGGGTCGTGATGCTGGACCCTGTGTCGTACGCCATCCAGGGGAAGATCCCGTCTTCGAAGACCAGGCCGTTGAAGTAGAGGTCCTGCCAGTCCTCAGTGACTTTAGAGGTCAGGTTCTTCTCGCAGACCATGTAGGGGTTCGCTGCGTAGGCACGGCATGTGATGCTGTACGGGTAACTGCTGGAGCCGTCCAGACCGCCGGCGACGGAGAGACGGGTCATGATCGGTCCCTCGGTGACGTTCAGTTGCGCCGTCGAATCTATCCTCGCTTTCTTCGTGTCGGCCTCAAGACCGGACGGGACGTCGACCTGGGGGTAACGGTCCATGGGCTCGACTCCCGAGAGGCTTTTACCCCTCCCCATCCGGTCGTAGACATCTCTCATGAGCCATCCCATCGAACCGTTGAAGAACGCAGTGTAGTACTTGTTACCCACAGCCTCATCAGGCCCGTTATCCGTATTATTGAGCCCGCTGTAGCTCTTCGGGTAGCTGGCTCTTGCCGACATCACGTAGAAGGTCCTTTCCTCGCTCCTGTTGAAACTCGCCATCATCGCGATGCTTGCGTCCTGGACTGCGCCCCCCGACATGTTCACGTCGTAGAGCTGTGAGGGGATCTCCAGCATCCTGCTCCCGTTCCACGCCACCACCCGGATAGATCCTCTGGAAGGCGAGAAAGTGAAGTTCAGCTCCATCCTGACAGGGGCGAACCAGCGGTCCGATATCCCTGGCTCGGTGACCGTCAGGTTCCTCCTGAACGAGTACTTGTTCCCGTCGCCGTCCGTGAAGTTGCCTTTCCATCTCTCCGACCTGTAGAAGACGTTCTCCCTGATGAGGCTGTAATCCTCCGGACCGTTGTACTCCACGCTGATGGAGTCGATCTCCGGCGCGGTCGTCCCGTTCCCACGCATCGAGATGTTGAACTTCAGGAACCTCGAGGCCGGGACATCGGTCACGTTCTCATAGTACTTCCAGCTTCCCGAGGTGTTCGTCGCATAGGTCAGGTTGTAGCCGGTCTGCGCAGGCACATGGTCCTTCACGGTCGAGTTGGTCCAGTAGACCGTTCTCCCCGCACTGAAGATCTCTGACTCGTACTCCCCGTTTTTCAGGTTCCCTCTGGTGCCGCCCTTCACCGCCAGCCAGCCGATCCTTTCTCCGGAATGGGTGTCACATGTGTCGCCTCCATCGTGCTCGCAGTATCCTACGTCAGCGCTGCTGGCAGTAACACTTTTCACCCGGGCGGATTTGGCTTCCTGTCCCCCGTTGTTGGTGTTTATCGTGGCCAGAACCATCGGCGGCTCGCTGAACTTGGAGAGGCTCTGCTGCTTAAACCCTGAGTCTTTAATCGTCGATGTCTTCCCGGCCTCGAAGAAGGAGGGAAGTGAGGCGCCTGGATCTATCGCCATCCAGGCAACGGTCTCCGTTCCGTGGCTCTCGCAGCTATCACTGGTCCCCGCGTGGTCACACAGGTACATGCTGAAGCTTCCTGTCCCTGTGGTCGGGACCTGAACGATGGACTCTCCCGGATGGTTGTAGGTCTGCTGCTCCGCGATCACTATCGCGTCGCTGCTGAAGCTCTCCTGGAAGCTTATCGACTTCGCTTCCCCTGAACTGTCCGAGCTGGTGCCGAGAGTGGTCTTGCCGGCTTCTATCCCGGTTATAGAGTCGAGGTCGCTGAGCTCCCCTATGAACCAGCCGACATCCTCTTTCTGGTGGCTCTCGCATCCCCCGTCGGTCCCGTCGTGCTCGCAGAACTTCACCTCGAAGCTCCTCTTCGTCACGTTCCTGACCTTCGCCAGGTTCGGTCCATCCCCTGAATCCGCGGTGTTCACGGTCGCGAACACCACAGGGTTTGTGAAGCTCTGGGCCAGTTTCATGGTCTTCCAGGTAGAGCCGTCGGACCGGATCGGTCCGTCCCGGTTGAATATCGTCAGGTTCCCGTTCAGGACGGTGACGTTGGTCCGGTTCCCATCCCTCCATGCCATATTCGAATCCGTCAACCAGTGGAACTTGAGTCTCTGGAGACCTACATCGTACCATCCGCGGTCCCCCTGGACCGTGAAGTTGTAGGTGAAGAGACCGGACCGGTTCGCGGCTTTCACGCCGTTCACCACGAGGTCTCCCCCTGAGTCTATGATTCCTAGAGAGGGCTTCTGGCTGAAGCTCGCGTTTATCCTGATGTTCGCGGTACTGTTCGGCGCGAAGAAGGACCTCGGCTTCCCGTTCCTGTAGGTCCTGACCTTCTTGATCGCGGAGTACGATTCCTCGGGTTTTTTGGAGGTAGGAAGGTTGACAGGGCTTCCGGAGGAATCACTCCAGTAGAAGTCGTCTATCTGGACCAGCGAGTCGTCCGCTCCTCCTCCGTGGGTGGTCATCGCGAACGGGTAGACCCATTCTCCTGCCTGAGGGTCCACGGTCGAGTTCGTGAGCCATTCGCCTTTCGAGACAGTGTCCCCCTGAAGAAGATGTCTCCACAGCATGTCCCCCGACGGACCGCTGTTGCCGTCGCCGATGAACCATCCCGCGTCGACTCTCTCAGCGCCGCCGCAGCCTGTCTCGTTCCGCGTGCCGACCCAGATGTTGTCTGAGCAGTGGTCGGCGTCCATGCTCTGCCACTGGACGTGGAACCAGGCGTGTGCCTGGACCCCGCCCGGGACCTTCACTCCTTTCAGCCCGATGCCGGAGGCGTTGCCCGAGTAGGCAAGGAAGGCGTTGTAGCCCGGCGTGTTAGTATCTGAGGCGTCAAGCACGGAGTCGTCCTCTCCCTCGCTGACCGTCGGTCCGCCGGTGACAGGTCCCGTCATCCAGTCGCCGGTCGCCGAGTTCACGATCCTGTCGTAACCGGTATAATCGCTTTCCCATTGGGCGCTGTCGCTCTGGTTTTTCCCGTCGCAGGCGGTCCCGGAGTAAAAGCTGTCCAGGCCCTGCGGAGCCGATGACTCCCTGTTAGAGCACCAGTAGGCCATGCTTCCTGACTCGCCGTTGCCGTTGATGATGCGGGTTGGGACGTCCTGCTCGGCCTCCGAGGCTGAAGGATTGCCGTAGTAGATGTAGAGGTCCTGGTTCGTCGAGCCCGGTGCCACGTCCACGGAGAAGAACACCGTGGTGTCCGTGGTGTTGCAGTCAGTCACGTTATACTTCAGCACTTTTCCTGGGTCGCCCTCCACTATCCTGAGGTCCCCGCAGTCACTCTGGATCTTCCCGTTGTCTATCAGCTGTTTCGTGTTAAGGGTCACGTTCGCGGGAAAGTTCGTTACGTCGTTCCCCGTGGGATTGGACACCGAGAAAGGCTTCCTGTAGGTCCATTCGCTGTTCCACCATGCTGCGCCCGGACCGGTAAGTGCGACTGCGAGCGCCAGGATCGCCAGGACCTTGCCTGATTTCAGCCCTTTGTAGCCAGGACCCATTATACTCTAAAACCGTGATTCCTGTTTAAATGGGTTGTTTGTCGGGCTCCCCGGAGAAAAAAGAAAGAGGGTGGTTAACGGGCAGCGCCCTGAAGGAGCTGCTCACCTTTATCCCTCTCTATATCCTCCATGCCTTCTACCAGCGACGGCATCTCTTCGTCCAGCATCGGCTCGTAGTGCTCCTCGACCGTCTCTCTCACGTTCTCGTACTGGTGGACGAGCCACTGGGTTCCGTGCGCCAGCTGTTCCTCGCCCAGTTCGTCTTCCTTCCCGGGTTCGTAGTCGAAGCTCTTCACATCGACCTCCACGCCCCGGTCCATCTCGTCAAGTCTCGAGCTGACATCCGCCCAGTGCCTGTACTCGGGGTCCTCCGGATCGTTCTCCTCGATGCTCAGGTAGCTCACCAGTCCTGAGACCTGATCGTAGAAGGTCTCCGCCTGGTCCAGGAACCTTTCGATCTGTTCGTTCGCCTCCTCCCGCGCTTTCTCTGCGTGCTCGTCCATCAGCTCTGCGTATTCTTCGTTTTCCACTTCTCCGTGGTCTGATATGTCTTCGAAATGCCGCAGGATCCTCTGTGTCTTCAGTGATTCGTCCTGGAGAGCGTAAAGCTCCCTGCAGGCCTGCCCGTACTCTGCGTTCGGATCGAATGATTCAGACATGCCAGAGATAACATTACTCGTGAGAACTACATAAACGATGGGGTAAGACAGGGGTAGAGAAACGTGCAGGGGTCCTCAGACGCGGGTGTACTCCACGATGGAGAGGTCCCCGATATCATCCCTCGAGGTCTCGCGCCAGTCCTCCCCGTCCCAGTCCGGGAAGTAGGTGTCGCCGTCGTGTTCCCCGGGTATCTCGGTCAGGACCATCCTGTCCGCCTGTTCCAGGGTCTGCCTGTAGACTGATTCTCCTCCGATTATGTATACCGTGTCTTCCCCGGTCTTTTCCGCCTCCTCCCAGGCCTCCTCGAGGCTTCCGGCCTTCCTGGTCTCCTCCCCGTAATCCTTTCCGGACCGCGTCAGTACTATGTTGGTCCTGCCCGGTAGAGGTCTGTAGTCCTCCGGCAGGGACTCGTAGGTCTTCCTTCCCATCACGACCGGGCTCCCCATCGTCGTCTCCCTGAAATGCTTGACGTCCTCCGGGTAGTGCCAGGGCACGTCGCCGTCCTTCCCGATGACCCGGTCCTCGTCCAGCGCCGCGATGATGACCTTCTCCATGTCAGTTGTTTTCCCCGGTGCCATCCAAGTATCCTTCGATTTCCTCCAGGGAGTCCGCCCTCTCGAGGACCTCCATGAAACTGTCTATACGGTCCATGTCGACGGAATCCGGCCGGTAGAGGTTCCTGTCACCGTAGCTCTCCAGCAGACCGGCTGACTCCAGCCCCGAGAGCACAAGTCCGATCTCCGCCGGTCTCACTCCCTCGACGCGGTCATCCAGGTCCCCCGCCCCGAAGAGTGAGTCGCTTTCACGGACCTCCTCCAGCGCGGGGTACACGTCGCCGATATTCCTGCGGAGCCGTCCGTACTCCGGCTCGCTCAGCTCCGCCAGACCCGGCTCCAGTCCCGAATCCCTGATCCTCGAGGACATCCATCTTATCTCCTCCGGCGGCGAGAACTTTTTCTCTTCCTCCTCCACGTCTTCCTCCTGGGGTTCCGCCGGCTCGACATCCATCCCGTACTCCGCCAGCTCCCAGGCCTTTCCGTCCAGAAGGACCGCCTCCCAGCTCTTGGGATGGTTGCCGGTCATCAGGACGTGGTCCGTCAGGTCGTTCTCGACCACGTACTTCAGGGTCTTCCCGACCTCGGAAGAGCTGTAACCTTCAAGCCTCTCCGATATGTCCCTGCTGGTGAAGGAGGAGGCTTCCTCTTCCGCGTAACGCTGAATCTCCGGGAGTATGTCCTCGTAGTACTTCTCCTCCCAGCTCATGGGTGAGGTCCCGGTTCCCAACAGTTAATCAGTTACGGTCGTTCATAGACCTGGACCTCACCGCCCCCACCAGGTACAGGGAGCCCGTCACCACGACAGGGAGTCCCCGGTCTCGAGCAGTCCTTACAGCTTCTCCGGGATCCCTCACCACCTCCGACCGCACGGAGCAGAGCTCCTGTATCTCATCCGGGTTCATGCACCAGTCCACGTCCGACTCAGTCAGGTAGAGGACCTCGGCCTTCTCCTCCAGCACCTCCACCATCCTGTCGACTTCCTTCGACTCCAAGGCGCTGAAGACCGCCGCGAAACCCTCAGGGTAGTCGGAGATCACTTCCCGCAGGGCGTGAGGGTTGTGCGCCCCGTCGTGGATGTAGAGAGGGTCCCGGTCCACCACCTCCATCCTGCCCGGACATGATATGCCCGAGAGCGATCCTTCGACGTCGTCAGGTCTCTCCCCCAGCGCCTCCACGGCTTTCAGGGCGTCAGCAAGGTTGGCGGACTGGAAGGACCCTCTGAGAGGTATATCGAACCTCTCCTCCCCCACGATGTGGTCTTCCCCTTCTGTCCCGGATTTTTCGGGGCGTAGAATGGCTGTACCATTCCTCTCGGCCTCATCGATCACGTTTTCCAGCTCCACGTCGGTCACGAGGACGCCGTCCTCCGGCGTTATCCCTGCTATCTCGTCCGCTATCTTCTCCCGGGTCCTGCCGAGGTATTTCCTGTGCTCGAGCTCCACGTTGGTTATGACCGCGATCTCGGGCTCTGCGGCGTTCGTCGCATCCAGTCTTCCACCCATGCCGACCTCCATGACGGCGTAGTCCGTGTCCCGGAAAAATCTGTACGCGAGGACAGTCATGAACTCGAAGAAGCTGAGCTCCGGCTCCAGCGATCCGATCCTCTGGTAGAGCTCCATGAACTCCTCCCGGCCTATCATCTCCCCGTCTTTCTCCACCCTCTCCCTCAGGTCCACGAGGTGTGGGGACCTGAAAAGCCCTGCTGAATTTCCCTGGCTCCTCAGCATCTCGTATATCATCCCGGAGACCGATCCCTTCCCGTTCGTCCCTCCCACGAGGATGATCTCTGTCTCGCGGTCAGGCCTTCCGAGTTCCTCCAGAGCCTTTTTCGTGTTCTCCAGCGCCGGTTCCTTCCGGTCCGAGCCTCTCGAGGTCAGCTCCTCCACGGCCTCTCTGTATCCCATCACTCCGCCACTTCGAACTTTATCCCTGGGTGGGGTTCGTAACCTTTCAGCTCGAAGTCCCCGTACTCCAGTTCGTCTATGCTCTTCTCCGGCAGCTCCATCTCCGGTCTCTCTCCCGGCTCCCGGGAGAGCTGCTTCAGGAGGCCGGGTACGTGGTCGTACCGCTCCTCGCCATCTCTCTCCTCAGGCGCGTTCTCCTGTATCCAGTCGCGGACCTCGAGGAACTCCTCGCGGCTGGAGACGCCTCTGACCCGTTCACTGAGCTCTTCGACGTTTTCCTCGTACCATCCGCCCCGCTCGTTCCTCCCGCAGTAGATGTGGGAGTCCACTATGGTGTGTGAGAACTTTCCGGGCTCGAACTCTGTCTGCTTCGCGACTATCTTGGTTATCAGAGCGTAGGCGGCGATGTTGAAAGGTATTCCAAGGGCGGTGTCGCCGGACCGCTGCGTCAGGTGGGTGTTGAGCTTCCCGTTCTGGACGTTGAAGACGAAGCTGTAGTGGCAGGGCGGAAGCTTTGAGACCGCGGCGTTCGCCGGATGCCACGCGTTCACCACGAGCCGCCGGCTTTCAGGTCCTCTATACGGATGTTTCCCGTTTAATGTGTCGATGACGTACTTTATCTGGTCGAACACTTTCCTGCCGTCCTCTTCCTCCTCTATCCATCGGTCGAACCCTTCCCTTATCTCTTCTTCCGTCAGATCGTATTTTTTGGCGGCTTTCTCCACCCATTCGTCGTCCACGGGCCACCACTCGCCGTCCAGCCGGGACTCCCGGTCCGGTACGGGGTAGCGCCTCCAGAAACGGCCGTAGGCGGTCGGAAGCTTTCCCTCGTCGTCCGCCCAGGCGTCCCATATCTTCGTCTCCTCCCTGAGGTTCCTGATGTGTTCCTCGCCGGAGAAGTACCAGAGGAGCTCGTGTATCAGCGAGTTCCACCTGTAGCCGGAGAGGTCCTTCGTCGTGAGGAGAGGGAATCCCTCCGAGAGGTCGATCGTGTACGACTGCGAGAAGGTCGACAGCGTGTCCGCGGATGTCCTGTTGGGACGGTAGTTCGCGTTTTCGAGTATGTTCCTTACCAGTCTCTGGTACTGTTCCATCTGACTCCCCTCCGGAAAGACCTTCTCGACGACAGTATTTCAGTTTAACCCGTGGCTCAGTAATCGACCTCAGAGCCCCTGTAGAGCGGGTGCTCCTCCAGCATCTCCTCCGCCCTCTCGCGGACCTCCGACTTCACCCCGGATGAGGGATCCCTGATCACCTTCGCTATCATCCTGCCTATCTCCCGGAGGTGGTCCTCCTCCATCCCCCGGGTCGTCAGCGCCGGGGTCCCTACACGTATGCCCGACGTCACCTTCGGACCTTCGGGGTCGTAGGGGACCATGTTCTTGTTGACGATTATCCCTGACTCCTCCAGCGCCCTCTCGGCCTCTCTGCCCGTCACATCTTCATCCCTGAGGTCCGCAAGGACGAGGTGGTTGTCGGTCCCGCCGGAGACCAGCCGTACGTCGTTCTCCCTCAGGGATCCCGCGAGAGCCCGGGCGTTCTTCTTAACCTGTGCGGCGTACTCCCGGAACTCCGGTTTCATCGCCTCGCCGAAGCAGACTGCCTTGCCCGCGATCTGGTGCATCAGGGGTCCTCCCTGCGTGAACGGGAAGACCGCGCTGTCCACGTCGTCAGCCAGTTCCTCCCGGCACATTATCATCCCGCCTCTCGCACCCCGTATCGACTTGTGGGTGGTCGTGGTCACTATATCGCACTCGGGAAACGGAGAGGGGTGTTCGCCCGCGGCGACGAGACCCGAGATGTGGGCTATGTCGCACATCAGGTATGCGTCGACGCGGTCCGCCGCCTCCCGGAAAGCAGAGAAATCTATCTCCCGGGGATAGGCGGAGTACCCGCAGACTATCATCTCCGGGTCGTGTTCCTCCGCCGCCTCGATGATCTCCCCGCGCTCGAACCTCCCGGTCTCCCTGTCGATGGAGTAAGTGTCGAAGTCGAAAAGCTCGCCCGAGAAGTTCACGTGGTGGCCGTGCGTCAGATGTCCTCCGTGGCTCAGGACCGGTCCCAGCACCCTGTCTCCGGCTTCAAGCACCGAGAAGTAGGCGGCGAAGTTCGCCTGTGAGCCCGAGTGGGGCTGGACGTTGGCGTGGTCCGCGTCGAATATCTCGCAGGCCCGCTCCCTCGCCAGCTCCTCCACCGTGTCGTGGTGCTCGCAGCCCGCGTAGTAACGGTTGCCGGGGTAGCCCTCGGCGTACTTGTTCGTCAGGACTGAGCCCTGCGCCTGGAGCACCTGTCTCGGGACGAAGTTCTCGGAGGCTATCATCTCGAGGGACTCGCTCTCCTGCCTCTCCACCTCTTTTTTGAGGGCTTCATGGACTTCAGGGTCCGCGTCTTCCAGGTCCCTGTTCCTCATGACCAAGGTTTCGTGGACCCGAGCCAATAATCTTTCGCCGGGGAAGGAATTAAGTCCTGCGAACTCCACACCTCATCTATGGGTGTGATAGCAGCTATAGCGTCGGCGATTATCCCCGGTCTCGGCCAGCTGCTCAACCGGGACCTCCTGAAGGCCGTGATAGTCTGGGCTATCGCAGGTAGCTCCCTGGGTATAGGTATAGCTCTGCTGGGTCCTCTCGCACCTGTTATCCTGCCCCTGGTATATCTCTGGCAGATATGGGATGCGCTCACAAACTGATATGAAGTTCGGGGCGAAAACATCCGTGTGAGAGAGGAAGAGTTTCCCGGCCGTTTCATCGTTTTCGAGGGTCCGGACGGCTCCGGAACGACAACGCAGTCGAGGAGGACTGCAGAGGAACTTGATGCGTACTGGACCGCCGAGCCCACTTCTGGCGAGATAGGCCGGAAAGTAGATAAGATGATATCAGAGGGGGAGAGCTCCGCGGAGTCGATAGCCCTGGCTTTCGCCGCTGACCGGATGGTCCACCTTGAGGAGGAGATCCTGCCCCGGCTCAGGGACGGGGAGACGGTGGTCTGCGACAGGTATTACCACTCCAGCCTTGTCTACCAGCCTCTTCTCGGCGCTGAAAGAGACTGGGTCAGGGAACTCAACTCGGAGGCGATAAAGCCGGACATCACTGTCTTTCTCAATGTGAGGGCCAGGACGGGCATGAGAAGGGTCAGGGACCGCGGAGAGGACGGCAATATATTCGAGGACCTGGATTTCCAGGAGAAGGTCGCTGTCAGCTACAGGGAACTCGGAGAGAGGCTGGAGGAAGATATAGAGATGGTGGATGCCTCAGGGACCGTCGAAGAGGTCTTCGAGGAGTGTCTCAGGATCCTCGGCGACAGGTGACCTTTTATATGCCCGCCAGTGTCCTTTAGGTCTTATGGGAGACGGTCCCGAGGAGACCAACTCCGGGGTCAGCATGAGGGGGAGCTGGAAGGATATAGCTGATTTCGCGCGGAAGGTCCAGAGGAGTTTTGAGGAATCCGGAGTCGATGATGACAAGATACAGAAGTACGAGGAGTGGCGTCCGAGAGAGGAGGGGTCGGAGGCCGATGTAAGGGAAAAAACGGTCGAGGAGGCCAAGCTGGACCCGAACGAGGTGGAGGAGGAAAGCGATGGTGTCCGGAAGGACATCGAGGATGCAGGCAGGAAAGCCAGGGAGGCAGGTGAGAAGGTCAAAAGGATGGAGAAGCCATCGGACGAGGTCCGGGAGGCCTCGAGAGGCCTCATCAGGCCGCTGGCCGCCAGCGCCCTGAAATCCTTCCGCAAGGTCGAGGAAAAGATTTACTCCCTCGTTATGTTAAGGTTCAATCCATACTACTTTGACTCCGAGGATTTCTCCGCAAGGATAGAGGAAAGGGGCCAGGGATATCGAATGGACGTGGATGTGGCAGATGACGGATTGAGAGAGGAGTTCAAGGAGGATCTGAGGTCTGGTGATCTAGAGTAATCTCTCCGGCAGATCCAGTTCCGTGGCGATCTCCTCCGTGGATTTGCCCGTCTGGTCCTCGACACCGTTCTTTATGAGGAGCGTGGCCACCGGTCCTCCCATCTCGACGTATTCGTCCAGGAGTTCGTTGAATATCTCCTTCTTGTTGCCGTTTATCTTTGTCACGCTACCGTCGTCCCTGACCTCCAGTCCCTCTATACCACCAGCCACGTCCTTCGCTTTTTCGCCCTGAACGTCCACAAACTTGTCTATCGCCGCCTCTATAACATCCCTGTAGAGAACCATTTTCCTGTGAGCAAGATTGACCGCTTTGCTATTTAAAAATCCTCTGGAGTGCCAGAAAAGTCCAATATAGAGGTTTTTCATAAAATAATAAAAAAAGGAATCTGTGCGGCGTGGTGGTCATTCGGACCCGCTTTCCTCTCCGGCCATCTGCTTGAGGCTCTTGACCATGCCTCTGATAGCGTCAGCGAGTTCCCCGACTTCGTCGTCCGTGTCAACGTCGACGTCCACGAAATTACCTCTCGCTATCTCGTTCGCTTCCTCGGTGAGTTCCTCAATCGGCGATGTTATCCTGCGTGAGACGTAGAAGCCGACGATTCCTGCCAGGACCACGGCGAGGATTCCGCCCGTGATCATCTGTCTCTGCGTCCTCTGGAGTACCGAGCCTATCTCTGATCCGATGTTCCTGACGGGCTGGGTAACTTCGCTCTTCGGCACTGCGAGAGCCACGGACCATCCGCCCGTGGAGTTCTTGAGGGGCGCGTAGGCGACCAGATAGGTCCTGTTCTGGAATGTCGCTTCGCTGATTCCGGTCTCTCCGTTCACCATCGAGTTCGCGATGGACCTGATGTCCGCGTCCTCAGCAGTGGTCAGGTCCGTCGTGTTGAGAGTTCTCTCCCCATATCTCGTCTTCTTCTGGTCGTCCTTGCCGCTTACTCCCGGGTAAACGACCGGCTTGCCTGTGGAGTCTAGAAGGAAACCGAAGCTTCCCTCAGGCATGCCGTCAAGTGACAGGAGATCGTTCTGGAGTGTCGAGAAAAGGACGTCAAGCCCCACGACGCCGACGAACTCTTCCTCTTCAGGCGAAGCGTATACCGGCTCCGCGTAAGTCGTCGTCAGCTGTCCTGTGTTGGCGTCAACGTAGGGCCGGACCCATACTCCGTGGTCCTTGGCCTTGGCCTGTTCGTAATAAGGCCTGTTGACCCCGATCAGCTTCACGTTGTCCTGTGGTCCTGGACCGGCCCAGAGAGTTCCTGAGATGTTGGTCTCGTAGACCACCGTTGCCTGGCTGTTGACTCTCTCGGACCAGTGGTAGCCGAAAGTCACCAGGTCGGAGTTCTTGACTACTCCGCGCAGGTAGTGTCCGACATAGGACAGCTTAGTGAGTTCATCCTGCTGGCCGGGTGCGTGCCGCACGCCGTAGGTGTTGTTCGGCGGCACGTAGAAACCGATCTTAGCGGTGTCCTTGGACTCGTTCTGGTAGTGGAAGGCTTCGTCCGACGGCAGACCGTCGTAACGGTACTGTATCCAGTGCGCCGCTGCCTTGGCGTCGTGCTCGACTTCCCCGAGCATCTGGTTGTACTTGTTGACCTTGGCGTCTCTTACAGCGGTCAGCCTGGATTCTGTGATCTGCCGGACCTCTTTCTGGGCAGTGTTCGTGGCCTTTCTCTCTGCGTTCTGTAGGGCGGTTACTCCCAGCGTGCCCAGTAGAAGGCCTGTCACTACTACCAGAGCGAGAAGGGATCCTGCTATCTTCGTCTTAATTTCCATGGGTAAGAAACCCTGTTTTACTCTAAAGAGAACTTGTTTAAAAATGCTACCATTTTCTGGCTACATGAGCCGGTTTCTGGGTCATCTAAGGACTATATTGGATCCGTGAACGTGTTCAGAGATCTGTCTCAGATTTAAATCACTCTCTGGTAGAACTAAAAACATGCTCAAGGTAGCGATAGCGCATCCTGAATTCGAAAGAAGGCGCCAGATCAGCAGAGAGATCGGTCAGGAAGATGATATAGAGGTAGTAGGGGTTTTCCATCGTCCCACGGATGTATTTGAGGCTCTGAAGAATCGAGATATCGATGTTCTTCTGCTTGGAGTTAATTTTGGTCAGATGTCTGGTCTTGACGTTCTGGAGGAGGTTATGGACCTGAAAAAAATCCCGACGGTTATGATACTGGATGATGCGGATGTGGAAAGAAGGGAGGCCGTCAAGGCGTTCTCATACGGGGCTGTAGATTTTATAACGCCTGAGGATTCTGCTGAAGACAAGAGAGCTCTCCTCAGGGCCGTTGGCGGAGCCCGGGTAAAGGAGCAGGTGGAATCACGGATCAGGAAGGAGAAAGAATCTCCGGATTTCTCCCAGCAGGTAGTCGTCATAGGGGCATCGACGGGCGGACCACCGGAGATAGAGTTCATACTGAAGAACCTTCCCGGCGATCTCGAGGTTCCTGTGCTCGTGGTCCAGCACATGTCAGGTCCGATGGTCGAGCTGTTCGCGAATCGGCTGGACAGCCTTTCGGAACTCGATGTGAGGTTATGTTCTGACTCGGAGAGGCTTGGACCGGGGCAGGTGTGGATATCCCGCTCGGAGAAGGACATGAAGGTCGAGAGGAGGGGAGAGGAGTTCTTCCTTGTAGAGGAGGAAAGCGATTCGGAGGATATAGCCTCTGTGAATGCCACGTTCAGGTCCGTGGCCGAGGTGTTCGGTACGAACGCTGTTGGAGTGATACTCTCCGGTATGGGCCGGGACGGGGCTGTCGGGACCCGTTTCCTGAGCTCGGCAGGGGGAAAAATTATAGTTCAGGACCGGGATACAAGTTTAATATTCGGGATGGGGCAACAAGTAATTAGGCAGGGAGATGCCGATTACGTGGTACCCCTTGAGAAAATACCCGAAAAGATAATGGAGCTGACCTGATCTGTCATGGAAAAAGAAGAATTTCTCGACGACTACATGGACGAAGCGAATGACATGCTCGACAACATGAACGAGAGTATGCTCGATTTCGAGGAATCTGGGGATGAGGAGGCGCTCAACGAGCTTTTTCGTTCGGCTCACACCCTGAAGGGGTCCTCGAGGACCATGGAGTTCGAGAAGATAGCCGAGCTCTCGCACTCCATGGAGGATGTATTTAACGCCCTGCAGGAGGGAGATATAGAGCCGGATGATGAACTTTTCGACCTTCTTTTCAACTCGATAGACACCCTAGAGGAGATGGTGGAGTACGCCGGGGAAAACGTCGAGGAGCCGGACCGCGATATCTCTGACCTTCTGGAGAACCTTGAACACGCACAGAAGGGGGAGGAACTTGAGGAGATGTCCTCCGACTCCGTGGCGGAGAGCCCGGAGGAGTTCGAGGAGATTCAGAGGGTCCAGGTGGATATAGAGCGGCTTGACAAGATCATGAACTCTCTCGGCGAGCTGATGATCGTCGAGAAGAGGCTGAGGAAGCTGCTGACTCCTTTCGAGTCCGATGACGTGGAATCGGCGATGAACACGCTGAAACGTCTCGGCGAGGACATACAGCACGAGGCATCCCAGGCACGTATGATACCGGCTTCGCAGGTGTTCGACCGGTTCCCGAGAGCGGTCCGGGATATCGCCAGTGACATGGACAAACAGGTCAACTTCGAGATAGAGGGTGAGGACCTGAGACTGGACAGGACCATACTTGACGAGATAGGGGAACCGATCCTCCACATGATAAGGAACGCCGTGGACCACGGGATCGAGAGCCCGGAGGAGAGGGAGGATAAAGGGAAGGATCCCGAGGGCAGTATCAAGCTGAGCGCAGAGAGGAAAGGTAACGAGGTGATAATAGCCGTAGAGGACGATGGAAGAGGTATAAACCCCAGGGATGTCAGGGATAAAGCGGTCGAGAAAGGAGTGATAGACGAGGAGGAGAAGAAGGAACTTTCGAGGGAGGAGACGCTGGACCTCCTCTTCCAGCCCTCCTTCTCGACGACCGACGAGGTAACACAGGTATCGGGAAGGGGTGTAGGCCTGAACGTAGTGAAGAAGACCGCAGAGAAGCTTCAGGGCACCTACGATATAGAGACTGAGCTGGACCACGGGACGACGATAAAGATGCAGGTCCCGCTCTCACTGGCTATAGTCCGTTGCTTCCTGGTCCAGGTAGGGAATCAGAGGTTCGGTATACCGATAAACAACATAATCAAGGCGGTTTCGCTCGGTAAGGAAGATATAAAGAGCCTTGAGGAAGAGGAGGTCTTCGTATTCCAGGAGGAGGAGATACCGCTGATCATGCTGGAGGACCGGTTCGACGTCGCCGATGCGGGCAGGGATAGGGACCAGATAAACGCGGTCGTGGTTCAGAAAGGAAACGAGAGAGCAGGACTGGTCGTGGACCGGATCACGAACGTCCAGGATCTCGTCATCAAGGACCTGGATATACTCGAACCCAAGGGGGTGGCGGGTGCCTCGATACTTGCGGATGGAAACCCAACGATAATAGTCGAGATAAGTTCATTACTTGGTGATTGAGAATATGGATCTGAGCGAGGAGAAACTGGACGCGCTTAGGGAGATAGCTCACGTGGGCGCGGGAAACGCTTCAAAATCTCTTTCCGAACTGACTGATGAAAAGGTGGAGGTAACGTTCCCGAACATCAGGAGTCACAGGATAAAGGATGTTCCGGACCTCCTGGGAGGCTACTCTCAGCCGGTGACCGTGGTGGCGATCAAGGTGAGCGTCAAGAACCACGAAGGCGATGATGAGACGAAACTGGGCCACCTACTTCTCTCTCTGGACTGGGAATCTGCCAAACAGCTCGCCGAGGACCTCACCAGTCAGGAGGTTGAAGGGGAAGAACTGAGTGAGATGCAGAGGTCCTCGCTCAGCGAGACCGGCAACATACTGGCGGGGAGCTGCCTCGCGGCGATAACCGAGTACGTGGACCTGAAGCTCGTCGAAGGCGTGCCACAGCAGGGGACCGACCTGCTGGGTGCGATAATGGATGAGTACCTCCTCGAGGTCGCGGAGGAGGAAGATGAGGTCCTGGTGTTCGAGACCAACTTCTCCCTGCAGAAGGAGACAAAGGCCTTCTTCATGCTGATATTCGAACCCGGCAAGTATGACTTGATACTGGACAGGATAGAGGTAGATCAGTAGTGGACCGGAAGAGACAGATAGAGGTCAAGATGGGGGAGTACAGGGTCGGGAAAGATGGTGATGTGCTCAGCGCCCAGGGTCTCGGGAGCTGTGTCGCGGTCTGTCTCTACGATGAGGACCGGGAGCTGGGAGGGCTTGCCCATGTCATGCTTCCCGAGGGAGAGGATGAGGACTCTGATAAGTACGCCGAGAACATAATCCATGACCTGATGGATGAGATAAGAGAGGAGGGCTCTGGCCCGGAGGACCTTATCGCAAAGATATTCGGTGGGGCGCATGTCGTTTCGGAGACCATCAACGTGGGCGATAAGAACGTGGAGTCGGTCCGCAAGATACTGAAGAGGATGGATATAGACCTGAGAGTACAGGAAGTGGGCGGTGACACAGGGAGATCGATATGGCTGAACTGCAGGTCCGGAAAGGTCGTGGTCAGGAAGCCCTTCGAGGCTACAGAGATCTTCTAGCCCATACGCTTTTCAAGCGCGTCTATTATCCTGTCGGTCTCCTCTATCTCTATTATCATCGTTATCTCGCCCTTCACCACGTCCTCTATCTCCATGACTGTCTTGACGACGAGTATATCGGATTCTTCCTCGCTTTCTGAGCCTATCTCGGCCACGATGTTCTTGAAAAGGCCCTCGAGCGGAAGGAAGATCAGGTCAGGTTCCTCGGTATCGACGTTAAGCTCCAGGAACTGCTCCATGGAATCAAGGTATATGTCCGCAGTCTCCTCGCCTATCTCAAGGAGGTTGTCGTTGCTGCCATCCTCATCTTCCTCAAGCAGGTTCAGGAACTGCGAGTACTCCTTCTTCTGGAAGCTAAGGACGATACCTCCCCCTATACCCTTCAGAGGTGAGAAGACGCTCACGATCGGCGAGTGAGGGTTCTCCGCCAGTTCGGTTATGTTCTCGGTCGCGGAAGGAGGGATTATGTCCACCTGAGGGACGCTCAGGTTGACCCGTTTCCCTGTTATGTCCGAGAGACGGGTAGCTACTCTTCCAGCACCTATATTCCCTATCTCGCTGATTCCGTCCCTCTGAAGTTCTGTAAGTTTAGAATTCTTCATTTTTGATTGTGCTCCTCCGGGACCTTTTCCTTAATACCGTTAGTTGATCTATCATATAAAAGCCATGCGGTCGGTCCGCGCACGGGGGAGATATCCATGTCGCGTCCCGGCGTACCGGCTTCCAGGGAACTCATAAACGTTTTAAAAAAAGCCTGTCTACTTGGAGCTATGGGCCCGACAATACTTTCGATAGAGGATTCGATATTTGAGAGAAAGGCCATAATCAAGCTTTTGAAGGATGAGGGATACGACGATATAATCGAGACCGGCGAGGGAGAGGAAGGTATCGAGAAGTACGACGAGGAAGAGCCGGATCTCGTGTTGCTGGACCTCAGGCTTCCTGATATGGATGGTATAGAGGTCTTGAAGGAGCTTGAGGAGAGAGACGCGGACGTGATAGTCGTCTCGATCGTGAGGGAGCAGGACACGATAGATGAGACAAAGGAGATAGGGGCGAAGGGTTACGTCCAGAAGCCGATAACCAAGGAAAAGCTTATACCTAAAATTGAGGAAATACTGGGTGAGGAAGAATGAAAGCACTCGTAACTGAAGACTCCTCCTTCATGAGGAAGATACTGGTCAACATCCTGGAGGACCTCGGCTTCGACGAGATAAAGGAAGCGGAGAACGGCGAGCAGGCAGTCGAGAAGTACAGGGACAGCAGACCGGACATAGTCCTCCTGGACATCGTCATGGAGGAGATGGGAGGGATAGAGGCCCTCAAGCAGATAAAGGAGATGGAGAGCGACGCCACGGTCATAATGATTTCGGCAGTCGGTCAGCAGGAGATGGTCGACGAGGCGATGGATCTGGGCGCCGAGGAGTTCGTCGAGAAGCCCTTCGAGAACGATGATGTCAAGGCCACCATCAAGGACGTGCTGGATATGGAGTGATCAGCTCTCCTTAACTCTTTCCTTGGCCTTTTTCCGTATCTCTTCCTGGGTCAGTTCCTCTTCATCCTCCTCGTCTTCGTCCTCTCCCATCTTCTCCCCTATCTCATTTATCTTCATCGCTTCCTCCTCGCCGAGTCCGTTCTCGAGATCCAGTATGATTATCAGGCGCTCATCAAGGACCGCGACTCCCTTTATGTAGTCCGCGTGTATCTCCTCCTCCAGTATCGACGGAGAATCCTTTATACGGTCCTTCTTCACGTCCAGGACTTCCTTGACATCATCCACCAGCATACCCGCGCTGGCATCGTTCACCTCTATCACGACTATAAACTTGCTCTCGTTCTCTTTCAGGTCGAAACGCGGTTCTAGATCTATCACAGGGACTACCTGGCCCCTGATGTTCGTTATCCCGCGTATGTAGTCTGGTACGTTGGGAACAGGGTTTATCTTCTTCTCGTCGGCCTTGATAACTTCCTTGGCTCTCTCTATCTCCAGCGCGTACTCCTCCCCGGCCAGTTCAAACACGAATATCTGGGTGGTATCGGCCAGCGATTCTTCTTCCTCCTCTCCTTGCATTTTTTACACGCCTCTACGTGTCCTCAAGGATTTCACGCGTCTCCTTGATGTCTTCTTCGACTTTCTCTATCTTGGTGCTTTCCTCCTCGACGGTGGATGTGACCTCCTGTATGCCTGCTGAGAGCTCTTCTGCGGCTGAAGAGACCTGTTCGGCGGTCTCCCCGATGTCCATGGTGCTGGAGGACTGCTGCTGGGCCGCGGCGGATATCTCCTGCATCTCGGAGGAAAGGTTGGATATCTCGTCGGATATCTCCTCGAGAGCCGTTAGAGCTGACCTGATAACGCCCGAGCTGTTCTCCAGTATATCCTCGGTCTGGCCGATCTTCTCGCTCACGTCGTCTATGCTGTTCTCCATGTCCTCGACCATGTTCGATATGTCCTCTGTGGAGTTCGAGGTGTTCTCCGCGAGCTGCTTGACCTCGTCGGCGACGACGGCGAATCCGCGTCCCTGCTCACCGGCCCTTGCGGCCTCGATGGAGGCGTTCAGTGCCAGGAGGTCGGTCTTCTCCGCGATATCGTTTATAGTCTTCGTTATCTCCCTTATGTTCTTGCTTTTCTCCGTCAATTCCTCAACCGAGCTCCGGGCCTCGGAGACTGTCTCTTCCATCTCCTCCATCTTGCTCATCCCTTCCTCGGCTGACTGGCCTGCCTGCTGGGAGAACCTGTTTATGTTGGATATTGAGTCGGCGGCGTCCTCCGAGTTGTTCGCTATCTGCTCTGCAGAAGCTGATATCTCGTTTATACCTGACTTAAGTTCATCCAGGTTTTCTGCCTGCTTCTCGCTTCTCTCCGCCATCTGTGAGGAGACGGATGAAAGTGTTTCGAAAGACGAGGTTACTTCTTCGATCGATGACTCGATTTCCTCCGCTTTTTCCCTCATCTTTTCCTTCTTTGAATCGTCCATAGTATCTGAATCCTCCTGTTCTTGTGAAACTGTTTCTCCGTCTTCAGCCCTTTTTTCAAGCCATCCTGTGAGCGTTTTCCGTTCCTTGCCAGACCTCTCGGCATCCAGCGCCGCTTCAGCGCTGATATCTCCGCCTTTTACCTTCTCCTTCACTTCCTTCACTGTGTGATCAGATACCTCTCCCGGATCCATCACTGTTTACAAATTAAACCGGCGCCTGTATTAAAAGTTAACACGGCTATTCAGGTCCCGGAGATATCACCTGGCTGTCGATCCAGATCGCCACCGGACCTCAAACTGAAAAGATTAAAAGGCTATAGAGAGTTACGGAGGTCCTATAATATTGAGAAAAGGTCTGAGTGCTCTCCTGGTCCTTTCCGTGGTTCTCTCAGGTGTCTCGCTCGCAGGGGTCGGTCCGTGGGAGGTCCTTGGCGAGGTATCTGATCGCCTTTACAGCACAGGGTTCAACGGATTCAGGAACCAGGTGGAGACACGGGTGAGGGCGGCGGGAAGGGTCCTATACGGCGCGTTCACTGATAGGGTTGAGGCGGCGAACCCGTTCTTCGATCCTGAGAGGGCGGTCCGCCTGAGGTCAGCCAGGGGCGGGACCGGGAACTGGGTGGGAAGCCCTTCATCCCTGGCTGTCAGAGGTGAGGGTATCTACCTGTACACCCGGTCCCGGGGACCGGAGAGGAGAGGTTTCAGGGGGTCCATCATACAGCTGGGTTCCCGGATGGAGACCATCTGGACCGTACATAAAGAGGAGATAGGGGCGCTATCGATAGAGGGAGCGGCGATCGGAAAGAGGGACGGGGGTTACGTGCTTTACCTGAGCTACCAGAACGGTTCCAGCGGTCGCTGGGAGATAATGAAGATGACCTCATCCAGTATCTCCGGTTTCCAGCCCTCTGAAGCCCGGAGACTTCGATTCGATACAGGTTTCACTCATTACAAGGACCCGGTCCTTCACGACGGGAAACTGTACGTTCATGCCTCTTCATCAAGCTTCACGGAACAGGCGACTCTGGTCTACAGGACCGGCGACAGCGGACCAGAGTACCTCCGAGAGATCAGTTTCGGACCTGGTTCAGGCAGGGCTCCACGGCTCGATTCGATCCTGGATGTGAACGGCAGTCAGCTTGTCTTCTACGACTGGAGGCCCTCCATCTTCCACGTCACTCAGGAGAGATCTCGGTACGGCTTCCTGAGAAACGGGAAGGTCTTCGTGGGGTCGGACCCCGGCGAGGCCATCAGGTCGTCCGCGGGGTCAGGGGCCCTGAGGTACATGTCCGTGGAGCTGTTCAACGGTTCGGCCTGGTTCTTCTACGAGAGATCTGAACGGGATGGGGGCCACGGCGTCTACATGAACAGGGTTCCGGCGGAGACGTTCAGGTCAACCGTCAGCTCCCTGAAAAAGGAATAAGTGGCAGGGCTGGGATTTGAACCCAGGTCCGTACCGCCCCGGGGTACGATGATGGTCCACTACACCACCCCGCCATGGACCTACAGTTTTGTCCTGGGGTCTAATGCTTTTATTGGTCCTCTTCGCCGAGCTCTTCCTCGACTTCCTCCTCGACTTTCTGGACCTCCGTCGCGACCTCTTCCTCGATCTCCTCCCTTTCGAAGTACAGGAACTCGAGCAGGAAAAGGACCCCGAATATCCCTGTTATGAAAACGAGCATGTGGAACTCGGTGGTCCAGAGATGCCAGACCTCAAGGATGAGGACCGAGGCGGTGCCCAGCAACCCGGTCAGCGGCACTATGCCGTTTACATCCACATCAGGATCCCTAAGGCAGACGTAGTTCACCGTTCCAAATATCATAACGAAGGAGAGAGATGCGAAGGTCGTGATACCTTCCAGGGTTCCGAGATAGGTGAAAAGCGCGGTTATCAGTCCTATTATAATCAGGCTACGGGAAGGTATGTCCTTCTTGTTCCTGAAAGAGAATAATTCGGGGAGCTCGTTCTCCGTCGCCATCTTGTGTGTGAACCTGGCGGTTCCGAAAAGCGTAGCGTTGATGGCGGAGGCTGTGGAGAACAGGGCCGCGACCGAAACTAGGATTCCTGCCAGATCCCTCATTATATGGCTTTTGAATATCTTTGCCGCCGCGAAAGCCAGTACCGTCTCCTTGTGCTTGATTATCATCGGCGTAGGAACGAGCGATGTCGTCAAGATGGCGGTCATCACGTAGAGCAGGGTTGATATGCCGATCGTCCACATAACACCTCTCTTCAGGGTCTCCGTCCCTCCCTCCATCTCGGAGTACTCGTAGGTGAGAAGCTCCCAGCCCTGGAAGGAGACGAATATCGTACCTATACCAACGATCGGGGAGACAGGACCCCTGTTGAAGAGGCCTCCCGGCAGAAGGCCTGGTCCGGGACCCGAAAGCAGGGCCCAGAGACCTGCGCCTCCGAAAAGCAGTAGTATAGCGACCTTGCCGTAGACCAGCAGGTCCTCTGATTCACCGGTCTTCTGCACCCCGATAAGATTCACGCCCACGAAGAGCCCGAGTATCCCGATCGAGATCAGTCCGCGGACCACGGTGTGAGCCCCTATTCCAAGCATCCTTGCCGAGAAAGAGCCGAAGGCATAAGCGTACATAGCCATCGTTCCGATGTATCCGACTATCAGCACCCAGCTGACCATCCCGGCAATGTTCTTGTTGGAGACGTAGTGTTCCAGGAAAGTGAAGGAGCCGCCGTCCTCCTCCAGGTGAGAGGTCATCCTGACGTAAGAGTAACCCGAAGCCAGAGCGATCAGTCCCGAGAGGAAGTAGGATATGAAAGCAGCGTTTCCCGCTATCCGGGCCGCTACTCCCAGAACCGCGAAGATGCCTCCCCCGACCACTCCTCCAATCCCCATCGCCAGGACCTCCCTGAAGCCGAGTCGCTCCGACATGTTGAATCTGTGTGTCCTCTCCCATAAAAAGATAAGAAGTCGTTGGAAAACACCTTCCATGAGGATACTTTACGTCTGCACCGGCAATAGCTTCAGGAGTCCGGTGGCGGAGGCACTGACCCGGAAGTATCACCCGGACCTCGAGGTCGAATCCGCGGGGACCGACGCGGTCGACCACGTCGCGGAGAACGCGAGGGAGCTTCTCGCCGGCGAGGACGCGGAGCGGTTCGTGAAGCCGGAGCCGGACCAGGTATCGGAGAGAGCGCTGGAAGAGGCGGACCGGGTCGTGGTGATGACGGAGAGGCACAGGGAATACCTGGAGGACGAGTTCGGTGTGGAGGACGTGGATGTCTGGGGGATCGAGGACCCGATAAAGCCCGGCGTGAAGCCGTTCGAGGAGTTCCACGAGGTAAAGCAGAAGGTCCGCGAGCTGGACGGCTGAAACTTTTAATCGTTGAAGATAGGTCATCCGCCATGAGGAAGCTGTTCCTGGTTTCCCTGCTGTTTCTGATCCTTTCAGTTCCGGTGATGTCCGCGCCCGCGGGCGAGGTCCACCTGATAGACAACCCGGGCAGTAACGACTACGTCAAGTACTACCTCGAGCCGCCGGTAAACGCCTCGGCGCTGGAGAAAGAGATCTCCCGCGGAGAACTGGAGCCGGAACTGAGGACCGCGAAGACCGAGGGAGGAGTGAAACAGCTGAAGTACTCGGTATCGATGGGTGAGAGGACAGGTCTTCTCTCCCGGTCCGTAGACCTCGAGAGGCTGGCTCCGCTCAACATCTCCCGGGCCGAGAACTTCACGGTCTCCTACGACAGCTCCGCCGCGGTCAGGGGTCCTGTGGAGAGGACGGGAGGGGACTTCCTCCAGGACCGTTACAGGGTGAAAAAGCTGTCAGGAAGCCTGGAGTACAGGGTTCCCGGCTCCACGGCCGGTCTTTCCGCGGTCTCTCTCCTCGCTCTCCTGGTCCTTCCCTTCACGGCTTTCAGGTACTACGCCCGGAGGGTCGAAAAGATGGAACTTGAAAAGGAGGAGAAGGTCCACAGGCTGAACAGGGCGGCCATATTCGGAATAAGCCCGCTGATGGTCCTTTTGCTTCCGGTGGTCTTCGAGTCAGGCATGGTGCTGGTCTCGAGGATGGTCTTCTCCTCCGTCCTCCCGGTCTCGGGGATAAACCTGGCGCTGGTCGGTATAATGGGGGCGATACTGGTTCCGGTCCTCGGGGCGGGCGGCTCGGCGTTCCTCGGCATTTACCCCAGCCTGAAGAGGATAAGAGACCTCGATACCTCGAGGAAGGGCGGAGTGAAGAAGTTCCTCGCTGGAATGGGGCTGGTGCTGGTTCCCGTGGCGGGCTGGCAGTTCCTTGTCGTCAACCTTCCCGCCGGATTTGCCTCCAGCCTCCCCGTGCTGCTGGTGGCGTTCGGGGCGTTCATACTCGGGGTGATGGCTCTCAGCCCCTACCTGATGATGGTCTTCCAGTCCAGCCGGTCCACGGAGGGAGAGATCAGGGAAGAGCTCGAGGAGTTCTGCGGGGCGCAGGGACTTGAGCTCCGGGACATAAGGACCATAGAGGCCCGCGGGATGAAGAACGCCAACGCCGTCGTCGCCGGCACGGTTCCCGGCTTCAACTACGTCTTCATCACCGACTACCTGCTGGACAACTTCTCGCGGGACGAGATCGAGGCGGTCCTTGCCCACGAGCTCGGACACCTCGAGAGACATCACCTCTGGATCAAGGGAGGTGCGGGATTCGTCTTCTTCGGGGCGTGGATGGCGCTGGTGACCCGGACATCCCTCGTGTCACCGGTGATGGATGTGGCCGGCTTCTACGGCTTCATGGGGCTTATTATGGCAGTGCTGGCGTTTTACTTCCTCGGGGTCCAGGGCTTCATATCCCAGAAGCTGGAGTACGAGGCGGACCGCCACGCCGCAGAGATCAAGGGTGAAGAGGTCACGAGGTCTGCGCTTGAGAAGCTCGCGGACGCGAACGACATGAAACGGTCCGCGGGAAGGCTCTACAGCCTTGCAAGGCTTCACCCGTCGATAGAGGACCGGCTGGAGAAACTCGGTTGACTACTCTATCTCCGACTTCCCCGGCGGAAGCGACCTTATCACGTAGTCGAGGTCCAGGTCCTGGTCGAAACGGGATCGGATCTGCTTCGCGAGCTCCGACTTCTTGGTGTTCCCCGGCCTCAGCTCCACGTATCCCTCGCAGTTGCTCTCCACGGCGCTGACAGGCCCGCAGACAGGCACGAACTTCCCGTCCTCTATCTCGTAGGGTCCGACCGCAGCCTCCACGGAGACGTTCCTGATGTACTCCCGGTCACCTCTTATCACGAACGATCCCTTCTCCAGGTACTCCCCGCTCTCCGGCTCCTCGGTGACCTGCTCCGGGTCCACGTAGTAGACGTCGTCCGCACCGATCCCGGCCTTCCAGGTCTTCGCGAATGTGACTGCGGCCTTCGCGGCCTCTCTCCGGTCCTCCTCGCCGGCTTCCTGTCCGTCCTTCAGCACGACTGAGGGTGCGCCGTCGAAGTCAGCGTGGAAGTAGAGGTCGTCGCTCTCCATGTGCTTGCTGACCAGCATGTCGTTGGTCTGCTGGTCCCTCCCCGCCAGGACCAGGTGTCCGCCCGAGGAGTAGAACCAGCGGTACTTCTCGAACCATTTCTTCTTCCTCTTCTCGGTCTTGTCCTCCATCACTTCTTCCACGTCCACTTCCTCCTCTTCAAGCTCCTCAAGCTGTCTCTCCGTCTCCTCTAAAGCCTCCTCCACGTTCTCCATCTTTGATTCGGATTCCTTCGCCCTGTCGTAGTAGTAGGAGGCGGTCGCCTCCAGGTCCCGGTCCAGGTATATCTTCAGGTTGTCGCCGTCCACAGAGACCGATACGAAGTTCTCCTGCTCGTTCAGCGAGTTCACCTTCTCGGAGAGCCCGGTATCCGACTCCTCTATCTTCTCCTCAGCCCGGTCCCAGCCGTTCTCACTTATCCCCTTCGAGACCTGGTCCTTGACCTTCTGCAGCATCTGGTAGTTCTCGTATATCTTCTCCGCTCTCTCCCTGTTCTGCTCCGCGGACTTCTCCAGTCCATTCATCTTTCTCTCCTGCTGCTCCTTCTGTTTCTCCAGCCCGCTCTTCTTCTCCTCGTAGGCCTCCCTTCGCTTTCTCTCGTGCTTCCTCTGCTTCCTCCGGTAGTAGTAGTTGTCCAGGGCCTCTGAGAAACTGTCGAACTCCTCGTACTCGTGGTCCGCGTACTTCTCCAGCCTGAAGGGTGCGGCACGCTCCGGACCCTCGTCCACGTACAGCCTCGGACTCATCTCGGGTTCCAGGACCTCGCCTATCTTCTCCCTCAGCCTTTCCCTTTCGTCCCCGTTCAGGTCCTCTATCTCCGTGTTCTTGTCGACGTCCGCCCGGGCGCAGACCTCCTCGGCGTAGGTCCCGCCGAGGCTGAGATCGGATGCTATCCTCCGGACCACCTCGCCCTCATCCATCGCCTCGAAGAAGTCGTCGAGCTCGCGGGGGTCCTCCGCCGGCTCGGGATACTGGTAGGGTTCGCCGACCTCTATCTTCCTGTTGGACCATTCCTCCTGTCTGAGAGCGCCTATCACTTTCCCGTCCTTGACCAGTATGAAGTTGCCCTTGCCGAACAGCTCACATACGAGCCTTGTGTCGCCGCTCTCTATCTCCAGGACCCGGTCGAAGCCCTCCTGGTGTATCGAATCGACGCGAGAGAGATGCTTCCTCAGCTCCATGCAGAACCCCGGCGGGCGCGTCGGGTTGTCGCGCTTGTACTTCGAGAGGAAGGCGCGGTCCGTGCCTATCACCAGCCTCTTCTTGCCCTCTCCGTGGATGTAGACCTCCAGCGTGAGCTCCTTTTCCCGCTGGTAGACCTTCTGTATGTGTCCCTCCTCCAGTTCGCCGAACTCATCCATCAGCAGCGAGAGGTCAAGGCTGGTGAGCTCCATAACCCGGGTTTGTCAGCGAAAGTTTAAACCGGTCCGGTCACTCGTACATCTCCATCCCCTGCTGCTCTCCCTCTCTGCCCTTCTGCTCGTTCTCGAACTGCCGCCGGAACTCCTCCAGCGAGTCGATATCAAAGTAGTCAAGGAAGAAGTCGGTCGTGTCAAGTATCGCGGTCCTGCCGTCCTTCTCCTTCGAGATGAACCCGCGGTCCACCAGCTCCTTCACGTGCTGGTAGGTCCTGTTACCCCTTATATCCACGATGTCGGTCTGCTCCACCGGCGCGTTGTACGCGATCAGCGAGAGGGTCCGGAGCTGTCCCTCGTTCAGGTCCTGGTGCGGCGCCAGGTGCTCGACGTGGTCGAGATGGTCCCTCTTCACCTTCAGCTCGTAGCCGTCCCCGGTCTCCACCAGCTCCATCCCACGGTTCTCCGCCTCAAGGTCCTCCTCGAACTCCTCTATCAGCATGTCGACGTAGCCCATGCTACCCAGGTCCAGGACGTCCGCTATCTCCTCCCGGTCGATCGGTTCATCCGACAGGTAAAGTGCGGCCTCGAGTCTTGCCTTCTTCTCTTCCATCTCAGTTCACGGTCTCCGCTTCATGGTCAGGTTTTACGTGTAGCTGGCCGAGGAACTCCTCCTGTATTACCTCGACCTTCTCGTCGTTCTCAAGGGTCAGTATGTGTTTGAACTTCTCGATCTTCTCCTCGTTATCATCGGACTCTATCAGCTTCTCGAACTCGACCTCTTCCCTCGTCTCCCGGGAGACCAGTCCCTTGATACGGTCGAAGAGACTGTCCAGCTTCTGGGTCAGATCCTCTTCCTCTATCTCGAACGCCTGGTCTATCTCCTCACGCATCTCCTGTCTCTCCTCCCTGCGCTCCTTTATCTCCATGGCGTCCTCCAGTGACTCCTTCAGGTCCTTCAGCGCGACCCTGCGACGGGGCTTCGCCTTCACCGGCATGTCAAGTTCAGGTCCCATGTCCAGGTCCGGCATCTCGTCCTCATCTTCCTCGACCTCTTCCATCTCCTCAATCTCGTCCGGCTCCTCTTCCTGCTGTTCCTCCTCGTAGTACAGTGTCATCGCCTTCATCTTCAGGAGCGCCGAACATACACGTATCGCCTTCGCGGGAACCCTGAGATCGTATTCCTGCATCTCGTCGATGTACTTCCTGTACCGCTCCGTGAGAACCATCAGATCGATGTCCTCGGGGTCCATGTCCGCGGTCAGTGCCTCAAGAGTCTCCTCCCAGGGCTGCTCTGCCAGCATCTGGATGTCGTATCGGTCCATAAAACTCCACGGTCGACCCCCCTCAACCCCCTTACACCGTGAATGGGGGCTTCAGGCTTTTAACAGGTGCGGTCCGCCTATTCCTCCAGTTCGATGCTCCGCATCTTGGTCACGCCCTTCCTCATCGAGACGCCGTAGGCGCGCTCGGCGTGCCGGACCGTGATATCGTTGTGGGAGATCACGATGAACTGGTTGCCCTCCGCGTACTCCTTCAGGAGCTCGCTCAGCTTCTTGGAGTTCGTGTCGTCCAGCGCCGCATCGATCTCGTCCATGATGTAAAAAGGCGACTCCTCGTACTCAAGGATCGCGAAGACGAACGCGATAGCCGTCAACGTCTTCTCCCCGCCGGAGAGCGCATCTATGATGTGAGGGTCCTTGTCCGGAGGAGCGGCCCTGATCTTCAGTCCCTTCTCGATGTCGTCGTCCTCCAGGACCAGCTCCGCCTCTCCCCCGTCGAAAAGCTTCTCGAATATCTCGGAGAAGTTCCTGTTTATCTCCTCGAAGACCTCCATGAACTGCTCCCGCTTGTTCTGCTCTATCTCCTCTATCATGTCCTCTATCTCCAGCTTCTCCTGCCGGACCTCCGATACCTTCTCCTCGAACTCGTCGTACTCCTCCTTCTTCTCCTTGTACTCGTCGATGGCGCGCATGTTCACCGGACCCATCGAGTTCTGCTTGTTGATCACCTTCCTCTTCTTTTTCTTCAGCTCCTCGGGCGTCGAATCCAGGCCCACGAGCTCGTCCTCGTCGAAATCGTACTCCTCCAGGTCCTCCTTGACGTTCTCCAGCTCAGCCTTCAGGTTCGCCTTCTTCTGGCCGACCTCGTCCACCTTGGTCTCCAGCTTCTGCTTCTCGCTGTACTTCTCCTGCCTCTCATCCCGGAGATCACTGAGCTCATCCCTCAGGTTCTTCTTCTCCTCCCTGAGCTCATCGTCCGACTCCGAATCCTCCTCTTTCCTCTCCTTCATCTGCTTCAGCTCCGCCACGTCCTTCTGGAGGTCCTCTATCTCGTCCTCGAGCTCCTCCTTCTCCTTCCTCTTCTTGTCAGGATCCAGACGGTCCGATGAAGCCCCGCTGCTCTTCTTCCTCTTCTTTTTCTTCTTTCCACCGCTCATCGAACCGCCGCGGGACATCACGTCCCCGTCAAGTGTGACAACCCTGATACCGTCGATATCCTTCACAGAGTCAAGGTCCTCCGCGATCAGCGTATCGCTGAAGACGTGCCGGACCGCCTTGTCGTATCCCTGGTCGTTGTCGACCAGGTCCGCGGCGAAACCGATCACTCCCTTCTTCTTTTTCGCCATCTTCGCCTTCGCGCTCTTGGACCGGTCCTTGATCTTGTCGAGGGGCAGGAACCGCGCCCTGCCGATGTTCTCCCTCTTCAGGTAGTTTATGCAGTCGACAGCGGTCTGCTTGTCCTGCACCACGACGTCGTTCATGTGGCCGCCGGCCGCTGTATCTATGGCAACGGCGAAACGGTCCTCCACCGAGATCAGGTCCTGGAACATCCCCTCCACCTTGCTGTTGTCCATGGAGAGGACCGCGTCCACGGCCCTTGAACCGGTGTTCCGGTTCTTCTGCATCTTCTCCAGCTCCTCTATCGTCTCCTCGAGGTCCTTTATCTTCTCCCTCTTGTTCTCTATCTTGCCCTCCTTCTTATCGATCCTGTTCTCCAGGTGCTCGATATCCGTGTTCGCCGACTCCTGCTCCTCTATCTCCTCGATACGGTCCTGCTTCTCCTCTATCCTCTCATCTATCTCCTCCAGCTCCTCTTCAAGCTCCTCGATCCTTTCACGTTTCTCCGAGGTATCGGTATTGATGTTCGCCAGCCTGTTGGAGAGCGCCCGTTTCCGGACCTCAAGTATCGAAGCCTGGAGCTTCTCCTTCCGCTCCTCAAGCTCCCGGTACTTCAGCGCCAGCTCCTTCTGCTCCTTCAGGTCCTCGAGGTAGTCCTTCTTCTGCTCAAGCTTTATCTCCTGCTCGTTCAGCCGGTCCTCCACCTCTTCAAGCTCCTCCATCGCCTCCTCCTTCTTCTCGTCGAACTCCCTGACGCCGGAGAGATCATCTATCACCTTCCTCCTCTCAACGTCGTTCTGCTCCACTATCTCCGTCACCTTGCCCTGCCGGACGAAATGGTAGCCCTCGGGGTCGATGTTCGCCTTCTCCATTATCTCATCGATCAGGGACCTCTTGCAGTTCGTCCCCTGGAACTTGTACATCGAAGAACCAGCCCTCGTTATCTTCCTCCCCACAGTGACCTCATCCGCCTCTTCCTCATCATCCAGGAACTCGTCGAACAGCCCGGAGGAGTTATCCAGGTAGATGGTAACATGGGCGTAGTCAGCCGGCTTCCGGTCCTCAGGGCCGTTGAAGATCAGCTGCTCCAGCTTCTCAGCCCTCAGCTTCGAAGACCTCCTCCCGAAAACAAAACTTATGGCATCCAGGACATTCGACTTGCCAGTCCCGTTCTCCCCGACGATCGCCGTCAGACCCTCAAAAAACGGGATCGCCGTCTTCTGCTGGAACGACTTGAAACCCCTGCACGTCACCTTGTTGATACGGGTCTCCGAACCCGTGTAATCCTGCTCTTCCTCCTTCTGCATGGCCTCTGGCATCTAACAAACCATACTCGTGCCAAGATTAAAAGGAAAGGGGAAAGCCGAAATGTGGAGTGGATGACTATGGTTCCAGCCTGTTGGGGTCCCTCGGGAACAGGATCGCTTCTTTTATGTTGTCGAGTTCGGCTATCTTCTGGATCATCCGGTCGATCCCGAGGCCGTAGCCTCCGTGGGGTGGCATGCCGAATTTGAAGGCTTCGAGGTAGAATTCGAAGTCCTCCGGGTCCGCGCCTTCTTCCCGAAGTGATTCCATCAGGGTGTCCATGTCGTGTTCTCTCTGTCCCCCGGAGGTGAGTTCCTGTCCCTTGTAGATCAGGTCGAACTTTCTTGAGGCGATGTCGTCGCCTTCCACGTCCTGCATGTAGTAGAATTTTTCGTCGGGGAATCCTACTACGAAGAAGGCGGGGTGTCCCTTCTCCTCGAAGTGTTCTCCCAGGAGTTTCTCGCCCTTTGTGTCCAGGTCGTTGTCGTCGTCCGGTACGTGGTCGTACTCCTCTCTGAGGATGCGGCGGGCTTCCTGGAACTTTATCCTCGGGAAGTCGTCTTCGGGGACCTCCAGGTCGACTCCGAGGGTGTCGAGTTCGTCTGCGGCCCGCTCCCTGACTTTTCTCAGGGTGTACCTGAGGCTTTCCTCCTGCACGTCCATGACGTCGTGGTGGTCGTCTATGAAGGCTAGTTCGACGTCGAACATGGAGATCTCGGAGACGTGGCGGGAGGTGGCGAAGTCCTCGGCGCGGAACGCGGTCCCGGTCTCGTAGACCTTGTCGAACCCTGCGGCCATCAGCATCTGCTTGTAGAGCTGGGGGCTCTGTGAGAGGAATGCCTCCTCGTCGTAGTAGATCACGGGGAAGAGGTCTGCTCCTCCCTCGGCGCCCTCCTTCGAGATTATCGGTGTCTGGATGTTGATGTAGTCCTCTTCCTCGAACCATTCCTCCATGGCCTCGAGGGCCTTGCTCCTGAGGGAGAAGATGGCGTGGATCTCCGGCTTCCTGAGGTCCATGAACCGGTTGTCCAGCCTGGTGGACAGGTCGGTGTCGATGTCCTTGGAGATGTCCATCGGCAGGGGAGATTCCGCTTCTCCGATTATTTCAAGTTCTGAGGGCTGTATCTCCCGGTCGCCGGGCGCCTGGTCGTTCTCCTCGACTACACCCTTTACCTGTATAACGTCCTCCTTGCCTATGTCCTGCGCATTATCGAAGAGCTCGTTATTCTCGTCCTCCTTGAATGTTACCTGTATCTGGCCTTTTCGGTCGCGCAGGATGACGAACGTGATGCCCCCGAGGTCTCGTATCTCGTGGGCCCACCCCGCGACAGCGACTTCCTCGCCGTCGTCCTCCGGGGTGATGTCGTGGGTGTAGGTTCTTTCCATCATGGTTTTCAGCCAAACAACTGTTCGGCTCCCACTCTTTTATTTCTGAGCCGCTCAGAACGCCTCCCCGGGAACGTCGGGCAGCTCCGACTGGCGGTCCATGAAATCGGCCTGCTCCGCGGCGTGGTCCCTCTCCGCCTCGAAGTAGAGGGCCTCCGCCCAGAGCAGCGGCGTGTTCACGTTACCTCTGTACTCGCCGCCGTGGTCCTCCATGCTTTCGGGTATCCCGCCGTGCTCCTCCCTGATCTGTCTCTGCCGTTTCAGGTACCGGTCCTCACCGGTAACCTGGTACATCAGGAGGTGGCCGAAGTTCCACTGCGGTTCTTCCCTGTCCTCCTCGTAGTGGTGGATGCCGCTCCAGCGATCTCCCCGGAACCGTTTCACGCCGTGAGGACCGACCAGCGGTTCCACTGACATCAGTATCTCGTCCCTTAGCTCCTCGTCCACGAAATCAGGTTCGTCGTAAAGTATAAGGAGGTCGTGGAGGTCTTCCTGAGGGGCGAGTTCGTGGACCTTCTCGACGTGGAAATCTATCTGCTCCTGCGGGACGTTTCCTCCTTTCTCGGAGTAGGTCTGCAGCGCCTTTGCCACCTGTGCGTGGGAGTAGGCGTATTCCTCGCGGTGGTCGTTCTCCCAGGGTCCCTCGTCCCAGTGGAAGCGGTCTATCTCGGAGATGTAGTCGTGGACCTTTCCGGCGCGGTCCATGTAGTCGTTCTCCGCCAGAACTTCGAGCATCTGGGCGTACGAATCTATCTGGAAGTGTCCCCATTCATCGTTGACCTCCTCCAGGTCCCTTCCGTACTTGATGTGGAGGGGGTCCTCTGCGGGAACTGTGTCGCCCTCCAGCGCGGCGTCTATCTTCTCGCCGTGGCG
The DNA here is from genome assembly GCA_042217585.1 of Candidatus Nanohaloarchaea archaeon. Taxonomy (GTDB): domain Archaea; phylum Nanohalarchaeota; class Nanosalinia; order Nanosalinales; family Nanosalinaceae; genus JBDGSJ01. Next base: position 3,094 of record JBDGSJ010000021.1, on the reverse strand, counting down.
GTCCACTATCTCGGCGAAAGCCTCCGGTATCCTCTCGTCCCCGATCGCACGGTAGATGAAGTAGTTGTCCCGTATCCAGTAGTGCTGCATGTCGTCGTTCTCATCGTTCAGCGTGGCTGGATACAGCCCGTTCTCGTCGGGCTCGTGCGGCCATTCAAGAAGTCCCTGTTCTCCCCCGGTCACTATGTTCTCGTGCTCAAGGTCTACCATGCGGACCATTCGTATTACGTTGTATTACGTTTGCCCTTTTTAATTCTTCCGGGGTCTCTGAACAGTTTTTAGTGCTCGAGACCCTTAACTGTACGCATGCTGAACCGCGAAGAACTCAGGGAGGCCATCGAGAACGGCCTTATCGAGGACTATCCACACCTTGAAACCCAGCTGACGCCGAACGGCTTCGACCTGACCGCCGGCGAGATACACGAGTTCCAGGGTCCGGGGAAGCTGGATTTCTCCAACTCGGAACGGGAGATACCAGACAGCGAACCCATAGAGCCGGAGAAGAAGGACCCGGAGGACGATTACGGCTGGTGGAAGCTTGAGCCGGGCGCGTACAAGGTCGTGACCAACGAGACCGTGGACCTCCCGGAGGATATGATCGCGCTGGCGTTCCCGAGGTCCTCGTTGCTGAGGATGGGGGCGTCCATAGAGAACGGTGTCTGGGACGCGGGCTTCCGCGGGAGGTCCAGCTTCATGCTGGTGGTCGAGAACCCGGACGGCATCGAGATCAAGGAGAACGCCCGGGTCAACCATATAATATTCCGGAGGGTAAACGAGACAGAGGGTTACTCGGGACGTTACACCGAGTAGGATCAAGGGGCGATGATGAGGAACGACATCGTCTGAGCCGGGAAACCGGGATGATGACAGCTGAACACCTCTGACGCCTGCTGCTTTTCCACCTCCCCACAGGTTATTTTTAATAACGGCAAAAAGAATCTCTACATATGCCCTCTGAAGACAACCAGCTTTACGTCAGGCTGAGCGGCCACAAAGTTCTGCTCGACGACCTGGAGACCATAGAGCAGGTGATGGACAACATCCAGGAAGCCATCGAGATAATGGACCAGATTAGAGATCTGAAGCGGCAGACGCTCGACGCTATCGACGAGGATATATCATCTCTCAACGCCAAGATGGCGGACGTGGGCGAGAGGCTTCCCGAGATCGAGGACGAAAGTCAGCCGAAACAGGACCTTGACATCGACCAGCAGGAGGGCCAGGACATCGAGATAGACAACTCGATCAGCGAGCTGCACAGTGAGCTGGAGAAGCTCCAGAAGGAGCTCACAGAACTGGACGGCCGGCGCTGAACCGGACAAGGTTTTCCCGGGTAAGATGCCCGTCGAATTCTTCTTCAGAAGGCTTGCCGGAGGTCTGATTCGAAACTGCTCTGCGGTTCCTTCATCGCCAGGATCAGGGTTTGATGCCGGGGATAGGATTTGAACCCATGAACCCCTGCGGGAACGGATCTCTACACCTCCGGAGGGGAGGTCTTGAGTCCGTCGCCTTTGGCCTGACTTGGCTACCCCGGCTTCTGCTCAGGAATCGTGGTCCGGCTCTTTACCTTTTCAGGAGTTCTCTATCCGGTAGGAGGTATCCTTCACCTCGGCGAACTTCCCGCAGTCCGGGCACTGGATGTATCCGCTGTGGTCCCTGCTTATATCTTCCTCATATCCGCATATGCACGAAGCCCGGGGCTGCATCTCCGAGAACCTCAGGCTCATCCTCTCCAGGACCGTGCCCTTGATGAACTGCCTGAAAAGGCTCTCGAACTTCCTCGCGTTACAGATGTTCCTGTTCACCTTGATCTCTGCGGCGGTCCTGTCGTTCATGCGGGAGATCTCCTGCATGACCTGTATCAGGACGGTGCCTGTTTTCTTCATCAGTTATCCTCCTTCATCACTCCCCTCTCTGAAATCCCCTGAATCCAGATTACACTCAAATCTTATTTAACTTAGTGGTGGCCTGAGACCGCACTGAACGACCCGTACAGTTCCTCGAGGACTGGTGCAAATACCTCCCTGTGCTTCTTCGCGGCCATCGCCCCGCCCGACAGCGCTATAATCGCAGTATTTGCCTTCAGACTGTACGCAGAACTCATCCCGAGCGAGAAAGAGCCCTGAAACGGGAAGAGAAGATGCATCCCCGAGAGGGTCAGAAGGTCCAGTCCGAGATGGGAAAGATACCCGAGCGCACAGCTCTCCGCGGAAACGCGGTCCTCTGTGTAGACGTAAGTCAGCAGAGTGAAGACGCCCGCGGCGAGAAAGGTGTGTGTTATGCCCCTGTGGGTGAACGGGTACATGAAACTGAAAGTTATGTCGAAATCAGGGGCTACAGAGAATATCATGGCTGTAGCGACACGCCTATCGAGTATGTAGGCTACTGCAAGTCCAAATATCAGGTGAGTTACGGATATCAACGTTGAAAACTTGAAGGACCAGCTTAAAACTGTTTTCCTACATCAGGTCGTACACCTCCTCTTCCTCGACTCCCAGGACCTCGTAGAAAGGTTCAAGGATCTCCTCTGAAGGGTCCTCCGAGTTCAGGTAAACCGTGGCGCTGTCGCCGACGATGGCCCTGACTGAGTCGCCGTCAAGGACCGCGTCATAGTATTCGAGGCCGGCGACGTCCTTCTCATCCACGCGGACCTCACTTTCCCTGTACTCCTCGAAAAGGCGGTCCACCTCCTCTTCCCCTGCGGGAAAACCGAGAAGACCGTCCGCGGAGTAGTCCCAGACCTCTCGCTCCCGGGACCTCTCCTCAAGGACCTCTTCCTGCACCGGATACCACCTTCTCTGTTCCCAGGTTTTTGAAACGGTTGCAGAAGCCGTAGGTCTGTGTAGCGAGCATAGAAGGATCAACCTCTTGGAGAAAACTCAAGGCCGACCCCGTTAATGGGTCGGCATAATAGTCGAGATAGTCATGTCTCCGGTCGAGATAATCTCAGCCGTAGTCGCTTCCGGAGACATAGGAATACAATGTGGTCCTGAGCTTAAAACTCTTGGTCCTTTCAGGGCCAGTACAGAAATAGGGTCTCTTAGCGGGGCGTGGATTTGAACCACGGACCTCCGGGTTATGAGCCCGACGAGCA
>JBDGSJ010000020.1:0-30691 GCA_042217585.1 Candidatus Nanohaloarchaea archaeon | reverse complement strand
GGCCCGCGAAGTCGACCGGCACCAGTCCCGCGAACACCCGGTCTCCATCCCTCAAGGTGGATGTTTCGGACGCGGACGGCGACACGATGAACGTCAGCTTCTACAACGCCACCGCGTCCTCAGGCACTCTTTACAGGCATGACGTCAGGATAGGCCAGTGGGACCACTCCCAGACGGATGGCGCCAACTCGCTCTCGGAGCTTTCCAGGCGGGTGGATGACGGTTCTGAGGTTACGGGCAAGGACGGCGAGACGATGATAAACAACATAAACTGCGGTGGCTCGACAGAATGCAACCTTTTCGTGTCCTCGGATACCTACGGGACCTGCGTGACAGGTTACATCTACGCCCCGAGTTCAGGGACCTACAGCTTCGCCACGGACTCGGACGATGCCTCGGACTTCTTCATAAACGTCCCGAGCACTTCTCTGGAGCACTGTGACAGCGTGAGCTCCGGCAACAGGGTGGCATCCTTCTACGGGAGCCACGGCCAGTGTAACTGCTGGAGCCATAACGGCCAGGTCTCGCTCAGCAAGGGTTACCACCCGTTCGTCTACAGGATGAGCGACCGAGGGGGTGGAGACGTTTACCAGCTGGCCTGGAAGAAACCGTCTGACTCCAGCTTCTCAATAGTACCCTCATCGAGGATGTACCACAAGGCGACAAAGATGAAGACCGTGGTTGACTGGGACCGCGTGAATGAGGGCGACACGCTGACTGATTTCGAGAACAGGATGACCCAGGTCAGAAACAGCATGGGTGAGTGGGAGAACAACGGTAACAAGATAAGGTGGTCGGAGGCAGGCACAGGAGATCCAGACCATTTCAAGTACTACAGGGAGATAAACTTCTCAAACACGGGAAAGGCAAGGCTGAGGATGCGGTTCCACGCCCGGTCCTACGAGGCGTCCGGTATAACGTTCTACGCGGTGGACTCCGCCGGGAACACCTATGTCTTCAAGTGTGAGGACGACGGCGAGGTACTGGATGACGGCGCCTCGTGTGGCTACTCCGATGGAACGGACTTCACCTGGACCGGCACCTTCACAGTGGACGCTCCCAACGAACTCACTAGGTTCTACATAGCCTCCGAGCACGACGACTGCTGTTACGATGGGGGGGATGACTCGAATCTCTACCGGTTCAACCTGAAGGTCGAGAAACCGGTCTCGGGAGGAGGAAAGAAACTGATCGGTTGGGACACGGTTTCAGGTTCGGGGACCGCCTCTGTCACGTGGAGTGGACTGAAGGTAGGGGAGCAGTACAACTGGACTGCCAACGTCACGGACCAGAAGCAGGTGGCCACTTCAGGCCCCCACATCTTCAATGTCACGACGACCTCGAACAGGATAACCTCGTTCAGCGTTTACAACAGCTCGGTTAACCACAGTTACAGGGTAGGGTTCACGGCCTGGCACCGTAATGGAGACGACAAGATACAGAGGTGCTACCTCCGGGTGACCGGTGCCGGTGTCGGGAGGACCTACAGGATGTCCCTGGACCGGGGCTTCGGGAACTCCACAGAGGCGAGGTGCAGGTCGGGTTGGGTACATTACAACGATACCGACGCGTGGACCCACCTGCAGCGTACCAATATCAGGGTCAACGTGACCGATGTGAACGGCAAGACCGACGTGGAAACCGCCGTGAACTCGTTCCCGAACCACGAGCCCCAGATCAGCCTCAGCTACGAGGACTACTACCGGTACCACAGGACGAATATATCTGCGGTGGTCTACGATGGTGACGGCTCCGGCTCCACCGGCTCGGGCCCTGCGAACTGGTGGAACAGCAACTGGCAGTACCGCAAACCGGTGACGGTCCAGGAGAACTCGGGTAGGAGCCTGAGCAACTATCAGGTGAAGGTGACGGTTGATACGGCTTCGCTTATCTCGGCGGGTAAGATGCAGCCGGACTGCTCGGATATGCGTTTCGTCGGATCAGGGCACTCCAGTACGCTGGATTACTGGCTGAAGTCCGGCTGCGACACATCTTCGACGACTGTATGGGTCCAGGTCCCGAGCATATCTGCTTCCGGCTCAAAGGATATATACATGTACTACGGAAATCCCTCGGCGTCATCCGCCTCCAGTCCGGAGCAGACGATGTACATCTACGATCTGCACGGGTCGGGTTACGACGGTAACCTGTACGGTTCGGCGAACTACCACTCCGGATCCAACTTCCTCGAGCTCACGGATACGGTCGATGGACAGACAGGGTCCATCAGGTACCCCGCAGGTACTCCGAGCCCGGGATTCTATGCGACCTGGGAGTGGTACACAGGTGACGGCACGGGCGCCGACTCCAACAACCTGAAGGCCTGGCACGAGGGAACGAACTTCGAATTCGAAGACCCGTCAGGCAACGGCGTGGGTTACATCTTGAATGACCATGATGACTGCGGTGGCCTGGCATGGAACCCCGGCAATCCACAGTGTGGAGATATAGAGGGATGGTACGAGAACCCCGCCAAGTCCTCCTGGAGAACGGCGACCGCCTGGGGTATCAGGAACGGCGACACGCTCAGGTACTATTTCAGCACGATCGGCAGGACCGTACAGGGTTCGTGGACAAACACGAACTTCCCGCCCGGAGACCAGTTCGGATGGAGCGGAAGGACCGGCGGACTCAACAACCATCACTGGGTCCGGAGCCTGACCGTCAGGAAGTACACCCGGCCGACCCCGACGACGAGCATAGGCTCCGAGACCGCCTACGGGGTCGGGGGAACTGAACTGGAGAACAGGTGCCGCGTGGTCATGAGGGATGGAGAGGGCAACCTGTTCAACAAGACAGGGGACTTCGACAAGACCTACGGGACTGAGGACCAGGGCCTCTGCAGTTACAGTAACATGAACGGTTCCATGACCGGTTTCCAGCCTGCAGAGGAGATAAATGTGTCAGTGAGAGCGTTCGATGTCCACGGCGAAGACGGTTGGACCACCGATATACACGAGGTGGCGAACACCGAGCCCCTGATCGAACTGATAAGACCGGAGGAAGGGGCGAAAGTGAACAACCGGCAGGTCCAGCTCAAGTTCAACGTCACTGATCCGAACTACGCCGACGACGTGGACCACGCCTGGGTCTTCAACTCTACCCAGGCCATGCCGGGAGAGCTCCTACACGAAGAGCCTGTGGACAACGGCGACAATGTCTCCACTGTCTGGAACGGAGTCCCTATAGGGAACGTCTACCCGTGGACAGCGACGGTTTCCGACCCTTACGAGAACAGTTCAAAGACTTTCAGCTTCGTCAGGCGGGCCACAGGTGTCTACCGGACCAGAGGAGGATTCCAGTACGATTACAGTACAGTTATAACGGAGGTCGGAGAGCCCGAGTACGTAGGATTCACGGCCCGGAACCGGTTCAGACTTAACAAGACCCTCAGGTTGAGTATCTCGGGGGTCCAGGCCGAGTTCACGAACAACAGCATGGACTCGATAACCTTTGAACTACCGGCGAAGGATTCAAGGACCCTCCAGATCAGGATAAACGCCACCTCCACGGGGAAGAAAAGGCTTAATATCACGGTCAACAACCAGGAGTTGAACTACTCACAGACCTTCAGCTTCCCGGTGCTGGTTCTGCCTAAACGCACCACGTTGAACAGGGATGTTCCTGGACCCGGACTCCTTTACGTGATCCTGATAGGGATGACAGCCGCGATGGTCTACATCAGGAGATACTGAACTCGGTCGAGGACCCTAAGAAGTTCTTACCTTCGGTTCTGGACCACACGTACTATGTAACCGGCGACCCTGTTTCTCAGCTTCTTGGAGTTGAACTCTCCGGTCTCCTTCAGTTCCTCCTTGTTCTCATCGAAGTCATCAGAGAACCTTTCCGGATCTGAGTCAACGAGGTCCTTTGCCAGTCTTTTCACGTAAGTCTGTCTTACACGTCCCATCAAGAGGGAAATTGGGGTCAAGTTTCTTAAACCAACTGCCCACGATTTAAATCAGGAGGCACAAGAAGGAAGTATGGCGACGATAAGAAGACTTGTTCTGGATATCCTGAAGCCTCACGAACCCCCGATGGTCGAGGTCACCGAGGCGCTCGCGGACCTGGAGGGAGTTTCAGGCGTGAACAGTACGCTGATAGAGGTCGACGAGGAAGTGAAGAACCTCAAGATAACCATGGAGGGAGAGATAGATGAGGATGAGGTCCGTAAAACTGTGAAGGAGAAGGGAGCCTCGGTCCACAGCGTGGACGAGGTCGTTGCGGGAGAAAAAACGGTCGAAAAGATCGAGACCCCGCAGGACTGATGTCATTCTTACAGGACTTCCGCGAATCCCTGGAGCGGGAGGAGGTCAGGTCCATATCCCGCAGGTACTTCATATCCAACGGTTTTGATGGAACACTGACCGCGACCGGCGTCACCGTTGGCTCCTACCTCTCTGGCGTCGGGAACGGTCTGACCGTGTTCAAGGTGGCGCTTGGCGCAGCGATAGGTCTTGCAACCTCGGGCGTCTGGTCCGTCTGGGAGATAGAGAGAGCCGAGAAACTCTCTGAACTCCACGACATGGAGGATTCCATGCTGACCGACCTGAAAGGTACTGAGATACATGAGAAAAAGATGCAGGGCCGCGCGGTCAACGCCGTGATGAGCGGGCTCGGACCGGTCCTGGGCGTCTTGATCACCGCATCACCATTCCTTCTCGCCGGTAGCCTGATAACCCTGTTCCAGGCCGCGGTCGGCTCGGTCGTGATGGGCATGGCGCTCCTGTTCGCGTTCGGGGCCTACATGGGGAATATATCGAGGCAGAGGTGGTACGTCGCCGGTTTCAGGATGTGTATGGCGGGACTGGTTGTCGCTGCACTGAATATTTTCCTTCCGGGATAGAACACCGCAACCGACTTAACAGTCCCAGCAGCTTTCCAACATATGACAGGCGAACTTTATCTGCCGGAAAACGAGTACCAGAAGGAGTTCGACGCAGAAGTCACGAAGGTAAAACAGGACCGGAACTATGTCTGCCTCGAGGAGACCCTTTTCTACAAGGAGGGCGGCGGACAGCCCGCGGACCACGGAGAGCTCTCATGGGACGGAGGCAACGCCGAGGTGGTGGACGTCCAGAGGGAGAGCGGCGAGGTCCGCCACTACCTCGAGGGCGACCTGCCGGAGCCGGGGACGGAGGTCCACGGCGAGATAGACTGGGACCGCCGTTACAGGCACATGAGGATGCACACCGCACAGCACGTGGTCTCATGGGTGGTCCTCAACATGTACGACGCCACCACGGCCGGGAACCAGATACACAGCGACAGGTCCCGTATAGATTTCGAGCCTGTGGAGTTCGACGAGGAGGACGTGGAGAAGATCGAGAGAGCCGCCAACTCCCTTATAGAGAAGGAGCTGGAGGTCGACAAGAAGTACATGGACCGTAAACTGGTCGAGGAGAGGGTCCAGGAGGGCCGCACCAACCTCGACATCATACCAGACCACATCGATCCGCTGCGCGTGGTCGTGATCGGAGACGAGGACCTCTGTCCCTGCGGCGGAACCCACGTCGACAGCCTCGACGAGATAGGTGAGATCGAGATAGTCAACAGGAAGTCCAAGGGCTCGGACGTGGAGAGACTGGAGTTCGTCCTCAACGAGGGATAGAGATGGAGTACGACGAGGAAACTGGTCTGCTGGACGGGCTACGGGACCGGCTCTCCATCGTGAGAAGGGAGCTGGACCCGGAGAGAAGGGATCTCGAGCGGTCCGGGGACGACCTCCTGTAGTTCACTCGATCCTCTCGCCGTCAAGCAGGACCTCGGGGTCCTCACCTTTCTCGAAGCAGAACTCGTCCTTCAGCAATGCGACGAGTTCCACGTCCTCCATCTCCAGTCCCTCCTCTTCAAGCAACCTGAAGATCTCAGACCTCGGGTCGTCCTTCTCAGCGAGTTCCCCGGTGTCGACCGGGCTCTCCACGAAGAAGACGTCCTCCTCACCCCTTTCGAAATCTATCGCGTCTCTTTCCACATCCATCACTTCTCGTAGTACTGGTCTTTCTCCCGCAGTTCGCGGTCCTTCTGGCTGCCGGGCTTGTTGGCTCGCGGCCTCCCCGTGTCAGGGTCCTTCCTGAAGGTCAGGTCCACCTCCTTCAGGAACTCGTTCATCGCCTCGTCTATCCTCTCAGGTGCGGTCGATCTTCCCTCGACGCCGGGTTCGCCGGTGAACACCATCCCCCGGTCGGATATGTAGTCGAGTATAAGCAGGTCGTGGTCGATGACCATAAGCGGCTGCTCGGTCTTCCTCGCGAACCTCTTCAGCGCCTTACCGAGTTCGACGCGGGTCTCCACGTCGAGATACGCCGAGGGCTCGTCCAGCAGGTAGACGTCGGCGTCCCTCGCAAGGCAGATCGCGATCCCGACCTTCTGGAGCTCTCCGCCGGACAGGTCCTCGAGGTTGTGGTCGTAGAGCTCCTCGAGGTCCAGGGGGTTCCCGATTCGTGCCTTGAACCTCTTGCCTTCCGGGTTGGTGTGCTTCGAAAGCGCGGCCCTGACGGTCTCGTCCTTCTCGTCAAGGTACTGCGGCTTGTAGGATATGTTGATGTCCGGTGATTCGCCCTCGTCCGGTTCGTAGGCCCCGGCCATCAGCTTCGCGAACGTGGTCTTTCCCAGCCCGTTCTCCCCGAAGATCGCCAGTATCTCCTCGTCGTGCAGGTCCCCGGCCTCGGTCTCAAGGCTGAAGCCGCCGTCCTGGAACCTCTTCCTCATCGAGGGGAAATCCAGAGTCACTGGCTTGTTCTCGACCTGGGACCTCTTGCTCCTGTCGAAACTTATGGATTCGCTCCTTATCTGGATGTTGTGGGTCTTCAGGTAGCCGTCGAGGTACTGGTTTATCCCGTCCTTTACCGACATCGCGTCGGAGACCATGCCGTAAGCCCCTGCCTCGCCGTGGAAGACGTGGATGTTCGAGGCGATCAGGTCCAGTGTCGCGAGGTCGTGCTCAACGACGAAGACCTTCCGTTCCTCCCCGAGCTCCCTTATCGCTCTTCCGATCCTGAGCCTCTGTCCGACGTCCAGGAAGGAGGATGGCTCGTCGAAGAAGTACATGTCGGCGTCCTTGACGAGCGTCGATGCGACCGCAACCCTCTGGAGCTCTCCACCCGAGAGGGTCTCTATATCCCGGTCCAGCAGGTGCTCGATATCTGTCTTCCCCGCGACCTCATCGAGCACATCTCGCTCGTCCGCCTTTTCGAGAAGTTCGCGGACCTCTCCCTCGAATATCTCCGGTATCTGTTCGACCTTCTGTGGCTTGAAAGCTGATTCGATCTCTCCATCGGCAAGCTTCCTGAAATGTGTCTGGAGCCCGGTCCCGCGGAACTCCTCCTTTATCTCGTCCCATGAAACGTCCTCCCTGGGTCTCCCGAGGTTCGGCTTTATGTCGCCTGAAAGTATCTTTAGCGCGGTCGACTTACCTATGCCGTTCCTCCCGAGCAGGCCGACCACCCGGCCCTCCTGCGGCTCGGGAAGGTTGTACAGCCGGAAGGCGTTCTCCCCGAACTGGTGGATCTGGTCGCCCTCCTCGTGATCGAGCTGGACCAGCTGTATGCCGTCGAACGGGTACTTGTTGATCGCCATCTTGTGGGCCTCCATCACCTTCTCGTTGTCGATGTGGAGCTCGTTGTCCTCGTTGAGGTGGAAGCCGCCGTCCTTACCCGCCCGGTTCAGCGGGTCGTACTTGATGACGGTGTTCTTAGCCTCGTCGGGCCGTATCTTCTCCTGGTCGATGACCACTATGAAGTTCTTCGAGTTTTTACCCATCGTACTGGGAAGAGATGGTCCGCAAACTTACTTAAGTTCACGGCGGTCCTCCGCCTCCGCGACCCTCATCTTGGTCTCCAGCGCCACGTCGGGAGACACTGAGATGGAGTCGATACCCTCCTCCACCAGGAACTCAGCGTAGCCGTCGATGGTCGACGGCGCGTCCCCGCAGATACCTATCTTCGTATCGGTCATGTCCGCCTGGCGTATCAGGTGGCGGATCGCCCGCTTCACCGCCCTGTGGTCCTCATCGAACAGGTGGGCGAGGTCCCCCGCGTTCCTGTCCACGCCAAGGGTCAGCTGGGTCAGGTCGTTGGAGCCTATGGAGAAGCCGTCGAACATCTCACCGAGCTCGTCCGCCAGCATCACGTTTGACGGGAGCTCCGTCATCACGTAGACCTCGAACTCTCCGGTGTCCAGACCGTGCTGGTCCATCATCTCCTTCACCTTCTCTCCCTCCTCCGGGGTCCTCACAAACGGCACCATCAGCACTATGTTGTCGAGACCCGCCTCCTCACGGACCTGCCGAAGAGCCTCGCATTCCAGCCTGAAAGCCTCCTCGAACCGTTCATCGTAGTACCGGGAGGCTCCTCTCCAGCCAAGCATCGGGTTGGATTCCTCGGACTCGTACTTCTCACCGCCCTCCAGACCACGGTACTCATCGGACTTGAAGTCGCTCAGCCTGACGATCACGTCATCGGGGTAGAAGGCGGCGGCGATCTTCGAGATCCCGGACCTGAGCTCCTCGACGAACCGGTCCTCCTCTCCCTTCTCGATGAGGCTGAGAGGGTGTTCGCCCACCTGAGATGAGATTATGAACTCCTCCCGAGCCAGTCCGACGCCGTTGACCGGGAGGTCCGCCGCGTAGAAGGCCGAGGAAGGACTTCCCATAATCAGCATCACGTCCGTGTCGGTCTCCGGGATCTCGTCCACCTGCTCCTCGGAGACGCTGTACTCGAGTTCGCCGTCGAGGACCCTGCCGTTCTCGCTGGAGCAGTCCACGGTGACCTCGTCCCCGGTCTCCAGTTCGCTGGTGCCGTCGCCGGTCCCCACGACCGCGGGCACACCCAGTTCCCGGGAGACTATCGCTGCGTGGCTTGTCTTTCCGCCCCGGTCCGTGACTATCCCCGAGGCCTTCTTCATCACAGGCTCCCAGTCTGGGTCGGTCCTCTCCGTGACGAGCACCTCGCCCTCGCTGAACTCCTCCATCTCATCCGGTGAGTCAAGCCTCCTGACGCTTCCGGAACCTATCATGTCGCCGATCCCTGCTCCCTCGACCAGCACCTCCGATCCCTCTTCAAGGCTGTAACTCCTTACGACGTCCTCGTCCCGGTTGGAGTGCACCGTCTCAGGTCTTGCCTGGACGATGAAAAGTTCATCCAGTTCGCCGTCAAGGACCCACTCGATGTCCATCGGATTCCCGTAATGGTCCTCGATCCTCTTGGCGTACCTTCCGAGCCTCTCTATATCCTCATCGTCAAGCACATACTGCTGTCTCTTCTCCTCCGGGACCTCCACCATCCTGTTACCGTCCTCTGAGGAGATCATCTTCCTCTCCTTCTCGCCGAGCTCCTTCTCGATTATCCCCTCTGTCTGCTTGAAGAAGGTGTAGTGGTCCGGGTTGACGTCTCCTCCCACGACCGGCTCTCCGAGCCCGTAGGCCGCCTCTATCCTCACGACCTTCTCGAAACCCGAGTCGGGGTCCATGGTAAACATCACGCCTGAGGCGCCCTCGGAGGGGTCCGCCATCTTCTGGACCGCGCACGACAGCTTGACGTCGAAGTGAGGGAAGTCGTGCTCCTCCCGGTAGGAGATGGCGCGGTCCGTGAACAGCGAGGCGAAGCACTTCTTGACGGCCTCTATGACTTCAGAGGCGCCGGAAACGTTCAGGAAGGTGTCCTGCTGTCCTGCGAAAGACGCATCCGGCAGGTCCTCTGCCGTCGCCGAGGACCGGACCGCGACCTCCGGCTCTTCCATCTCCGTCCTTTCAGCGAGCTCGCGGTAGCTCTCCCTGATATCTTCTCTCAGGTCCTCCGGCATGTCAGCGGTCCTTATAGCTTCCCGGATTTCATGGCTCTTCTTTCCCAGCTCCTTTATGTCAGAGGTGTCCGTTCCGTTCAGTATCTCTCTTATCCTGCTTTCCAGGTCTTCTGACTTCATGAACCGGTCGAAGGCCCTTGATGTAGTTGAGAAACCGGGTAGGACCGGTACTCCGATTTTCGACAGCTCTCCCAGGTTGGCGCTCTTTCCACCAACTCTTCCCTTGTCGGCTTTTTCCAGCTGTTCTAGAGGCACCGTCAGTTTCCCGGATGCCCGGGCAGAACGTTCCATCGTAATACGGAGTAATACAGAAAGCGTTTAAATATTACATGGTATTACTTCGGGTCTGGTAGTCGCCGGGAAAGGTCTCAAAGAAATAATGGAGGAGGTATGAACGGTGTGGTTCACTCGAAGGAGAGCTCGTAGCTGGTGCCCGTGACTTCCTGGATGACTTGCTCGAACTCGTCCGTGGAGAGGTTTATCTTGCCCTCGTAGGACTCGTCGACCACTACCTTCTTCGACTCTCCCTCCGGCTTGAACACGGTGTTTATGGATTCTATCTCCGCCGGCGAAAGCAGTCCCTTGATGACGTCGCGGTCGTCCGAGGCCTTCTCGACCACCCGGATGGATTTCTCTATCCTGTCCGCGAGCTTCTTCACTATCTCTCCGCTTCTGCCGACTACCTTCGCGCCGTCTCCCTCGGCGGTGACTATGATCACCACGTTGTCCGTGTCGAAGACCTTCAGGATCTCCGAGTCCCTCAGCGAGCCGTACTCGTTGCTAAGTTCCTTAAGTATCCTCGAGACCCGGATTTCGATTTCAGATATTTCCCCGTTCTCCAGTTTCTCCTCGCAGTGGGAGCAGAGAACGTCACTCTTGAGACAAACGTTGCATATTGGAGCCTTCATGTATAGAAAGGGTTCGAGAAAAATTAAATACCTGAGGAGTGAACCGCCTGCCTTCAGAGATTCCTTGCCGTGTCCCGGGATACGGCAGCGAGTTCATATACTGAGAGGCCGCCAAGGACCAGCGCACCGTAGAAAAGCGAGTACCTGGCGTAGCCCGCCGCTAGGAAAGCAGCAGCCACAAGGACCACTTTCATCCGGTTTCCGGTTATTTCAGGTGTTCTGGTCCTGAACTCTTCTCCGAGCCTACGTCTAACCGACCCGTTCAGCAGCAGAAGCCCCATGACTGTCACTCCGACAGGTCCTGGGACCACCTCCGATCCCAGCATACCTATGTAAAGCGAGATCTCCGTGATAACTGGCGAGACCGCTTCCAGAGCTCTAAGCCTGTAGGTCCTCTCGTAACCTCCTGAGATCTTCCTGCCGTAAACCATTGAGACTGCGGCCGCCGTTGCCAGGATCCCCGGCAGGTAAGGTGGAAGTCCCGCTCTGTGTATCCCGAGCGAGGCTGAAAGCGCCAGCAGAGGTGCTATCGAAAGAAGGAAGACTGGTTTTCTCACAGGAGAACTCTGTTATCCCGACGTTAAGTCAGTTGTGGATTAAAAAGGTTCGGCAAGACCTCCACACCGAGGGGGGGAGGGGAGTTCAGTTTGTGGTGGTGTGGAGGTCCGCCTGTTGAAATATATTTTTGGAGGAAAGCCTGTAGGGGGGAGGGGAGTGTTTTGAGAGGCCTTCCTCCATAATATCGTTTTAGTTGTTCAGCACCTCGAGTCCCAGGTCGTTCACGTCTCCCTTGACCTCGGCTTCTTCCTCTTCCTCGAGTTCGCCGAGCACGTAGGGGGATTTCACACCTGTTATGATCGAGATGACCCGCAGTTTGCCCTGGAGTTCTTCCCTGATCCGGGCGCCCCAGATCACCTGGGCCTGCTGGTTCAGTTTGTCGGTTACCGTCTCGCCGACGTCGTTGATCTCGTTCAGGGTGAGGTCCTCGCCTCCCGCGACGTGCAGGAGTGCGCCGTTCGCGCCCTCGAACTCCACGTCGAGCAGCGGATTGCTGAGGGCCTCGTGTATGGCTTCCTCGCCCTTGTTGTTGGTGTTGGATTCTCCGTATCCCACTACTGCGACTCCTCCCTCGTTCATCACTGCCTCGACGTCCGCGTAGTCAAGGTTGACGAGGGAAGGCTTGGAGATCGTCTCGGTGATTCCCTTTATCATCGTTGTTATGAGTTCGTCCGCGACGCCGAATGCCTGGTCCAGCGGCATGTCGCCCGCTATGTCCAGCAGCCTGTCGTTCTCGATGACTATCGCCGTGTCGACGTGCTGCCTGAGCTGGTAGAGACCGTCCTCTGCCTTGCTCATCCGTGCTCCCTCGATGCTGAACGGCATCGTCACCGTTCCGATCACTATGCAGTCCTCCTTCTTCGCGATCTCCGCGAGGACAGGGATAGTTCCCGTTCCGGTTCCTCCTCCGAGGCCAGCTGTCAGGAACACCATGTCGGCGTCCTTGAACAGGCTCCGGAGTTCGGCACGGTTTTCCTCGACTGCCCGTCCGCCGGTCTCAGGGTCGCCGCCGGCGCCGAGCCCCTTCGTAAGTTCTTTACCTACCAGTATCTTTCTGTCCGCAGAGGACATCTTCAGGTGCTGCTTGTCGGTGTTGATCGCGACAGTCTCCGCACCCTCAACGTTCTTTTTCTGAATACGTGTGACCTGGTTGTTGCCGGCGCCACCAGTGCCGACTACCAGGATCTTAGCATCCTTTATGTCGTCAAGGTTTTGCTCCTTTTGCTCGTTTTGCGACGTGTTTTCGATTATGGATTCCATTGTGGTCCAGCCCGCGACGTAGGTACACCTAACCTTTTTAAGTCGGTATAGGTAATTCTACCTTAGAACTTAGCCCAATAGCCCAAACTTGCACACGTGAATCGCGAGCTTCCCAGCTCGACTCCGATTCGAGGCCCAACTCGAATCGAACGATGCGTTGCCCAACGCGTCAACCCAGACTCGCGCCCAAACGAGTCGGATCTACTGTTCGTGGCCCAACACGAACAAGGCAAGTCTTGTTACTCTAACATTTCATTCTGTGCTTTATAAATGTTTGGTGGTTTTGACGGGAAAAGACTGTTCGTAGAAATCAAACATCTACTGTTCACGACCGTTCACAGACCCTCTAATCTGCCTGTAAAAGACCTGAAAACTGTTTCCGGCACACCACCTGAAGATTTCAAAAAGCTTGGACCGGAAAATTAGATCATGGTGGATGTCGAGGAAGTGAGGAGGACCGCGGAGAACGCGAGGATAGATATAGATGAAGAAGAGGCCGAGGAGTTCGCGGAGGAGTTCGAAGATATACTTGAGATGTTCGAGAAGATAGAAGAGGTGGATACCGAGGGAGTGGAGCCCGCCTTCCACCCTGTGGATGTTGAACCTGAGGCCAGGGACGATGTGAAGGAGGAGACCCTGGAAAAGGATGAGGTCTTCTCTAACACCGAAAACGAGGAAGAAGGATTCTTCAAGGGACCCAGTGCGTGACTCATGAAGATAGGTATAGTTTCTGACACTCACGACAACCTTGAAAAGACGGAGAGGATAGTCGATTTCCTCGAGGACAGGGTAGAGAAAGTTATACACTGTGGCGACGTGGTAGCGCCATTCACCGCGGAGCTCTTCGATGCAGATTTCGATTTCTATGCGGTCCGCGGGAACAACGACGGCGAGTGGAAGCTCATGGAGACCGTGGAGGAGTTCGGGACCTACCTCGGTCAGTCGGGCGAGATAGAATTCGATGGTGTGAAGTTCGGTGTCTACCATGGCACCCGTGAGGAGATCGCCGACGCGATGACGCGGTCCGGGAAGTACGACTACGTCCTCAGGGGGCACACCCACCAGAAAAAGGTCCGTGAGCACGGGGAGACCGTCGAACTGAACCCTGGAGGTATCGCGATAGAGGGCGCGGGTGAACCCATCCACGTTATAGTCATGGATACCAGGACCGACGAACTGGAGTTCCACGAGGTCTGAAGATGAGATGCCCGGACTGTGGAGGAGAACTGGTCTGGAAAGGTTACCGTCCGCTTTTCGGGACCTGCGAGTCCTGCGGAAAGACCTTCCACGTCGACGAGGCGGATGAATGAGAGGAACGGGATACCGGCGTGAAGGCCGGTGGAGTTTTTAAGATTCTGCTCGAACCGTTTATCCATGGATATCAAGAAAATTGCGGGCGAGACGCCGCAGGGTTTTCACAGGAAGTTCTACCAGGAGCTCCAGGAGAAGGACTCCAAGTACGGTTTCATGAGGGAGATAGAGCGCCTGGATCCCGGGGAAGGAGAGCTCTCCGGAGTACCCTTCGTCGCCAAGGACGCGATATGCACCGAGGGAGTGACTTCCTCCGCCGGTTCACGGATACTTGAGGACTACAGGCCGGTATTCGACGCAACGGTCATCGAGAGGATGAAGGACGCGGGCGCCAGGTTCTACGGAAAGACCCAGCAGGACGAGTTCGGCTTCGGGACCTTCTCGACGAACTGCGCCTTCGACATCCCGAAGAACCCTCACGACCCGGAGAGAGTTGTCGGAGGGTCCTCGGGAGGTGCGGCAGCGATCGTGGCGGCGATGGACCGCCCCGTCATCTCGCTCGGCGAGTCGACCGGCGGCTCGATAACGAACCCGGCCGCCTACAACGGCGTCGTCGGGATAACTCCGACCTATGGAAGGGTCTCCCGTTACGGACTGATCGACTACGCCAACTCTCTGGACAAGATAGGGGTGATAACGGACTCTGTGAGGTCCGCGGCGAAGGGCCTGAAGGTCATCGCCGGACACGACGAGAACGACCAGACGACGGTGGAGAAGCCGGTCCCTGAATACGACGAGGAACTCGAGGAACGGGAGGACCTCAGGATAGGGGTACCGAAGCAGTACAGCGAGCTGGATGGACTGCAGGAAGGCGTCAGGGAGAACTTCGAACGGTCTCTCAGGGACCTGGAGGAGATGGGAGCCACTGTGGAGGAGGTCGACATGCCTCTGCTCTCCGCCGAGTACGCGGTCCCGGCTTACTACGTGCTTGCGATGGGTGAAGCCTCCACAAACCTGGCGAAGCTGTCCGGCATGAGGTACGGCATGGAGAAGGACCCGGAGGACTACGAGGATTTCAACGAGTACTTCTCCGAGATAAGGTCCGAGGGCTTCGGCGAGGAGGCGAAGCGCAGGATACTTGTCGGGACCTACACCCGGATGGCCGGTTACAGGGACCAGTACTACATAAAGGCGGCGAAGGTCCGCAGGAAGATAATCGGCCAGTTCCGGGAGGCCTTCCAGGAGTACGATGTTCTCGCATCTCCCTCGATGCCGAACATAGCGCCGAAGATCGAGGAGGCGGAGGAGATGAGCCCGACCGAGATATACGCGATGGATACGCTGACGGTTGGTCCGAACCTTGCGGGGATGCCGATGATATCGGTCCCGAACGGCGAGAGCGAGGGGATGCCGACCGGTCTCCATATAGTCGGTGACCACTTCGACGAGCAGACGGTACTGGACGTCGCCCACACCTACCGGGAGAGGACCGACCACTGAACGGTCCAGGGTCACGGGAGGACCCAGTGACATACTTTTAAGGATTTAGAGGGAATTCTCTGGTATGTCCGAGGTAAAGATAGGGCTCGAGACCCATGTCCAGCTGGATACTGAAACGAAGCTTTTCTGCGGATGTCCGAACGAGGAGGCGGATGAGCCAAATGAGAACGTTTGTGAGATCTGTCTGGGGCATCCGGGAAGCAAGCCGAGGCTGAACAGGAACGTGCTTGAGCGGGCAGTGAAGACCGCACTTTCACTTGGTTGTGATATCAACGAGGACATATTCTTCTCGCGGAAGACCTACTTCTATCCGGACATGTCGAAGAACTACCAGATAACCCAGTACGAGCTCCCTGTCGGTGAGGACGGCAGTATAGAGGTCAGGATAGGAGACGATAGGAAGGAGGTGGGTATCAAGCGCCTCCACATCGAGGAGGACCCGGCAAGACTGAAGCACAGCGGAGGATCTGTCGCGGACTCGGACTACACCAAGGTGGATTACAACCGGGCAGGCACCCCGCTACTCGAGATAGTAACCGAGCCGGATTTCAGCTCGCCGGGGGATGCTAGGGAGTACCTCCAGCAGCTGGTCCGCACGCTGGAGTACCTCGACGTCTACAGTCCGGAATCCGAGTTCTCGATAAAGAGCGACGCCAACATCTCTCTGGAGGGAGGAGAGCGCGTAGAGGTGAAAAACATAACCGGGATGAAGGGGATACAGCAGGCCCTGAGCTACGAGATATCCCGCCAGAAACAGCTGAGGAAGAGAGGCCGTGAGGTCGAGCAGGAGACGCGCAGCTACAACGCCGCGCAGGAGATAACCGAGAAGCTCCGTCAGAAGGAGACAGAGGAGGACTACGGCTACATATTCGACCCTGACCTCACGAGGCAGGAGCTGGACCAGGACTTCAGGTCCGGTATCAGAGAGGGGATACCTGAGCTCCCGAAGGAGAAGCTGGAGAGGTTCATGGGTGAGTACGACCTTCCGGAGAAGGTGGCTGAGTCGCTGGTTGTGGACCCTGAGATAGCCGAGGACTTCGAGAGCCTCGCCGGTGACCACGACACCGAGATCGTCGCTTCCTGGATGACCGGAGAGCTGAAGAAGACGCTCAACTACAACGAGACGGATTACGCGGAATCCGGGCTGAAGTACGACTGGCTGGAGTACGTGATAGGACTGCTGGAGGACGGGAGGATATCGGACAGGAATGCAGAGCAGGTCCTCCGTGAGATGGTCGAGGACCCGCGCGACCCCGAAGAGATAGTGGAGGAAAGAGACCTTCTCATGGCAGAGGATGACGAGATAGAGAGCTTCGTCGAGGAAGCGGTCCAGGAGAACGAGGAGGCCGTCCAGGACTACCGGGACGGTAAGGACGAAGCGCTGAACTTCCTCGTCGGGCAGGTGATGCAGAAGAGCCGCGGAAAGGCGGAGGCGAAGGAAGCCCGGGAAAAGATAAAGGAGATGATATGATGAGAGCCGACAGCTTCCTTGAAGACCTCGGGATCGAATACGAGACCGTGGAGCACGCCGAGGTCCACAGCTGCGGAGAGGCGGCCGAGGTACGTGAGGTCGATGAGGGCCAGATAGTGAAGAGCCTGATAGTCGACAGGGAGGGCGAGACGGTCCACTGCCTGCTCCCCGGCGACAGGTCGCTCTCGGAGAAGAAGTTCGGCGAGCACTCGCTGGTCGAACCGGAGAGGTCCCGCGAGCTTACCGGGCAGGAATCAGGCACGGTCCACCCCTTCTCCAGTGAACTGAAGCACTTCGTGGATGAGAGGATCTTCGAGAGGGACAGGCTGTCCTTCACCACAGGAAGCGCCACGGAAGGGGTCCTGGTCGACTCCAGGGGCTTCAGGGAAGCTCTGGACCAGGCAGGCTTTGAGTACGAGGTCGATGACTTAGTCGTCACCAGGGATGAAGATATCGAAGAGCTCGTGGAGAAAGGCCTGGACCGGGAGTCCGCGAGCTTCATCGTCGACAAGGGCCTGAGGTCGGTGTTCTTCGAGCTTTCAGAGGATCACGAGCCCGGGAAAGTGGTGGATGTACTCGAGGAGATGCGCCGTGCGGAAGCAGGTGTGGACGTGGAAGCGGCCGAAAAACTGCTTGAGCGGTCCGAGAACGAGACCCATCTCCAGAGGATGGCGGAGGAACTCGCCAGGACCGGGGATCTGCCGGAGGAGGGAGAAGGTTTCGACCTTGAGAAGAAGGTCTCCGAGGTGCTGGATGAAAACCCTGAAGCGGTCCAGGACTACCGGGATGGACGGGAATCAGCGATAAACTACCTGCTGGGACAGGTGATGGAGAAGACGGATGGACGCGCCGATGGCGGAGAGGCACGGGACCTCATCAGGAGTGAACTCGATGAGTGACTACTCCGAGATAATCGAGGAGCACTCCCCCGAGACGCTGGCGGTCCTGGAGCGGGGGGAGGAGGAGATACTGTGGGGTACAGGTCTGTCCGGCTCAGGCGATCTCAGGGCCTATGCCTCGGTAGAGGATATCGAGGACAGGCTTGAGACGGACCGCTGGAACAGGTATGCGCGGATGGTGCTTGAATCCGAGTTCGTCCACGACCCGGAGGGTAGACTTGAGGAGCTTGAAGAGACCGCCAGGAGGAGAGCCGGGGAGAGGATGGAGGAACTCAGGAGGATGGATGTGCCCGAGGTAGGTGCCGAGGAAGATATCGGTCAGAAGAGGTTCCTGATGTACAGGAACCTGGAGAGGCTTCTGGACAGGTACTACGCCGGGAAGGATGAGATACCGCCTGCGCCGGAGAGGAAGGTCCGCGAGTTGAGAGGTATGAACGGCTATCTCTACAAGCTCTGTCAGGAGTTCCTCATGTCCTCCAGCACCATGGAGAAGGAGGAGAAGCTGGAGAAGATAAGGAAGCACGTTGAGAAACGGAGCCCGGATTAGAGACCTGAGGCACGGTTCTTTAAGGAGAGGATGGCAAGTAAGTGGTATGTCAGCATCCCGGGGCCAGGCGGCGATCGAGTACATAAGTACCTACGGATGGATGCTGCTGGTCCTCGCTGTGACCATGGCTGCCTTCTACGCACTGACCTCCGGTAGATGCATGAAATCGGACTCCGGTTTCGGAGGTGAGGACATCCGGCTGACAGACTTCGGGGTCACGACCTCGGGAGAGCTCCAGGTGATTCTCAGGAACGCCCACTCCGAAACGCTCGTGGTGGAGGAGGTCCGCATCGCCGGTTCCCGGGTCCGGTCAATCACACCCAGAGAGGAGATACCTGTCACACAGGAGGAGAGGTTCTCACTGCCCGGGTTCGAACAGGCAGAAGGCTGCAGAACCCTTGACGTAGAGGTCAGGGTGAGCGGCGAGGTCCTTGGCGATAGAGTGATCAGGGGAAGCATCACCGGTCCGATAGGGATGGAATAAGCTCGGCCGGACCCACTTTTTTAATTTCCGCGACTGATTTCTCTCCATGGAGGTCGAAACAGCGGAGGAGAACACAGTACTTTCGGGCTCTTTCGCACGCTCAGCGGCCGTTTCAGCGGCCCTGGTACTGTTCATGCTTGCCCCGCAGGTGTTGCTAGACGACTACGTGAGAGGGGTCAACACGGTCCTGCTTCTCTTCCTCCTGTTGCTGGTCGGCAGAGAGTACCTGTCGACCCTTTTCTCCTTGGGGACCGCAGAACCTCCTGAAGATATGCCTGAGGAGAAACCTGAGGTATCGATACTCATACCCGCTTACAACGAAGAAAAGGTCCTCAGGGGGACGATAGAGGCGTGTGCGGACCTCGACTACCCCAGGACCCGGATGGAGGCGATAGTCTGCTACGAGGCCGACTCCACGGATGACACGGCGAAGATAGCGGAGGAGGCCGCGGACGAGTTCGACTTTGTTAAGGCCGTGGAAAGGGATGAACCTGGCGGCGGGAAGGCGAAGGCGACGAACTACGCCCTCCAGTACGCCGAGGGCGACATAATCGCAAGTATAGACGCCGACCACCGGTTCAAGGAGGACGCTCTGGATAGAGCGGTCCGGTGGTTCCACTCGGACGACGAGATCTGGTGCGTCAAGGGTCGTTGCTACGGGGAGAACGCCCACGACTCCCTTCTGGCTCTTCACGCAACGGTTGAACGCCATATAGCCGAGCGAATCGACATATTCGCCCGTCACGTTTTCAATGGCTTCACGTTCTTCGGTGGTGGACAGGCGTTCTTCCGGTCGGAGGTCTTCGATGAACTCGGCGAGTTCGATGAGGAGATACTGGTCGAGGATATCGACATGTCCATGAAGATACACGAGCACGGGAAGGAGATCGCCGTGGACCACGAGATAATTACCTATGAGGAGAACCCTGCCGCGCTGGACGCCTGGTGGAGCCAGAGGAAGAGGTGGTCCCGGGGCTGGATGCAGGTCGCCGACAGGTATCTGCCAGCCCTGGTGAAGGGCGACACGAGTATGGACACGGGGCAGAGACTTGACGCCATCTACACGTTCGGCTACGCGGTCATCCCTGCGTTCATGGTCCTTCTACTGCCCATCTTCCTCATCCAGCAGTTCGGAGTCAATACCGGTGTTTTCCTGCCCTACGGCAGCTACCTGTGGACCCTGATGGGTCTGACACCTGCCGTCCTTTCCTACACGATATTCGGGCTTGACCACAGGCAGGGAGAGAGCCACCAGTTCCTCGAGTACTTCGCGGCGTTCAGCCTCTGGATATACTTCTTCCTCCAGGGAGTGGTCCACATAATCTCCTTCGTCGAGGAGTTCCTCCTGGACAGGCCGAGTGTCTATGTCACGACTTCGAGAGCAGAATAATTTTGAAAAACGGGGAAAAATTTGAAGGGGTTCAGTTGATCTTCAGTCCTATCTCCAGACCGTCCTCCCCGGAGAAGACTCTGAGGGGTACGTCGTCCCCGATGGGCTGGTGGATCTTCCAGTTCTCGCCCTCAAGGTTCAGGGACTCGTCCTCCTCAAGCGACCCCGCTATATCACGGAGAAAATCCGCCGCGGAGTCCCTGTCAAGCCTGAACTCCTTCTCAATTTCCTCTCCCATGAACTATCACGCGAACATCTCGTCCGGATGGATGTTCTCGTCGGACAGGAACTCCTTCTCGACTCCGAGGTTGCCCTCCTTCAGTTCCTGGATGGATTCCTCGAAGTCGACCATCTTTATCTCGGCCTCCGGAACATCTTCAGACCTCTCCAGTGCGTTCACCGCTGCCTGACGGGATATCTGCTTGATATCTCTGCCTGTGAAGTCCTCATCGAGTTCCTCCGCCAGGACCCCCAGGTCGATCTCCTCCGCGAGATCCATCTTCCTGCAGTGGATCTGAAGAATCTCCTTCTTGGCCTCCCTGTCAGGCACAGGCACCTCTATGGCGTTGCACCTGCTCAGGAGCGCCGGATCCATTATATCCGGAGTGTTCGACGCAAAGATCGATATCACGTTGCTGTCCTCCGCCGAGTCAAGACCATCAAGCTCTGAAAGAAGCTGACTCATGGTCCGCTCGACCTCCTCGCCGCCGTGACGCCTGTCGTCAAGCCGTTTCTTCGCGATGGCGTCTATCTCGTCGATGAAGACGATGGCGGGCCTGTCGGAGGCGCGGGCCTGCTCGTACAGCCTCTTCACCTTCTTGGCTCCCTCTCCGATGAACTTCTCCACCATCTGAGGTCCGTTTATCATGAACATGTCCGCGTTGTACTCGTTGCTCAAAGCCTTGACGAGGTGGGTCTTCCCCGTTCCCGGCTTTCCTATGAGCAGGATGGACTTGTCAAGGTCCATATCCCATTCCTGTATCTTTTTCTGCTTCTCCTGGTCCAGCTGGGCGCCGACGTTCGACTTGAGCGCCTTTATGATGTGGTTCAGGCCTCCGATGTCCTGAAATGTCACGTCCGTGTCGATGGGGCTGAATTCGGCGTCCTTACCCTTCTCCACTATATCGGTAACCTTGAACGTGTTGGGGTCCAGTCCGACCTCTGTGCCCGGACTGAAGTCCTCAACATCGTATCCCTTGGGGACCTCTACACCGTACCGCCCCTTCATGTTTCCGGAAGCTTCCACCCAGATCCTTTCGCCGTCGTACTCTGAGACAACGACTCCTCTGAGGACAGGAGTCTTGAGATTAGTACCGTTAGGATTATCATCCTTCTTTTTCTGCTGGAAGTACTGCGGGAACTGGACCTTCTGTTTTTTCCCGTCACCGTCGCGAGATTCCTTCTCTCTTTTCTCCCGCTTTTCCTCGTCTTCGTTCTCTACTTTGTCAGACACGTCTTTGTCTGTCATTTGTCTCACCAGGCGTCGGACCTGAGCGAAGATTCGCTTTAAGATATCCTTCACTCAGAACACCAACCTATGACAGGGTTTTGTTCTTATCTTTATAAATCAAATTAATGGCTTCCCGGCCCGTTACCGCCGGACTTGTAACCTCCTGCGGTCCCGTACTGGTGGCTGGGCTTAGGGCTCCTGTCATCGTCCTCTTCGTCGCTGAACCGATCCGCGTAGTGACCGATCGCCACTCCGAAGATGATGTACGATATCAGCGTGATGAATATGCTCAGGAGTTCCGTCTCAGTCGCGACCAGCCGGAAAACCGAGATAAGGAGCCACGACAGCACTCCGTAAACCAGTCCCTCCGCAAGAGGTCCGACATCCGGCATGAAGTGCCCGTACACAGGGTA
Organism: Candidatus Nanohaloarchaea archaeon; assembly: GCA_042217585.1. Taxonomy (GTDB): domain Archaea; phylum Nanohalarchaeota; class Nanosalinia; order Nanosalinales; family Nanosalinaceae; genus JBDGSJ01. The sequence goes on along the minus strand of JBDGSJ010000020.1, from coordinate 8,759 downwards.
TATCAGTCCCAGTATTATTCCCTTGAAGGTCCAGCCGATGACCGTGAACACGAAGAACACGGGAAGCGCAAAAAGCAGTGCTATAAGCCCTAAACCCGCGGAGAGACCTCCGATCGTGCCCGACATCGAGGAACCTATCACGAGGACCACAAGCGCTCCGAGAACGGTCTCCACCATCGCGGTCGCCATCCCTGCCTTCACTCCCGCCTTCAGTCCTGTCCCTGGTCCCATGAAAGTGATTTCGGACCTCTGTTTAAAATAGCTTCAGTGAGGAGAACGATCCCGCAGGGGATTTCAGGGCCCCGAACGACAGTCGATTCGCTCGACCTATCATAGGTTTCATATGTAGGACGAGCCCGCAGGGATTTGAACCCTGGACCTAGCGGTATCTTGCTCGAAGATCGGAACCGACCTCCTCTATCCCTGTCCTCCCTCTGTCGGAGAACGGTGGGAGCCGAAGCCGCTCGCTCTGTCCTGGCTGAGCTACGGGCCCTTCCACTACAGGTTTCTACATGAAGAATTTTATATCCTTCAGGAGAACTCCCTCTGGAAACCATTAATAGCGCCCTCCGGCAATTATGGGTTATGTCCGTAGAGTGGACCGACCACAGGCTGAACATCGAGGAGCTTCCGTACAGGATACTGCGGGCGGCGGCTGTCTCGACGGACCAGCACTCCCTTGAGGAGATAGTAGAGGATTACGAAAGGTTCGGTATGGGTTCGGTCCAGGAAGTACTTGACAGTCTGGAGGACCATGGGGTGCTGGATGTGGAGGAAACCAGTGACGGGAAGCGTTACCAGCTGGACCGCAAAGGACTCCAGGACTACATGGAGGATCTCTGGGAGGAGGAGTACGATGGAGATGTCTCGGTCGAGACCGACTTCTTCAACGACTACGTGACCACTTACCTCCAGAAAAACATGGTCTCGACCCTGAAGAAGATGCTGGCGGACGATCTTCACGACGGCCTGAAGGCGAAGGCGGATTTCGAGATGGAATCCACGCCCGGCGAACTGCTCACGGCCCTCGGCGAGATGGATGATGCGAGGGAGAGAACTGTTGCACCTCACAAATCAATCCAGCAGGTCATCGACCAGTCAGATGTCTGAAGTCATTGAGGGTCTCCTGGAGGACCGCACCGTCAACGCCGTGGTATCATGGATCCTCGTCCTTTATTCTTGCCTTGAGAGGTTTGAGCGGTTTTCTGCGTGGCGAGGTCGTCCTTCCGATCTGGTGCATAGCTCTCATCGTCCCTGCGGTCCTGCCGCCTCTTCTCCTCCGCGATGCGTCGAGGATGGTGCCGTGGGAGGTACTTCTGATAGCTTCCCTTCCCCAGATACAGGCTTTCCTCGGGATAGAGATCCTGGGGTCCTCGGCGGTGAACTATGTTTCTGCGGCGGCGATGTCGCTGCTGGTGGTCGTGAACCTGGAGGAGTTCTCGGGGTTCTCCGCGACTCCTGACTTCGCCGTGATATTCCTGACGGTCTCCACGGTCGCATGGGCGGGCACATGGGCTGTCATCCGCTGGCTACTGGATGTTTACCTGTCTTTCTCGCTTCTGCCCTCCGCCACCATCCTGATGTGGGAGTTCACCGGGGCCACGGTCGCTGGCGTGCTCGCGGGTATATTCTTCCACGGTTACCTGGAGGGCAGGACCGGGGAGCTGGCGGCGATCAGCAGTCCGGCCAGCGCGTGCGTGGACCCCATCATCTGCTGATCACTGCATGAACAGGACGAGCCCGAGACCTACCAGCCCCGCGCCTGCCAGCGGGACCGCGGCGGTCCGCCTCATGTCGCTGTTCTCCAGCTCTATCAGTGCTATCTTGGAGACCAGGCTCCCGGCAACGGACACGAGTATAATGGTTGAAGCCATCTCCGCAGCCATCCCCCTCGAGGTGAAGGAGGTCGCGGCCGAGGCGACCACAGCCGTCGAGGACACAGCGCCGCCCAGGAGAGAGGTCAAAAGTGTGCCCGCTGACCCTATGAACTCCTGGCTCAGGGCTGAAGAAACGGAGACCGCTGTGAAGACGACCGCGAACTTTAGACCGGTCCTGAGGGATATAGGAGATTTTATCGGCATCTCTATACTTCTGCCGGGTTCCTCCCTCAGGAGGACCGCGGCTGCGCCCAGGAAAATGAACATCCCGGCGAAAGGGACCAGGAGAGGGAGGAGAGGAGCCAGCCTGAGACCGGTCTGCGAGCTGAAAAGCAGGACCGCAAGCCCTGCGTTCCGGGCCAGCATCGACATCGAGGCCATCATGACAGCGGCGGAGGCAGGACCGCGGAGACCTGATTTTTTCCCCATCCTGGTCAGGACCCCGACGGTGGCGAAGGAACTCGCGCCACCCCCCAGGAGCCCGGTCAGGTAAAGTCCCGAGGACGGGGAGAGCTGTCTCATCGAGACGTACGACACGAACTCGATCAGAAGAACGAATATTGCGAGCAGAAGTATCTGCTGCGGTACCACTGCGCCGAAAGGGTCAACAGCCGTCGCAGGTAGAACAGGAAAAAATATGAAGCCCAGGGCACCCAGCTGGAGTGCGCTCGTGATTTCGCGGTCCGTGACGCGGTCCACATAGCTGTGGAGAGTTTTCTTCTCCGCCAGCAGGAAAGTGGAAATTATCGCCAGTGATGTGGCCTCGAAGTAGAGGTCGTAGCCCACCAGTACGCCCAGCGTGGCGACCACGAACACTGCCACGGAGGTCGTGAAACCTATCTTGTCCCCCTCCACTTGCATCCTGACCGGTATGATGGCCAGCGAGATGAGGGATGTCAGGAAGAGGTACACCAGGACGAAACCTGTGTTGCCGGTCTTCTGCGCCGCGGCTACCACTCCCGGTGCGATACCTCCGAGAAGCGAGAGGGTCCTTATGCCGGCGTACTTGTCGTTCGGCCGCCTCTCCCTCTCCATACCGATGAGTCCGCCCATGGCTGTCGCCATCAGGACCTCCATCAAGATCTCAGGTATCCCGAACACGGTTTCTATTCAGTACTCCAGTAATAAAGTTCTGTCCTACTGCTTCTCCTTCACCATCTCCAGGAGGTTCCTGAGCACGCCGAATACCACCGGCCCTATGAAGATGCCGGCAGGACCGAAAAGCCCCACCCCGCCTATCAGCCCCACAAGGATGAAGAAAGGATGTATGTCCGCGTCGCCGTCAACGGCCAGAGGCCTCAGAAGGTTGTCCGAACCACCCACGACCACAAGACCGTAGACTACCAGGAAACCGGCTGACAGCAGATCTCCCTGGAAAGCGAGGTAGACAGCCGCCGGGAACCAGATCAGGGCAGAACCAATCATCGGTATGAATCCGAGCAGGACCATCATGAACGTCCAGAAGAAAGCGTTCGGCACACCCACGAGGAACAGACCAAGCCCCGCGAGCAGGCCCTGCGCCACCGCGATAAGAACATGTCCCTTCACCACGGCCCAGACGGACCTGTAGGTGGACCTGTAAAGCATCTCCTGGCGCTCATCTGTCACGAAATCGAACTCCCGGGTCCAGTCCACGAACCTCTGCCCGTCCCTCAGGGCGTAGAACTGGAGGAACAGCATGACTGAAACCCCTATCGTGACGTCCGCGGCCACACCCAGCGCAGAAGAGAGACCCTCCGGGAGAACCGAGGCCACCTTTTTCAGCGCGTAACCAGCCCTCTCCTCCACATCCACCGACCGGCCCGTCAGATCATTCACCACTGAATCCAGCCTGTCCAGTACCTCACCGCGGTCCGCGTTCAACCCCGACACCAGGTCCGCCGCATCATCTCCCGCAGCACCCAGGACAACTGTGAAAGGAAGGATCGCCGCGAATATCGTCAGCAGAACCACCAGAAGGGCGGCCCACCGATCCCCCAACCTTCCCGACACCCTCTCGAATACCGGGCGCGTGACAAAGGCAAGCAGAAGACCGCCGAGAAGGTAACTGATAAGAGAGGATATCATCAGGAAACAGAGGAAACCCACGATAACAGAGCTCACGAGCAGGAAAAGCCTCTCCCTCTCGAAACCTCCTATCCGGCCATCACCGCTCATAGACCCCGATGAGGTCACGAAACTGAAAACAGTTTCCCCCGTCAGCAACCCGGCGCCCTCCATAGAGATACGTTAAATGCGGAGGGCAGGATTCGAACTTCGAAGACGGGTCTTCTCTGGGATTGAATCCCGCTGTGAGGACGAAGAAGCATGCGGAGGGCAGGATTCGAACCTGCGAACCCCTAAGGGACAGCGCCCTGAACGCTGCGCCTTTGACCACTCGGCAACCTCCGCCTGTCAACAGTTGAAAGGACCCAACCTTTTGAATCAAACTCCCGGAACGGAAGGTTGGGGGGACCTCTACTTGAGGTCTGTGGGTGAGGTCCTTCACGGGCCTGGAGGGATTTGAACCCGCCGAAAACCGCAGGTTTTTTTGAGCGCCATCAAATCCCCCGGTTGAAGTCCTTTACGAGCCTGGAGGGATTTGAACCCTCGACTTACGGCTTAGGAAGCCGTCGCTCTGTCCAAGCTGAGCTACAGGCTCACTCGTCTTCATCGTCCACCAGGGCCTCTATCTGGTAGGTCTTCTCGCACTGGGGATAGCCCTCGCAACCCCAGAAAAACCCGTAGCGGCCCTCCTTTATCTTCATCGGCATCCCGCAGTCCGGGCATGCCACGTCCCGCGGCTCTCTGTCGCTGTGCTCCTTGCACACGGGCTGGCCCTCACCGTTCTTCTTGGTCGCTGTCTGACCGCAGAACACGCATTTCGTCGACTTGGTGGACCTGGTTTTCCCGGGCATGGGTAAAGATGGTCCGGAGAATTTATCAAGTGTTCGCCGTCAGTCCGCCTTCTTCTCCTTCACGTAGTCCGAAGCATTGAGGGCGGCCTGGCATCCCTGACCTGCGGAGACCACGAGCTGCTGCGCACCGACATCGGTCACGTCTCCCGCCGCATAGAGACCCTCGGTCCCGGTCCTGAAATCCTCATCGACCTGTATGTAACCCGAGTCATCGGTCTCCACGAGATCCGTCACGTCCGAGTTCGGAACAGTACCTATCTCGATGAAGACCCCTGTGACCTCGAGCTCCTTCTCCTCGCCGTCCTGCTCGTACCTGAGGCCGTCCACCAGGTCATCGCCGAGTATCTCGGTCGTGCTGGCCTCACTGAGGACCTCCACGTTCTCCGCGTCCTTCAACTTCTCGATCGTTATCTCCTCGCCTGAAAGCTCCCTGGACCTGTTCAGGACGTAGACCTTCTCCGCGATATCGGAGAGGTAGACCGCGGCCTCGGTCCCCGCGTAGCCGCCGCCGACAACCGCGACCTCCTCTCCCTGGTAGAGAGGTCCGTCACAGACCGCGCAATAAGCTACTCCTCTGTTCCTGAGCTCTTCCTCGCCCGGGACGTCAAGCCTTCTCCGGGAGCCTCCCGTCGCAAGTATCACCGCGTGAGATTCGAATACGTCCCCGGACTCCGTCTCCACCTCGAAGACATCGTCCTTCCTGACATCGACCACTTTCTCTCCGACCTCTTCGTCGACTCCGTACTCCCTCATGTGCTCGACGTAACGGTCCGCCAGGTCCGGTCCGCTGATGCTCTTGATCCCGAGATAGTTCTCCACAACGTCAGTATTGTTTATCTGTCCGCCGTACTCATCCGTCACTACCAGGACATCCATACCCGACCTCACCGCGTATATCGCCGCGGAGAGCGCCGAAGCAGCACCGCCCACGATTATAAGATCCCGAGTCATAACAGAGACTTTTCGCGCCAAGAATTAATAACCTCCAGCGTACCTCAGGGTAACCTCCTCAGGTCCCGGAACGATTTTTAACTTTACACCCTCAACACTTTGATGTCGGACGCGGCGTTGGTCCAGTGGCTACGACTCGCGCTTGCCATGCGCGCGACCCGGGTTCAAATCCCGGACGCCGCATCGCTTTCGGCGATGCAAGTCCCGGGCTTCCAAGAAAATCCTCTGGATTTTCGAAATCCCGGACGCCGCATCTGGTTACGCTCAGTTGATACGCAATTAGCCGTGTATTGCACGGCTTCCGGGTCCTGAGAAAAATCAGCTGATTTTCGATATCCCGGACGCCGCATCCTTCTCAGAAGTCTGTCTGCTCCGAGAAATATCTCCGATTTTTTCAGGAAGGTTTTCTGGCATGGAACCTTTTTTATCCATCTCTGTAGGGGACGAACCTGACCCTGCCGTGGTCTGTAACCTCTCCGTCCCTGAGCTTCTTCAGGACCTGTCCGGTCCCTGTCTTGATAGGGGCGATCTCCATCCCTCCTTCTTCCAGGTATTTTCGGGTTTCGTCGAAGGATTCCACGGCGCAGGAGTAAAGTACCCTGTCGAACCGCCGGTCATCCACCGGTCCGAAACCGCTTCCCTCCAGAACGGTTACGTTTTCCCGGTCCGAGAGACTTTTCCGGGACTTTTGCGCCAGTTCTTCCTCTATCTCGACTCCGAGGACCTCCCCGGCGAGTTCAGAGAGGATGGCGAGCTGGTAGCCGGAGCCCGAGCCTATCTCTACCACTGAGGAGTCCTCTTCGACCTCCAGCAGTTCCGTGTTCTTCGCCACCATATGGGGCGCGGAAATCGTGGCCTCCTCTGCGATCGGGAGAGGCCGGTCCGCGTACGCTCTGTGGCGGTATTCCTCCGGGATGAAGTTGGCGCGGTCCACCTTGCGGAACGCATCCTCTACGTCTTCCGACTCGATGTAGCCTCGGTCCACGAGCAGGTTTACGAGTTCTTCGTTGGAGTTCACGGGGACCACCGTTTTCCTATGGTTCTCTGAGTGAGAAGAAGTTTTCGGTCCATCCACTATATCTCGGCTCTCTTCATCAGCTGGGCGTTGAAAGCGACTATGACCGTGGAGAGGGACATTATGATGGCTCCGACGGCGGGTGAGAGCATTATACCGATGGGTGCGAGGACTCCTGCGGCGAGCGGTATGGCGAAGGCGTTGTAGCCGGTGGCCCAGAACAGGTTCTGGAGCATCTTGCGGTAGTTCAGCTGGCTGAGGTCCAGCAGTTTGACGACGTCGAGAGGGTTGTTCTTGACGAGTATTATATCGGCGGATTCCACGGCGACGTCGGTTCCCGAGCCTATCGCTATCCCGACGTCTGCGCGTGTCAGTGCTGGTGCGTCGTTGACCCCGTCGCCGACCATCGCGACTTTCATGTGCCGGTCCTGGAGTTCCTGTATCTTGCTGTCTTTTTCATCGGGGAGGACCTCGGCGAAGTAGGTGTCGATCCCGAGTTCGTCGGCGACAGCCGAGGCCACTTCTTCTGAGTCTCCTGTCAGCATCGCCACTTCGACGCCTTTCCCGTGTAGGCTCTCCACTGCCTCCCTGCTTTCGTCCCTGATGACGTCGGCGAGACCGACCGCGGCGACGGCTTCTCCGTTCTTGAACAGGTAGACTGCGGTCTCCGCGCTCTCCGCGGCTTCCTCTGCGAACGTGGAGAGTCCTTCGGGTATGGTGAAGTCTCGGGCGGTGGCGAGGTTAGGTCCTCCAACGTACAGCGTCTCGCCGTTCACCTCGGCTCTCACTCCCTTGCCCTTTATGGCCTTGAAGTTCTCTGCGTCCGGGACCTCCACGCCTTTCTCCTCGGCGGAGCTGCGTATCGCCTCGGCTATCATGTGTTCCGAGTCCTTTTCGACAGCTGCCATCAGCGAGAGAGCCTCTTCCTCCTCTATCCCGGAGGTCCTGATCTCCGCGACTCCCATCTCTCCTTCTGTCAGGGTCCCTGTCTTGTCGAAGACGACTGTGTCGAGGTCCCGGGCGGTCTCCATCGCTATCCGGTCCCGGACCAGTATGCCGTTTTTAGCCGCCATGGAAGTATTTATCGCGACCACGAGAGGTACCGCGAGTCCCAGTGCGTGGGGACATGCGATTACGAGGACCGTGACCACTCTCTCGATCACGGTGACGCTGAAGCCGGTCGCGACCGTCCACGCGATGCCGGTCAGTACTCCGGAGGCAAGTGCGATGTAGAACAGCCAGCCGGCGGCGCGGTCCGCAAGCGCCTGGGTCCTCGACTCGCTCTCCTGCGCCTCTTCGACGAGGTCCATTATTCCGGAGAGGGTTGTCTCGTCCCCTGTCGCGGTTATCTCCACCCTGAGGCTTCCGTCGTTGTTCACGGTGCCCCCGACGACCTCGTCTCCAGGCTTCTTGTCGACCGGTTCGGATTCACCCGTTATCATGGATTCGTCGACCGAGGACTCTCCCTCGATCACCTCGCCGTCGGCGGGAACCGAGCTTCCCGGCCTCACAAGCACTTTATCCCCTTCCTCGAGTTCCGAGACAGGGACCTCCTCAGTTTCTCCGTCTTCGTTTATCTTTTCGGCTGTGTCGGGCATCAGCTGTGCGAGTTCGTCCAGCGCGCCCGAGGCCTTCCTGACGCTTCTCATCTCGATCCAGTGGCCGAGGAGCATAACGTCTATCAGGGTCACGAGCTCCCAGAAGAAGCTGGCCTGGGTTCCGAGGTAGAGCGCTGCCATGCTGTACACGAAGGCGACGGTTATCGCGAGGGAGATCAGCATCATCATCCCGGGCTGGCGGTCCTCGAACTCGTCCCGCGCCATCCTCAGGAACGGGAATCCTCCGTAGCCGAATATCACCACGGAGAGGACCGGGACCACCAGCTGTCCTCCCGGCACGTCCACGGGTGTATATCCCAGCATCCCGGAGACGAAGTTGCTGAAGTAAAGGACCGGCAGGGACAGGGCTGTCGAGATGAAGAACTTCCGCCTGAACATCTTCTCGTGGTGCCTGTGTCCG
>JBDGSJ010000002.1:0-4563 GCA_042217585.1 Candidatus Nanohaloarchaea archaeon | reverse complement strand
TCTTCTTCATATAAAGGGTCCACCTGTAGATGTTTATCGGGTCCTTCTTTTAATGCGTTTTCGGTCCGCCTCGACCCGTTTTTCACCGCCGAGTGAACACCTGAGAGGTCCCCCGGTATCTTTTCGACACCGCTTCTCACCCATGGTGAGGCCGAAATGTATTTATGTGTGTACATACACAGAGTACGTATGTCTTCGAAGAACATCTCGATCTCGGAGTCGGCCTACAGGAAGTTGAAGGCTCTGAAGAGGGAGAACGAGAGTTTTACTGATGCGGTGAACCGGTTGACCAGTGAGCGTTCGCTTCTTGATATCGCCGGGGTGCTTTCCGATGAAGAAGCGGATGAGATCAGAGACAGGGTCAAGGATATGAGGGATCGTTCACGTGACAGGGTCGAGGATGTGGCAGGTGCCATGGAGGAATGATCCTGGATACTTCCTTCCTGATCGATCTGATGAAAGGCGAGGAGAAAGCCATCGAGAAAGTCAGGGAACTCGAGGAGGAAGGTGAAAACCAGTCCGTTACCTCGGTGACTCTCTTCGAACTCTGGTCAGGTATACAGCAGTCCGACCTGCCGGACCAGGAACGACAGAAGGTGATGGAAGTGACAGGAGACAGGGTGGTATACGATCTTGATCCGGAAGCCGGTAAACGTGCAGGCAAGATAGATGGAAAACTTGTGAAAGAGGGCAAAACAGTTGATCCAGAGGACTCGATGATCGGAGCCATAGCCATCGAAAACGATGAAACAGTGCTTACAGGCAACCAGGAACACTTCGAGAGGATCAGCGAAATCACGGACCTGAAAATGGAAAAGCACTGACCGGGGAAATGAGGTTAAAGAGCTTTCCGGAGGATCTTCCCGCATACTTCTCAGTTACCGGGACCGACCCACGGACCGGAAAACTGCTAGACCCGGACCGCCAAAAGGACCAGGACCGCCAGCTTGCCGAACTCGCCGGCGGAGTAACCCGCGTTGTAGTACCACGCCTTCTGCTCCACCAGCGCCCAGGAATCCGCGACCCGGACCCCGGCCTTCTCCACCACTCTCCGTGAAAACTTCCCCTCCTTCCGCAGCGATATGCCGTCGGTGAGCCCGAGGACGAACGCATGCCACTCGTCCGGCGTGAAAACGATACCCACCACGTTGTAAAGCATCCAGTCAGTGAAAGTAGAGGCCACAGGTCCTTTTGGAACACGATCAGACTTAAAGATGGACCAGCGGGAATCCCTTTCCACGCCACGGAGATCATGGTCCATCAGTTCACTACCTCTCCCTCAGTTCCTCCTCCAGTTCCTCACCGTATCCTTTCCCCCGATGGAAAACACCTCTGATGTAAACCTTGCTGTCCCCGACCTGGTAGAAAACGCGGTGATTGAGCCGGGAGTTCCTGTCCTCTCCCTGGAGTTTAAGCCGGAAAAGCTTCATATCGCCGACCTCTATAAAGACCGAGTTCTCCGGCGTAGCGTTCTCTTCCAGACCCTCTATCTCATCCAGAACTCTGTCCCTGACCTCTTCATCTAACTCCTCCAGGTCCCGGTAGGCCTCCTCCTTCACCACCACATCCATCAGTTATCAGAGCTCTTCCCTGACCTCCTCCAGCCTGTGGTGCTCGCCCTCTCCAGGATCCTCTCCCTGCCGGATAAGCCTCCTGAGCTCGTCCGGATACAGCTGGGTCTCCTCTTTGACCTTCTCCCGCACAGCCTGCCGGATATACTCCGAAGTGTTCATGTAACCCTCTTCCTCTACCCTGTCCTCTATCTGCTCCTTCAGGCTGTCAGGCAGTTTGACCGAAACCGAAGCCATAAACTCTTCACCTAAGTATACCCTGGTAGCACCAAAGTAATAAAACCTGTGGCCGTCGAGGCAGACAGATCACTCCTCCAGGCCCTTCCTCTCGCTGAAACCGTCGTAGTCGCCTGAGGCGATCGCGTCGTCACCGGAGGACACGAGATGGAGCGCGTCGAAAGGAGTCAGGTCCTCCTCCTGGACGTAGACCGCGGCAGCCTCGACCTCGTCAGTCGAACCCTTAACCTCGACCAGCTCCACGGTCTCCGCCACAGTCCTGACCACGTTACGGTCCTCCCGGTAAGCCACAAGCATCAGCTCGATCAGCGTGTACGGAGAAGTCCAGAGGTCCTCGTTCTCCCTGTAGACCTCCTCGGCACGTTCGGAAAGCCAGTCATCATCCTTCACCAGCGCCAGAACGAAATCCGCGTCGACGTACATCTATTCACCGGCCTCCTCCACCGCCGCGTCAAGAGCCTCATCCTTTAACTCTTCAACAGAGCCCTCGACACCGGAGAACTCATCCCTGAGGGCTTCCAGCGGCTCACCGGAGACAGGGACGAGAACGATCCTGTCACCCCTGTCAACGACGTGAAACTTCTCACCGTACTTCTCCCTCAACTCCTTCGGAATATACACCCTGCCATCGCCAGCACTCGTTGCCATAAAACACAGTTTTTCGGCAAAATAGTTAAATCTTGCCACTGGATAGGGAGAAGAAAGTTACCTCAAATCGATCCGAAGAAAAGAGAAAGAAAATATGTGGGAAGGAAGTGGTTTTTACCCACTTACTGGACGACAGACTGAGTCTGCGTCGAGATCTGGACCGTCTGCTTGCCCTCGAGCACGCTGGAATGCTGCTCGTAGTTACTGAGGTACTGGGAAGCAGTCCGCGTGTCCTCGGCCTGGGCACCCGCGACGACCAGAGCGTGCTCGCCCTGAGCGAACGCGTTGTTGACCAGGTCCAGGACACCGACGTCAGAATTGTTCATGTAATCCTGCTGGGTCCAGGTGTCTCCTGCATTAGCCAGCTCCTTCGTAAGGGAGTTGACAGCAGGACCACCGACCAGGATCAGGTTCTCAGACTGCCTCTGAGACGTCGTGACCTCAGAGTCCAGAGCAGCAGCGTCAGGCCAGCCGGTCGGCTGGTAAGACGTCTGAGACTCGCCACCAGAAGTGGTGACCTCTCCCAGAGCGAACTGAGCCTGGAGCTTCTTCTCAGGCAGAGTCAGAGTAACCGGGCTGATACTTGATCCAGCACTTACTACCGTTCCGAAGCTGGAACGCCTGTCAGTGTTCTTGGAATCCAGGTACCAGTTGGTACCATCAACAGGACCTCCGTTCTCGTCTCCGGGGTTATCGTCTACTCCTTCGACGTTGGCATCTGCGGTGTTGCCGTCGTACTCTACCTCGAAGTCAGCAGTACCGTCGCTGTCAGACTCGTAGACCTCTACATTGGAGTTGGATCCAACTGTGAGGTTGGAGTGGTACTGAGTGTCCACTACATCATCGTGGCTGGTGTAGATAACCAGTTCGTCTGCATTGTCACCGGTGTTGGCCTCGCTACCTGTAATCTCTGCGTTGACCCTGAAACCGTAACCGGTTGCCTGGTCAACTGTCTTCTGGTTGCTGTCCAGCGTGACACTCCACGTCTTGTAGCTGAGCTTTACCGAGTCTTCTACACCGCCAGATGAAGCACCATTGTTAGTGGTCTTGATGGTAACTGGATGTCCTGAGATGTCAGTGTAGTAGGTGTCGGTAGAGTTGATTTCTGTACCGCCACCAGAGATCGCAGTGTCGTTACCCGAGACGGCTGATACCTTGTCCAGGTCCAGGGTGTGCTCGAAGCCTTCTACGTCTTTATAAGTGACCATTCTCTTGTCCTTGACTGTTGCTGTCTCTGTGGCTTCGCTGGTCAGTCCCTGGTAAGTGACTCCGAAGTAGTCCTGTGGTCCCTGGAAGGTGTCTCCAGCGCTGAGCTGTGGGACGTCAGACGCAGAGTCAGAACTTGCTGCATTTGCAGCAGTGGTGTTGGTTGACTTCAGGGTGAACCCTGAAATCGTTGCCGTTCCTGAGGTTTCTGCATCAACGTTTGTAGCCTTGTATCCTGCGTCGAACGGAGATGTCTCACCTTGTGTAACGACCGTGTTTGTGTAGGTCGAGTCAAGGGTGATGTGTGTCTCCGTTCCGAAGAAGATTGTCGTTGCTGTCACGTTGAACGCTCCGTTGCTTACAGCAACAGACTGTCCCTGTGACAGAGATGTGGACTTCAGGACGCTTTCGTCCTTGGAGATCCTTACGAAGACCTTTCCGTTTCCTGAGTCGACGTCTGCGACTTCAACGGTGTAAGGTCCGTGCGTGTAGGACTCTCCCTTTGTCAGGCCGGACTCGGTCATTGTGGAACCGAGCTTGACCTTGTTGGTGCTAGCGATGTCGGTTACTTCATAATTCTCTCCAAGCACGCTGAGCTGTTCTCCTTCCTCAAATCCTGGCGTGTAGGAAACTGTGTAATGAAGAGCGTTGCTGTTGACAGTTCCAACAACCGTCTCGTTGGCGGTAGAAGCTTTTAGCTGTCCGCTCTGTGCCTTCGCCTTCTCGACTACGAAGTGGTCTTCGTCGTCGTCATCTGTCATGGACTTCCTTGCCAGCTGGTCGTAGTCGGAAGCGTCAATCGAGGTTGTGCTGGAAGGAGCAGTACCTCGAATATCTGCCATAAATGATGCTCCGTTTACTGTCGTGGAGGTTGCTCCTCCTACCTGTTCCTTGGAGAATG
>JBDGSJ010000019.1:0-21171 GCA_042217585.1 Candidatus Nanohaloarchaea archaeon | reverse complement strand
GAGAACAAGAAGGAGTTCCAGGACATTGAGGACGCGCTGCGGATGGAGAAAGAGGCCCACGAGGAGATAGCGGGAACCCTCCAGCAACTGAAGGGCGTCAAGAAGGAACTCAAGGAGCTCGATGATGAGGAAGAGGAACTGGAGCAACTGGCCCAGGAGCTCGAGAAGGAGGAGAAGAACGCCGAGAAGCTGGCGAGAAAGTACAGCGACCAGACTGACTGGGAGAAGATACAGGAAGAGGAGAAGGAGACGAAACAGGTAGTCGAAGAGATAAACAAGATCGTCAACAGGAAGAAGGAACTTGAGAAAAAGGTCCAGAAAGAGATAGACAACCTGAAGAAGGAGAGAAAGAGGGAGGAAGAGGAAATTGCCGAGGTAAGTAAAGTGGTGAAGGAACTGGACAAGGAGGAGGGAGAACTCAACAGCATCAAGAGACATCTCTCCGAGGAAGAGGAGGAGCACCTGAACGAAGTGATGAGATCGATAGAGAACATAGAGGACGAGTGGGAAGAGGTCAGGGCTCTGGCGAAAAAGGAGTGAGAGACCGGGAGAAATCCTAAATATTTAAACGCCAACCGATAAATAACCGTTAAGAGGTATCAAAAATGGCCTTCGTTGAGAACGTGGTTAACCAGTTGATGAACAACCCGACGGTCGTAGTGGTGGGAATGGCAGCTGGTTTCGTGCTGGCGAAAATCCAGAGAGTGATTTCAAGGCGCAACCGGATGGGAGGTCTGTAGGTGTTTTCCAATGACAGACGAAGAAGAGCTTGAAAACAAGATGTTCCACGAATTCCTTTACGACGTCGAAAACATCCTGGACGAGTTCCTTATAGCGGTCCTTTCCTTCGGCGCGATAGTGGTCACTGTCTGGAGCCTGTTCTTCAGCAGTAGCTCCTTCGACATGATCGCGTTCGGGAAGAACATTGCTCCATGGATAATCATGCTCAGCTTGATGATAATCGGGAGGGAACTCTGGCTGCTCAACAGAAGGCTGGACGAGCACCTCGCCGCAGGTGAATAACTGAGTGGTAGATATCGTCCAGCCTCTGGCGCAGTACGATTTCTACCGGGTTATACTACCCTTCCTGCTTACATACGTGCTTATATTCCTCTCGCTGAAGCAGGTCCACCTCTTCGAGGAGGAGCAGAGGCTGGCGAGCGTTGTATCACTTGCCGCAGCTTTCTTCACCTCGTTCTACATATCACAGAATCCTACCTACCAGCTGTTCTTCCAGCAGTTCTTCTTCAAGATCACGCTGGCGATGCTGGGACTCCTCGGTCTGTTCATGCTGTTCGGCATGTCCGGAGTCGAGCCCAAGCACTACAGGAAGAGAGGTTTCCTCTGGCTCCTGGTGGTGCTGGCCGTGATCGCGTTCGGGTTCTCCGGCGGGATCCAGGGACTGCTGGGTATAGGCCTTGAACTCAAGGGAATCGGATCTCTCTCCACCCTTCTGTTCGAGAAAGGCCTGATCTGGCTGGTGCTTGTCGCCGGGACGATCTGGTGGACCACCAGCGGCGGCGAGGAAAAGGACGAAGAAGACGGGACCTCCATGCTGGAAAAGATGATGGAGGACATAGACTGAGGTGATTAGATGGGAGCTGTAGACCAGGTGGTCATGTTCATGTACGAGGAGGGCATGAACCTCCTGCTTTCATGGCTCCTGGTCTTCGCCGTCACCTACGGAGTCCTCGACAAGTACCAGGCCATAAGCGAGGACAGCCAGATAAACGGGGTGATAGCGCTGGCGGTCTCGTTCATGTTCCTGTTCGGGATCTGGAGGTTCGCCCCGGAAGGCATGTGGACCCATTTCGCCGCCAACATAGCGTTCGCGGTCTTCGGAGTGGTCGGCCTGCTTATACTGTCCGGGGTCGCCGGGATCGACCTTGAGGAATACGTCCAGAACAGCGGAGGGCTCATGAAAGTCGTGATAGGTATCATAGCGGTCGTCTCCTTCGTGAGCGTCCTGATAGGTTACGGCGGCGGGACCCAGATTACCGACGGACCGGTCTTCGAGGAGGTCGTGATGCCGATACTGATACTGGTGTTCATAATAACCGTGGTCTACCTGGCGGGAGAATAGTAGCGGAGCAGGTCAACTGAAGAAGGACCACAAAAATATTTTTCGACGAGAGAGTTACCAGTCCTCCATCTCTTCCATGTCGACGTCTTCCATGTCCTGACTGGAGACCGACGTTTCAGTCTCCATCCCTCTCTCCCTTTTGATCTCCTGCACGAGATCGGTAAGGTCCCTGACGTTGTCGACAAGGGAGGGAAGTACCTGCTGGAAAGCCTTCTCCAGCCCTCCGATCCTTGATTCGTAGGAATCGATGTGTTCCTCGACCTCATCCAGTTTCTGTACGAACTGTTCCTGGTCCTCGTCGTCCCGGACCTCGAGGTCGTGGACCCTGCTCTCCAGGTTCTCCATCTCCTCCTCTATAAGATCCAGCTCCTCGTAGACCTGGTCGAACTTTGATTGAACCCTGTCAAAGTATTCCGCGACTATAGTTTCGATAAGTTCCTCGGTCTCCGCATCGACCCCGCCACCTGACCGCCTGGAACCGGACTGAGACTGGTTCTGTCTGGCAGGGTTTGTCTGCTGCATCCCCTGATCCTGCTGGACCGGTGGCTGAGAGGACCCCATGCCCTGCTGTTCGGACCCTCCTCCCGGACCGGGCGGGTTGTTCATGTTCCCTGTTTCCTGTCCGGAGTTTTCGGATCCTCCATAGCCCTCGTCCATGGGGCTGACTGCCTCATCTTCCTGGTCCTCCTCGTAAGGTGTCATGGGTTCAGGTCCTCCCTCGAACTCTTCCTCCGCCGCCGTGGCAGAGGCTGTAACAGTATTGTTGATCGCTCTGTTGATCTCCGTCTCCGAGTACTGTCCCGAGAGCTCCTGCTTGATCTCCTCCTCCGAGTAACCCTGCGAGAACATGTCCTCGACCGTCTGCTCAAGCTCTCCAGCCGTGAGCTCGGATGAGGAAGACTCGAAATCTCCTGACGAGCCGTTCTCTCCATCCTGATTTTCGTCATTGTCCCGGAGTCTTCCGAAGAGCTCGAATTTCATCTAACTAACCTTTAATTTCCCTCGAATTTAAGGGTTTCCAGAGCGTCTAATCCAGTTTACTCTTCCAGCTTTTTTATCTTTCTGTCGACTATCTCCTCGACTTCCTCCTCGGTCACTCCCTGATCCGTGTTCACCGCGTCCTGGACCATCTCCTTCGCCTCCTTCTTGGTGACGAAAGCGGAGTTGATGGGGTTCATCAGGTCCATGTAGTTCTCGATCTCCTCGAGCTCCTGGGAAGTGACGTACTTCCTCTTCTCCCTGTTTATCTCCTTAATGTCCACCTCGAGGTTCGCGATGCGGTCCCTGACCTGGCTTATCTCGTCGTTTATATCCTGGATATCGTTGCTGAGCGACTTCGTCTTCTTGAGAAGCGAGTCATCAAGAGTGTTCACCCGGGCATTGAGGTTCCTTACCTTCTCCTCGAGGTCCCGGACACGCCGGTTGAAGTCGTTCACCCGGTCCACTATCTGGTTCAGCAGATCGTTGTCAGCCATCCTATCTTTTAATTTGACGCCACCCGAATAAAATAATGCTGGGATGGCACTGACTGACAAAGACGTTTTCGACTATGAGTACGACGACGAGACCCACACGGTCCGGGTGAACACGCTCGGCTCCATCTACGGCGCCTCCATCGAGGACTACCCCCAGGTCATGTCAAGGGTTATCAATATACTTCAGGAGGTCCCGGAGGCGAACTCGGTCGTCCTCTCCGAGTCAAGAGATTACGAGTACGGAGAGGAACAGGTCCGGATGCTGAAGGAGATCGCCGGCGCCATACAGGACATCTCCAGCCAGGGATACCTCTCGAAGGAGGTCAGGCGGGACGAGTGCAGCAACGTTTACAGCCAGCACCTGCCGGACGCCCAGGAGATAGTCTTCGATCACATGAGGAGGGATCCCATCGGCGCCTACGTCAGGCTGAAGAGGAAAAAGAGACACCTGAAGCAGGACCAGGACGAGGGCTATCCCCAGCAGAAAGAGTGTCTCCAGCATTTCATCGAGGACGTTGTAGATCCGGTGATGGGCATACTCGAGGAAACAGAGATGATAGAGAGAGCCCAAGACTACATAACCGGCCACCACATCGGCGACAGGGAGATATACAGGGAGTTCTTCCATCCGCTGGTCCGTCCCAACTTCATGCTTACGAAGTACATGTCTCTTCCCCCGGAGAGGGGTGAGGAGATCGACAGGTACTCGGTCAGGGAGGACATCGAGGTCTCGATATACGACACCCCGGAGGAGACCAGGAACGTCTACCACGTCGATCCCCCGGAGTTCAACCTGCCGGAGGAGAAGTACACTCTTCTCGATGCGGCGAGACGTTTCATGGCGTCTCACTCCCCGGAGGAGGGCGAGTTCGCCCGTCCGGAGAGGATGCAGGAGGTGTTCGAGAACATAGGCAAGGACATGCTCAGGGACATCGCCGGCCAGATGGACATAAACCTGTCGATGGACGAGCTCGAGGAACTCGCCTCCATCCTGAACAGATACACCTCGGGCCTAGGCGTCCTCGAACTTCTGCTCGCGGACCCGAAAATCCAGGACGTCTTCATAAACTCTCCGATAGGAAGCTCTCCGATATACGTGAACCACCAGGAGTACGAGGAGTGCAAGACCAACCTGATACCTACGAAGGAGGAAGCGGAGTCATGGGCGACCCGCTTCAGGATACAGTCAGGACGGCCGCTGGACGAGGCCAACCCTGTGCTGGACACCGAGACCGACGTACCCGGCGGAAGAGCACGCGTGGCGGTCATACAGGAGAACCTGTCCCCGGAGGGACTGGCGTTCGCCTTCAGGCGGCACAGGTCAAAGGCCTGGACACTCCCTCTCTTCATCGACAACGACATGATAAACCCCCTGGGCGCCGCGCTGATATCATTCATAGTTGACGGAAACAGGTCCGTGCTTTTCTCGGGCACTAGAGGAGCAGGCAAGACCTCGCTGCTCGGTGCCTCGATGCTGGAGATAATGAAGAACCACCGCATAGTGACGGTGGAGGACACGCTCGAGTTACCCGTCAACCAGATGAAGGGCCTGGGCTACAACATCGAAAGGATGAAGTCGCAGTCGGTCATCACGCAGGTCGAGAACGAGATGCCGGCGGACGAGGCAATAAGGACCTCGCTCAGGCTGGGAGACTCCGCGCTGGTCATCGGAGAGGTCCGGTCGGACGAGGCTCAGGCGCTCTACGAGGCTATGCGTGTCGGCGCGGTCGCGAACTTCGTCGGGGGAACGATCCACGGCGAGGACGCCTACTCGGTCTTCGACCGCGTGGTCAACGACCTCAACGTGCCGAGGACCTCCTTCAAGGCGACGGACATAATCGTAAGCGTCAACAAGATCAAGAGTCCGGACGGTCTGCAGACTTACCGGCGTGTGACAGGTATAACGGAGGTCAGGAAGACCTGGACCGACGACCCTATGGAGGAAGGCGCCTTCGTGGATCTGATGCGTTACGATTCAAATAAGGACGAACTCGTTCCCACTGACACCCTGAAGAACGGCCAGTCCGAGATACTTAACAGGATAGCCGAGAACATCAGGGAGTGGAAGAACGACTGGGAGGCGGTCTGGGACAACATCCAGTTGAGAAAGAGGGTCAAGCAGACGCTGGTGGAGACCGCGAACGAGGAGGACCGTCCTGACATGCTGGAGGCTGATTTCGTGGTGAAGGCAAACCAGCAGTACCACATAATCGCGGAGAGGGTGAACGAGGAATACGGCGAGCAGCAGCCCGAGAGGATCTACGCGCGGTGGAAGGAATGGCTGGACCAGCAGGTGTAGAAAATGCCCGATGACGAGGACAAGGAGGAAAGGATAAACGACATACTGGAGGACCTCGACAAGGACGTCGAGATGCCTCCTTACGACACCTCCGACAAGGACAGCTACTCGCGTGCCTACAAGGAGTTCAAGGAGGAAACGGAGCACTCGAAGTCCAAGAACCGGTACGAGAGACTCTGCAACCTCTACGCAAACATATTCCACCTGAAGGCAGACGAGTCAGTACAGGAAAGCCTCAACGATCCGATAAAACTACTCGGATGGAACATCACGCCGGGTATGGTCCTCTCCGCATCGGTCGGCGTCTTCCTGACCGGGACGCTTTTCTGGACCCTGATATTCCTCATCAATATGCTGGTGGGGATCATACCGGTCACAGTGATGATACTTTTCCTCTCGGTGCCGCTGACCGCGGGCGCATACACGTATCTCAAGCCGAAGTACGCTGCCAAGAACAAGGTCATACGGAGCAGCGGCGAGATGATACTGGCCATACTCTACATGGTCGTCTACATGCGGTCCTCGCCGAACCTCGAGGGCGGAGTCCGGTTCGCCGCGTTGAACCTGGAGGGACCTATATCGAAGGACCTGAAAGGGATACTCTGGGACCTCGAGGTCGGCAACTACAACAGGATAGAGGAGGCGATGGAGGATTACACCCGCCGCTGGAAGGGCTACAACGACGACTTCCTGGAATCCCTGACCCTTCTGAAGGCGGCGATGCAGGAGCCCGGCCAGGACCGGATGGAGAGGATGCTCCAGGACTCCATCGACAACATACTGGACGGGACCCGGGAGAAGATGAAACACTACGCCCAGAGCCTTGAGACCCCGGTCATGATAATCAACGCCATGGGAGCGATGCTCCCGGTCCTCGGCATGATAATGCTGCCGCTGATCACGGCATTCATGGGCGGGCTGATAACGCCAGTCCATCTCTTCGTCATGTTCAACATCCTTCTACCCGGTTTCCTCTACTGGTTCATGCAGAGAACCCTGAGCTCCAGGCCTCCGACAGTATCGACGGAACCTATAGACGAGGATACTCTGCCGGAACGCGGGAAGTACAGGATCGATATACTGGGTTTCTCAGGGAAGATACCGGTCTGGCCGATAGGCCTCCTATTGTTCCTGGCTTTCGGCCTATACGGCATAGCCGGATACGCCTACTTCCCTCACACGTATCCAGTATCCTCGAACACCACAATACAGGCCGCCCCACCGCTTTTCAAGGCCTCGGCGGACAAACTTGCTCCGATGCCGATGCTGATGAGAAGCCTGTCGCTCGTCTTCGGACTGGGTCTCGGTATAGGAGTCACGAAGTACCTCGGGAACGTCAACAGGAGAGACGCGGAGGAGAAACTGGAGAACATCGAGCAGCAGTTCCCGAACGCACTGTTCGAACTCGGCAACAAGATATCCGGCGGGACACCGATAGAGAAAGGACTGGAGGAGGCCGCGGAATCCACCTCCGAACTTGAGATATCGGACCTTTTCAGGGAGGCATCCCAGAACGTCAGGGAGATGGGCATGACCTTTGAGGAGTCCATCTTCCACGATGAGTACGGCGCGATAAGGGACTTCCCCAGCCAGATGATAAGGACCGTCATGAAGGCGGTGATCGAGTCATCCAAGAAGGGGACAAACATGGCCTCGACCGCCATGATGACGATTTCCAAGTACCTGAAGAACATACACAAGACCCAGGAGGACCTCAACGACTACATGGAGGACACAATAACCACTATCCAGATGCTTGCCTACCTGCTGGCGCCCATAGTCTCAGGTGTCGCCGTCGGGATGTCCCAGACCATAATAAGGGCTCTCTACACGCTCGGACAGTCCTTCTCGGGCGCGACCGGGAACCTCCAGACAGGGGCGCCGACCGGGCTGCCTACAGGTCTCGGTGCGGCGGACTCGGTGATACCCCCAGAGGTCCTCCAGCTCGTCGTTGGACTCTACCTCATACAGCTGCTCTACATACTCGGGACCTTCTACATGAAGATAACCCATGGCGAGGACGACACCTACAAGAACCTGTTCGTCGGAAAAGTGATGATCTCCGGCGTGTTCTTCTACACGATGACCGTGATAATCGTGAGCCTCCTGTTCGGAGGCATAGTGGGTGGTATAAGCGGATGAAAAAAGGTATGAGCGCTTTGCAGGTCCTGGTGATAATAGTGATATCCCTGGGATTCGTGGCCCTCCTGATAGGAGTGATAACCGGGGGAATCGAGAACATAATGAAATCGATGTTCGAGAACCTCCTGAACTGACCCGGAGGAGACGAAACCTTATCAAATATCACACAAAAAAGTAAACAGGCCGCCTCAGAATGAAACCAATTGGCAGATCAAAAGGACAGGGAAACCTGCCGATAAACGGCATAATAGTCCTGATAGTCGCACTGGGTATGGCCCTCCTGTTCCTCGCCAGCGTAACACCGATACTTGACAACGTCTCAGGAGCCATGTGTATGCTGATGCGTGGAGTATTCAGCATAGTGGCGGACACGGTGGGGGTGTCGATAACGGGATGCTAGACAGCAGAAAAGGAATGGGGATAAAGACCATACTGGTTCTGGCGCTAGGCCTTATGACGGCATCCACCTTCATGACGATGACCACCACCGGTTACTTCGGGAAGTACTTCGACCAAGCATTCGGGAAAGCCGAGAACCAGACCGACTACGTGGTAGACATCGAGAACAAGCAGGACCTCTCAAACCTTACACACTACGTATACACCGTGGCCTCGGTGAAGGGATGCAAAGAAGGCATAACAAAAGGTGAACCTAACTGGCCCTCGTTGCCCGGCTATCTCCAGAAAACCGGTGGATATAAGGCGCTGGAGGACAGCTACCTGGGAAAGAAGCCGAACTGCGTGGGAGCATCGGAAACGTTCATACGAGGTCCGGGCTCCTGGGACCTCAAGGAATCAGGATACGACATGGAGGGCCGTTTCTCCCGCGTGAAGTTCGAGGTGACGAAACCCGTAACTTTCGTGACCTACCACGACGAGAATAATCCTGATAAAGGGACATGGCTTGAAAGGCATCTAATCGCAGGATCCACCCAATCCTATGAAAGAGCCGTTATAACTCCGAAACAGTGCGACAAAAAGTGGCAGGGCGATGAAGTAAACGCAGCTGATAAAGCGTTCTTTAGAGCTGGGGTAGCCGGGTTCTTCGTTCCTGGCGTTGGGACGGTTGAATCGATAACCGCCATGGCGACGGGTGAACTTCAGGACTGGACTCTCTCCCCCAGAACCATAGGGACCGGTCCTAATTACCTGGTATGGTTCGAGGACCAGGTCACCAGGGACAGAAGACTCATCGACCCCGTGAAGAAGAGACAGGAACTTATCACGGGACGCAACACAATCTACTGTTCGCCCTCGCTGGCCGAGGACTCGTTTAAGAAACTGGCAGACTCGCTGGACTTCGAAAAAGACCAACTGTACAGGTTCGCATTCATAGCAAGACTTTACAACCTGGACACTAAAAATCAACCAAGAGCCAAAGTGAGGCTCTGTCCGGGTGACGAAGGCTACATACAGGTGAATCAGGGAGGGCCCTTCAATGATGGGGAGGCAGACCGTCCCGGGCTTGGAGATCAGGATATATTTCCGAGGATAGTCGTGACCAATGTCGAGACTAGGCAGTGCGGACAACTAGAGAGCGGACCTGCAGCAAGTATAGCATATTACGGGAACTACAGGTTCAAGTACAAAGGCTTGACGACCTATCTCACGAGATTCATCGGTGACGAGAAAGATCTTTATATCGATGTCAGAGTCAAGAACGACTACTGGGAAGGAGGCCTGAAAGTAGGAGCCTACGAAATGAATAACAACCCTCTCGATGTCAGTGGAGTAAAGGAAATCGGACAGGGTGACGAGAAAACGTTCCAGATCAAGATAAACGGCGGAGAAATCTCAGGCAACCAGCTCTGTAGACTTAAGCTCAAATTGCTGAAAGCAAGAGGTGGAGGAACAGATAAGGTCATCGGGTCACAAACAACAGTAATTTCGCTGGGATCAGCCGTAAAGAGCTGTCCGGACAAAAGAAGTGCCGGGCTGACGGTAAGCTCATCGGACGTAGATAGCAAAAAGGACCGTTATGTAACATTAACACCACAGATAAGCACTAACTCCTACTCCTCGGGCAGCTACTACATCGAGATGTACTATAAGGGACGAGCCAGCCCTTCTGCCAGATCTCCTGGTTACGGTTACGAACTGGTGAGGAGGGGCGAAAGTGAAGAGTTCTACCTGACAGATGAACCTCTCTTCGCCTGGAAAAAATTGACTTCAGGTTCAAATAGCGGAACAGACACATCACTGGATCAGACAACAGCGATATTCACGTCTCAGTCTTTCAGCTATCAGAAATCCTGTTCAGTCAAACTTGTGCTGAAGAATAAGAACGGGGAGGTAGTTGACACGAAATGGCAGAACGTCAGGAAATCCCTGAAGAACTGCACCCCCTGAAACTCGACTTTTATATCCCCGAAAGAGGAATCTATCTACAATGAGAGGAGAAAGGAAGGGACTGGACATGTCCATCAAAACCGTGGCGATGATGGTCCTCGGTGTGATGGTTATCGCGCTGGTATTCGCGGCCTTCCAGTCCCAGCTTCAAAACCTGCTCAACAACTTTATCCAGGGACTACCTGGCCTTCCCAGCCTTTCACAGCCATGAAGATGCTGAAGAGAAGGAAGGGTCTGGATATAAGCCTCAGCGTTATAGTAAGCATAATGGTGGGCATCATAGTTGCAGTAACGCTTGCATACATATTTACCACCAGAGGAAACTTTCTGGAAAGTTTCGCTCTGAAAAACCTGGGTATAGAGGTCTCACTGGGTAACATAGTAAGCTGATGAGAAGCGCTGTACAGGTACTGGTGGCTATCGTGGTAGCTCTGCTCGTCGTGGCTGGAGTCTACGGTATCGCAAGCATGACGCTGGACAGAGGGGAGAGCAACATAGGAAGCTTCGCAAACAATATAGGCAACCAGATTTCCTGCGTGTTCGCCAACCAGGAGAACACTGATGTCTGCGGACAGAAGGGAGGTAGAAAAGGTGGCTAGAAAGGGAGGTACCTGGGGTATGCCGGTCATGGTCGTCCTCGGAGTAATAATACTTCTTATAGGCGGCATCCAGATACCCAAACAGTTCCTGAACATGTTTGCCGAGACCTCGAACAGCCAGTGGGACGAGGGCCAACTGAACGAACTGGGAAAGACTGCTTCTAAGAAGTGCGCGGCGGTGACAGGCGGAACAGTAGGCGGAGCCGCCGAACCAGCCAACCTGACCATAGACATAAGATCATCAGGCTACATAACCCTGAGAAAATCGGAGCAGTACAGGTACAGACTGGTCTACGAGCCCGCTAATGGAAAAGCTGTAATTTACAAGCTCAGCGGCTGCAAGTACAACCTCAAGTTCCCGGAAAGCAACTACCGGAAGATAACAAGCGGGGACTGGAGGATAGGGATAGAGGCGGAGAACGCTGACAAAAAACATCCTACCATAGATATCGACGTAAGGGTGGACTGATGGACCGCAAGGGCCAGGGATCGATGCCTTTCACGATGATCGAGGCGGTCGTGACCTTTCTGATACTGATAGGTGCCATATACACGGTCCAGATAGACACGACAGATTACGTGAAGGAAGAGACAACGAAGATACAGGCCCAGAGGCTGGCGAACGCTGCGCTGGTCGCCCGGTCCGCTCCCAGGACCTACATGGAGCTGGAGATGTCGAACTACCTCTACAGGGTGAAAGAGCTGAGTAGCGGGAACTGGAGGATAATAGTAAAGTACCAGGACACCACGGGCAAGGCGACCATAGAGAAAGACAGCAGCGGATACAGCGATATAACGTATGAAGAAACCGCCTCGAACCAGGACTTCACCAGGATAAAGAAATTGCTCTGTCTTCACAAAACCGTGGACGGAAGACTTGAGATCTCAACGGGCGATTGCCCGGAGAAATGGTAGTATGGACCTCTACAACCTCATAACCAAGATCCCCTATGCGCTGATGCTTCTCTCGGGCGTCGCGCTGACCGTGAACGTTTACGGCGGAGGGCTCGTGGCGCTGAGCGAGAACGTACAGGCCCAGAGCATGGAGGCTTACCGGTCCGCCGTGGTCCTGGAGAACACTATATCGGTAGATGCAGCCACAGGGGCGGAAAATACCGTCAAAAACTCTTATTACTACGACCACCGCAGAGGACTTATACCTGCAGAATTCTTTACGAACAGGAAGGACAGCACCGGAGAGATAGGTTACAAGAAGAGGAACGGCCACTGTTACATCGAGAGGGTCGCCGGTCTGGACGGAGAGAACTTCGGTTTCTACATCAAGAAACTGGACGAGCTCTCGGAGCACGCGACAAACCCCAGGAAACTTGACTGTAACAGACGCCCGGAGGGAGTCGCACTGAGGGATGTGGTGTTCGCACCAGCTATGATAATCAGGAAGGGCAAAAACTACAACAGGAGGCTACCGGTGAGGATCTATGTTTACCCGATCAAGTAAGGGCCAGGGGATAGTCGGAGAGGCGATGGTCATGGCTGTAGTCGTCATGATGGATATAATCCTCCTCTTCAGCCTGACGGGGGTCGGGAATCTCTTCGAACAGCAGGTCACAGCAACGATATCGGCGGAACTCGGAGAGGTCCGGAAGCGCTCTGTCGTCACTAACACCATGAACGACTACATGTGGCGGGCGCCCGGGGTAAAGAACGACTACGGCAACAGGAAGGTCTACCGCATCGTGTCCTACTACTTCTCGACTCCCGGAGACGCCATATACATAGACGGTAGGAAGATACCCAGGTCCGAGGTGAAGAAGGACCTGAAGACCTACCTGAAGTACAAGATGGAGAGATACTGGCATCAGGGACCGAACAAAGTGGATTACCACCTGGAGATAAGGAACGTGAAAGGAGAGAAACCGGCCGATATAACCGTCTCAACATACGAGCCGACTGGAACGAGATCATTGATATCCTATCCCATAGCGCTGTCGAACGGCCAGAAAGCCACTTTCTCCATGTGGGTTAAAACCTCAGGAAGCATATTCGCGGTGGGCGGACAGTGAGAAAGGGCAGTATATCCGGCATACTTCCCATGATAGGGCTTCTGCTGATGACAGCCCTGATGATGTTCCAGTCGATACCTATATCCCAGTCCTTCAGCAACGAGGTCGCGAACTCGATCAACGACCTCACCAGGATGTCCGCGACAAGGTCCTACGGCGACTTCTACTACTACAGCTACCTGCCGACCGCCGGCGTCCACTCGACCCACCAGAAAACGTGGGACCTGGGCCAGAAAGGAGGTGGAGAAGATCTCCGGTGGAGATACGATACGCTCTCCACAATCACCGCCGAAAAACTGATTAAAAACCTGAGATACAGGACGAACGAGACCTTCAGGGCCGAGTACGCTAAGATCTTTGAGACAAATATACCAGGTTTCTCGAACTGCAAGGTCCCTGGCGACATGGCACTGAAATCCATACCATACGACGACCTTTCCCTCTATTACTCGGGAAAGAAGCCGCGGGAGAGAACCAACATACCTCTCTCGCTGTCATCATCATTCGTCTTCAACTACTTCGGGATAACCTACCGTTTCGGGAAAGAGGCAGTAGGCATAAAATGTACTTTCAGCGAAAAAACCTTCCGCTACAAGGGAGACCCCCAAAACATCTACCAGACCCGTAGAGTAGCCTATGACAACCGGTACATGATGCTGGCCAACCAGACCCATGACGCGGTCAGAGAACTTAGAGAGAACCTGAGGGATGTACCGACGGATTACTCCGCATCCGGGGAGACATGCAGATATCCCAGTGATTCTGAGATAGAAAACGTCGAAGAGAAAGCTATAGGGGACGCCCAGAACGAGATAGGGGAAGCGATGAGCGAAGTGAGATCAAAATTTCCGGAAAAAAAAGGGTTCGAGATACCGACTTTAGAGGTTGAAGGACCTAGCGAAACTCTCCGCTATGCAGAAACAGATGATTTCGCTCTATCAAGCGGGGACGTGGACGTAACCAAGACAGGTAGAGTCTGCGACAGAGAATGTATCGAAAGAGACAAGAAAGGCAACTGTATCGAGGTCGACAAGGATTACTACCACGAGATAGACGTCGATATGTCCATCAAATCCAGCAACTTCAGGATAGTTTACCAGGACCAGAAGTACAGGATACCTACGGCAGAGGGATGGAAGCACCTGAAGTTCGTGGTGGATCCCTACTTCCACGACTACACACAGGATTAGCGGCTGAGACGGTAGAAATTTAAATTTTGGACAGATAAAACCGGGATAGAGGTGAACTTTCAGTGGCAGAAGAAGACGACAACACAGTGTACATAGGGAACAAACCCGCCATGAGCTATGTCCTCGCCGTGATAACCCAGTTCGACGAAGGGAACGAACTGGTCCACGTCAAGGCGCGAGGACAGGCTATTTCGACAGCAGTAGACGTGGCGGAGTTCATCAAGAACAGGTTCGTCGAGGGAGCAGAGGTAGAAGATATCTCGATCGGAACAGACCAGATAGAGACCGACGAAGGAGACGATCTCAACGTTTCATCCATCCAGATCGACATCTCCCAGCCTTGAAACCCTCCGCACCGGAAGGCATCAAGGCCCACTCCCCATTTTTCTACCCCAAATCCTCCAAACTTTTTATACCGCGCAACCAAACCTTCACTCATGAAGAGAAAAGGCCTCTCACAGATACTCTACCTCATAATCGCCGCATCGGTCCTTATGATGGCCGCCCTCACGGTGATCTTCGCATTCAACCAGGGCGTCCTCGGGATAGGTGCCGACACCCAGAAACAGATATGCAAGTCCCAGCTGGAAAGGAAGTGCAGAGGCTACAACAATAAGATGCAGATAAAACTTCCAAACTCCTGTACCAGAACGGTCGGCGGCGAGGAACGACTGAGAGGCGGAATAGGAGACCTCTTCAAAGGTTTAAATTCCGGAGATACCGCTGAAGCAGGCGATCAGGTCCAAGCTCTGTGTGGAAAAATCGGTGGTTAAATGGACAAGACCCTTGAGCTGGTCCTCGCGGCCGCGGTGATAATGGTCACCGGGCTGGCGGTCATGTCGATGGTGGAGAACCAGTCCTACGGCTTCATGGATTTCCTGGACCGGCAGTCGAACCAGTCGCAGTGCAAGATAGTAGTGACGGAGTTCAGGACCACCCAGTGCGGTGAGCAGACCCCTCAACCTACCAATTCACAGAAGGACCGTTGGAATGACCTGAACTGTAACAAGTACTACGATGGGGGACTGGCAGACCAGTGTAACTAGACATCGAGCAACTCCTCGATCACTCCTGTTACCTCCCATATCTCGCCGTCCTCGATCTCGCGGTCCGTGTTGGCGGCGATGAGCGGGACCCTGTTGGTGGTGTGTGACGTGTTGGGCGAGTCGCCGGTTCCCATGTCCTCGCAGTTGCCGTGGTCCGCTGTCACCATCAGCACGTAGTCCGTGTCCCGGACTTTCTCGACCAGCCTTCCGATGTTCCTGTCGACGGTCTCCATGGCCTCTACCGCGGCTTCCATGTCTCCTGTGTGGCCGACGAGGTCGCCGTTGGCGTAGTTCAGCAGTATGAAGTCCTTCTCTCCCTCCTCCACGGCCTCGAGGACGATCTCGGTCGTGTCGTCGGCGTGCATCTCGGGTTCCTGGTCGTAGGCCTTTATCTTGTCGGATTCTATGAATTCGCGGTCCTCATGGTCGAACTGGACCTCTCTCTGGCCGTTGAAGAAGTAGGTGACGTGAGGTATCTTCTGTGACTCCGTGACGCGGAGCTGTGAGAGTCCTGCGTCCTCTATCTTCTCTCCCAGGGTGTCCTCGACGATGTTCTTCTCGAAGAGGACCGGGTTCTCGAAGTCCTTCCTGTAGCGGAACATGGAGGTGAACGAAGGCCTCACGGGGTTGTCGAACTCCTGGAAATCTTCCTTCAGGAACGCCTCGGCGATCTGTCTCTCCCTGTCCGCCCTGAAGTTGTAGAAGACAAGTTCGTCCGCCTCATCGATACCCTCGTAGCCCTCCTTGACCGATGGCTGGATGAAGTAGTCGTATTCTCCGTCCTCGTATGCTTTCTGGACCGCTTCCTCCGGTTCGCTGTACTCGTATCCCTCTCCCTGCGCCATCGCCCTGTAGGCTTTCTCGGTCCTCTCCCAGTTGTGGTCGCGGTCCATCGAGTAGTACCTCCCCATCACGGATACTATCTCGGCGCCGTTCTTCAGGCAGACCTCCTCGAGTTCCTGGAGGAACTTCTCCGCGGACTTCGGATCGACGTCTCTTCCGTCGGTGAAGGCGTGGACCTTGACATCGACGTTGTAGTCCGATGCGTACTCTATCAGGGCCTTCAGGTGGTCTATATGTCCGTGTATCCCGCCGTCGCTCACTATGCCTGCGAGGTGCACCGTGGAGTTATTCTCTTCGGCGGACCTGTATGCCTCGACCAGCGCCTCATTTTTCTGTAGCTCGCCTGACTCTATCGCGTCGTCTATCCTTGTCAGTCGCTGCGGTATCCTTCGACCCGCGCCGAGGTGGAGATGCCCCACCTCAGAGTTGCCCGTGTAACCTTCGGGCAGTCCTACGGCCGGACCGTCCGCCTTTATCTCGGCGAACCCTTCGTTCATCAGTGAATCCAGGTTGGGAGTAGTGGCCTGTTTGAATGCGTTGCCGTCTTTCTCCTCACGCAGTCCGACTCCATCCATCACGACGAGGACGACAGGTCTCATACCCTGTGTTTGATGCCGCAGGTTTATTAATCAGGTAAATCTGATAATCGATATGGCGATCAGCGATAAAATCGACGAGATAGAGCAGAACCTTGAAGACGCGGGCGACGAGGAAGAGGACCAGCTCGCCGGAAAAATGGAGAGGATAGAGGAACGACTACAGAACATCGAGGACGAGATCTACAGCGAGGAAAAGGAGGGAGGCTCGGTCCTTGAAAGACTCGAGGAGGTAGAGGAGAAAGTATCGGAGCACGAGGCACAGGACCTGGGCGAAGAACTTGTCGAGGCGGAGTCAGAGGTTCACGGAAGGCTTGAGGACCTTGAGGGCCGCCTTGAGAACCTGGAGTACGAGATGTACAGCGAGGACCACGAGGACGAACCCGTGATGGAGAAGCTGAAGAAGATTGAGGACGTCCTCGCGTCCAGCGAGTCGGAGGAACTCGGACAGATCAACGAACTGGTCCAGAGGGTCGAGGAACTGGAGCTCGAGGTCTACAGCGAGGAGGAGAACGAGAGATCGCTGTCGGAGAAAGTGGAAGACGTGGAGGCGCGGATCGATTCCATAAAGGACCCTGCCGAGCTCGAGGACCGGATCACGGAGATAGAGGAGGACATGATGGACCTGATGGAGCACTTCAACCGGCTGATAGATGAGAAACTGGAGTACGAGATGAACAAGAAGTCAGAGAAGATACATGAGATGGAGGAACGACTGGAAGAGAAGGAGGAGGGAACGAGAGAGGATATAGAGGATCTGAGACAGGAGTTCGACAACGAGGTCGCGGAACTGGAGAGAAGGATACACGAGGCCGAACAGGACTTCACCGAGCTCATGGGCAACGTGGCCAAGCTCTCAGAGGTCGTGAAGAAGCAGATGAAGGACTGAACCCGATGTTGTTTCACCCGGGTGAAAAAGGCTTATAACTTTTTGAAGACCGTTTCTTCTCCAAGGGATAACGATGTCTGACAACGTCATCTTCGGCGAAGAAGAATCAGAAGAGGAGGAGAACAGTTCCTCAGGACAGAAACCGCTCTTCGAAGGAGGAAAAGACGAAAAGGATGACGCTATAATCGAAGATGACAGTGAAGAGGAGGAAAACGGAGAAGAACAGGTCCTTCTGGGCGAAGAAGACTCCGGGGAAGAGAAAGAGGAAGAAGACCCGGAAGCGGAAGAGACCGTAGCCGAAGAGGATGAAGAGACGGCCGGGGAAGACAGGGACACTGAAGAAAAAGGAATCGGAGATGAAGGACCTGAAGAGCCAGAACAGGACGATGAAGGATACGACGCCGGAGAACTCCGTGAAAGGATAGACGAGCTCGAGGAGAAGATAGAGGAGCTGGAGGAAGTGGACCTCGAGGAACTGATGGAGCTTGAACCAGAAGAGATAGAGGAAGAAATCGAGGACGTCAGGACCGACATCGCGAACATCGCTGGGATAGAGGACGAGGTGCCGGAGGTCCGTGAGGAGCTTGAGGAACAGCTCTCCGAGCTAAGGGAAAGGATAGAGGAACTCGAGGACGACGGCGAACTCCGCTCCGACCTGGAGGAGGTGAAGGACCGGCTGGCAGAGAAGTCGGACCTGATAAACGAGATAAAGACAGATACTGAAGAGGACATAGACGAACTGGAGGAGAGGATCGACTCAATCGGCTCCGTGGAAGACGCCGAGGAACTCCGGGAGAGGATGGACCGCCTCGAGGACGATCTAGCTGAGGTCGAATCCTCCGAACTGAACCTCGGGATAGAAGAGGAGGAACTCGAGGGACGGCTCGAGGAACTTGACGCAAGGGTGGAGGAACTCGAGGACAGCCTGAAGATAGGTGAGGAGATAGACGCGGTCCGGGAAAGGCTCGAGGAGATAGAGGACCAGATCGAGGAGACGGATGGCTCAGAACTGGGCGACCGGCTTGAAGAGCTTGAAAGCCGCGTGGAGAAGCTGGACGGCGACAAGTTCGAGGAACTGGCCATCGACATGGAGAACCTGAGGTCCGATATAGAGGACCTGAAGGAAAAGGAAGAGGAGAGAGACGTCTCAAAGCTGAAGGAGGACGTCGATGACCTCCAGGGAGTCGTGAACGACTTCAAATGGCTTTTCGGAGATTTCGACGACCTCGCGGACCTGAAACTTCTTTCACAGGACGAGTTCTCCGACCTGAAGCAGAGGACCAGGCAGATCGAGGAGAGGATCGACGAACTGGAGGACTCCGACCCGGAGTTCATGGACTCCCTGAACGAGACGCTCCAGAAGCTCGCGGAGAGGGATATACCGGACCACTCGGAGGACATAGCCCGTCTCGACGCCCGGATAGACCAGATGAAGGACTACCACGACGACAGGTTCGACCGGATCGAGGAGAAGGTCGAAGAGGCTCAGGAAAGCGGACAGGATGAAAGGATAGAGGAACTCGAGGAGATAATCGAGGAGCAGAGAGAGGAGATAGATGACCTCAGAGAGGGATACAGCGAGCTGGTCGAGCTTGCGAACCTTATACTCAGCGAGTTCAGGGACCAGAAGATCAGGTGAAGGAGTCAAGACCGGACTGGCGTGAACTCAGGGCCGACTCGAGGTCCTCAAGACCCGAGTCCACCCTGTCACCCGAGAAGTCGTGTTCCTCGACCAGTATCTCCCTTATCCTTTCACGGTCCGGCCCCCCGAAACTGTAATCCGCATCAGTGGTCGGCGGGTCCTGTATGAAATCAAGTATGGCGTACGGATCGTTATCCGACTCCCACTCCACCTTCTCGTCCTCCATCAGCGAATCAAACGAGTCGTACTCGCGGACCAGCTTCAGCGCCGTCTTGGGACCTATCCCGTGTATCCCGTCAGGGTTGAAGTCGGTCCCCATCAGGACACCCATCCAGACCAGTTTCTCGTGCCGGACCCCGAGCTGGTCCAGCACCCCATCAAGTTCGATCAGCTCGGTCGATATCTGCTTCTGCCCGCCTGAAGAGGTCCTCCTCTTCTTCCTCTGCGTCAGGTTCTTGACCATCCGCTCTGCGCCGAAGAGCAGACAGTCCCAGTCCTGCGACCCCACCGCGTATATGTCGCCGGGCTGGTCCTCGAGCGTCATGTGCGCGGCCTGTGCCTCGCCCTCGCTGGGCGCCTGGACCACGGGAACTCCCATGGCCTCCAGCAGTTTCTCCGCCTCGTCCACCATGTCGCCTGTCAGCTTAGAGCTCTGCATCGCCTTGGAGAACGCCTCGGATATCTTGCCCTCCTCCTTCAGCTCCTCCCACTCCTTCCGTGCCTCCTCCCTTTTCTTCCTCCTCTTCGACGACTCTTTCTGCTTGAGGTCCGGCATCTCGCCGTCAAGGACGTAGACAGGCCGTATATTGTTCTCCAGCAGGTTAATGTTCCTGTAGAAAAGCCCCGAAAGATGGGAGGTTACCTGGCCCGAAGAATCCTTCAGCGGCGTGCCGTCCCTCTGCCTTATGATGGAGAGGAACTGGTACATGACGTTCATCGCGTCTATCGCGATCTCCTCGTCGTGCAGGTCCTCCCAGCCTATCTCCTGCCTCTCCACCAGGTCGCCCAGGTCGACTCCCATGGAAGACGTTTTACCGGTGGAACACTTAAACAGTTACATGGGACCGTGCCAGAACTGCGGTGAAAGAAAGGCATCGGAGACCTGCGAGGTATGCGGCGCGCAGGTCTGCTCAAGCTGCAGCCGGGAATACGGCTGCAAGTTATGTGGTGGAAGGATGTCCTTCAGCTAGATCTTGTTGAAGGACTCGACCTCGATGCTCTGGACCTGCTCCATGTCATCGAGCTCGTTCTCAAGGTGGTCCGTACCTCCTTCCTCATCCGTAGTTATCGTCGAGACCTTAAGCGCCTCCAGGCCGAACGCGACCTCTTCACGCTCTACATCGTCAACCTTTATCCTTTCACGGACCTGCTCCTCGATTTCATCAAGATCTGTTTCAGAGTCTTCCGGCATTATCTTCAGAACAACAGCCATCTTTCCCATCAAAACCACTTGAGAACAGGTTGGTAAGAAAAACTTAAAAACAGAAAGTGTCGGCCGCCACTTACAGGCCTAGTTCGTCCAGCTTCTTCTTCAGCTTGTCAAGCAGGTCCATTTGAGGGTTCACCCTGTCAAACAACAGACAGTCCTGCCTTTAAAAACCTATGGACCTGTGAAGCCGCATTCAGGGCATTCATACTCGTTAGAGAGTTTCTTGCACCTGTCGCACCTGCCGATCTCCCGACCGCATTCAGGACAGTCGAAGACCACAAAGGTCTCCGCGGCCTCAAGGTTCCTTCCGCAGCTCGTGCATTCATCAACTTCCATACATCAAGCCTTGAACCAACAAATAAAAACCCAGCCCCGGCGGCCCGATATTTAAGAATCCGTACGCATCTCTGTCATGAAAGCCCGCATGGTCTAGCTGGAAAGACGGCACCTTGCGGAGAACTGGTTACGCTCGGTTCACACGCAATAAGCCATGCTTTGCATGGCTTCCGAGGGCAAGGTTCAGCAGATAGGTGCAGATCCAGGGTTCAAATCCCTGTGCGGGCGA
>JBDGSJ010000018.1:0-9238 GCA_042217585.1 Candidatus Nanohaloarchaea archaeon | reverse complement strand
CCATGTAATTTTCTTAAATAGGTCGGGTGCTGGTGGACCGGTCCGGGGTCTGGTTTTTCAAGGTTTGAGTCATATAACTGGTTTATGATTCCGGAGACGCCTGATGAGGACCTTGATATTCCCGAGGATGATGAGGAGATGCTTGAGGACCGTGCGAGGGAGATGATCGAGTCGCAGCTTTCGAGCATCGATGACGAGGAGGTCCGTGAGGAGATGAGGGATGGTCTCCACAGCAATGATGATCCTCTGGAGATGCGGAGGAAGCAGAACGAGCTTGATGAGAGGGCTGAGGACGAGGCGTCGAGCAGGATCCCTGGTCCGTGGAGCAGGGAGGAGATAGAGTTCCTGAAGAACAACAGGCACGGTATGGATAACGATGATATGGAGGAGTTCCTGAGGAAGGAGAAGGAGGTCCAGGGCGAGGACCTGCCGTTTTCGAGGAATGAGAAGCGTTTCATACTTTTCAATTTCAATGATTACTCGGCGGAGGAGATCGCTGATTCTCTGATGCGTGACGAGGAGGATGTCCGGATGCAGATGAAGCTGATGGGTCTGAAAGGTGAGGAGTAGTGAGCGATGTCCGTGACGAGGCGATCGAGGAGCTCCGTGAGGAGCTGAGGGAGTCGGAGGACCGGGACCGGTTGATGATCAAGGCGGTCAGCCAGCTGGACCAGCTTAACAACAATATCAACCAGCAGATGGAGCGTTTCCGTGACTGGTACTCGCTGCACTTCCCGGAGCTGGAGGAGGAGATCGGGGACGACGAGCAGTTCGTGAAGGTCCTTTCGCGGGGTGTGAAGCGGGAGGACCTGGATTCTTTTGGCTCGCTGGCTGAGGGTTCGACGGGCTCGGAGATCGCGGGTCCGGACGTCGAGATACTCGAGTCGCAGGTGGAGCTGCTGGAGAAGATGTTCGAGCAGAGGGACGAGCTCGAGGGCTACGTGGAGAAGGTGGCGAAGGAGGAGATGTCGAACCTCTCCACGCTTCTCGGACCGCTTCTCGCCGCCCGCATAGTGGGTCTTGCCGGGGGGCTTGAGGAGATCGCGAAGAAGCCGGCGTCGACGGTCCAGATGCTGGGGGCTGAGAAGGCGCTTTTCCGCTACCTGAGGGGCGAGGGCACGCCTCCGAAGCACGGAATCCTGTTCCAGCACAGCTTCGTGAACTCGCTGGATTCGGACCGGCGCGGGAAGATGGCGCGTTTCCTTGCTAACAAGGCCGTTATGGCGGCGCGGCTGGACCAGTACGGCGACAAGGAGAAGGGTGAGGAGCTCCGTGAGGAGGCGCGTCAGAAGTACGAGTCCCTGAAGGATTGATCAGATCTCGTCAAGTATCTTTCCGACCGTTTCTGCGGGTTCTTCCAGGTCGCCGGGCCTGAACTCTATCTTGACTTCGTCGCCGCCGTACCTGGGGACCAGGTGGACGTGCATGTGGTCTATCTCCTGCCCCGCTTTCTTACCGTTCGACTGGACCATGTTCATGCCCTCGGGGTCCAGCGCGTCCTCTATCGCAGAGGCGACCTCTCTCGCGGTCCTGAAGACCGCCCCGGTGTCTTCCGGTTCCATGCTGTACAGGTCCTCTGCGTGGTCCTTCGGTATTACTACTGTGTGGCCTTTCGACGCCGGGTTCACGTCCAGGAACGCCACGGTCCGTTCGTCCTCGTATACCTTGAAGGCGTCCTGTTCGCCGTTCGCTATCTCGCAGAAGATGCAGTCCATGGACCGGGTTTCCCGTCCTACTGATTTAACAGTTGCCGGAGCTTCTTCCAACATGGAGCAGATCCAGCCCGGCGTGTACCGGGAGGACGGAAAGATCTACACGAGGACCCGTGTACCGGAGAGCGTTTACGGCGAGGAGATAGTCGATAGAGACGGTGAGAACTTCCGCGAGTGGAAGCCGGACCGGTCGAAGGCGGGCGCCGCGGTGAAGAAGGGCGTGGACCTGGAGCTGGAGGAGGATTCGGAGGTCCTGTACCTCGGCGCCGCTTCAGGGACCACTGTCTCGCATTTCTCGGATATAGCCGTGGAAGGCTTCATCGTCGCGGTCGAGTATTCGGAGACTGTGATCCGGGATCTGCTGGGGCTGGCGGAGCAGCGGGAGAACATAGCGCCGGTCCTTGGCGACGCGAGGAAGCCGGGGGAGTACGCCGACAAGGTTGGTGGCGCGGATGTTGTGTTCCAGGATATCTCGCAGAGGGATCAGGCGGAGATGTTCCTGAAGAACTGCCGGAGGTTCCTGAAGGATTCGGGGACCGGTCTGCTGGCGGTGAAGGCGCGTTCGATCTCGACCTCGGAGGACCTTGAAACGATTTTCTCCGACGTTAAGCAGAAGCTTTCGGACGAGCTGGAGATCGTGCGGGAGGAGAGGCTGGAGCCGTACGAGAAGGAGCACCTGTTCCTGAAGCTGGAGAAGAAGGGGGCATGAGATATTTGTTGCTCATGCCCTGCGGATGAATTCGGCGAAAGACTGCCTCTGGGATGAAACGCCGTAGCCCTGGTCGTCCTCGTACTCGGGTGATTCGCAGCACTCCGCGTCTCTGGTTATCTTCCGCCTCGAGTTGCCCACCGCGTGTTTCAGCGGCAGTATGTCCTTTCGTTTTACCCTCCCACAGTTGTTGCACCGGAACTTGATCGGTTTCATCTTTCGACCCCTCACCAGAGTATGCGGGCTCCTCGGTTTATAAGAGAGCGGAGGAGTTTCCGCGAGTGCCGGTAAAGCTCTGAGAAGAGCTGAGGGGATATGAGAAGGTCTGAGACTCTTCCGGGAGGCTGCCGTCAGGCTTCTGCTTCTTCCCGGACCCAGTCGTATCCCTGGTCCTCCAGCTTCTCGGCGAGTTCAGGTCCGCCTGACTTCACTATCTCGCCGTCGACCATGACGTGGACCCGGTCCGGCTCCACGTAGTCGAGTATCCGCTGGTAGTGGGTTATCATCAGGACGCCGCGGTCCTCGTCCGCCAGCTTCCTGATCCCCTTGGAGACGACCTTCAGGGCGTCGATGTCGAGCCCGGAGTCGATCTCGTCCAGCACGGCGTACTTCGGGTCAAGGACCGCCATCTGGAGTATCTCGGTCCTCTTCTTCTCGCCGCCGGAGAAGCCGTCGTTCAGGTACCTGCGGGCGTATTCGTCGTCCATGTCCAGGAGGTCCAGCGCCTCGTTCATCCTTTCACGGAACTCGGAGTCCTGGATCGGTTCGTCCCTCTTGGCGTTGATCGCCTCTTTAAGGAACTCCGCGACCGAGATCCCGGAGATCTCGCTGGGGTACTGGAAGCCGAGGAAAAGGCCTTCCTGTGCTCTCTCGTCGGCCTCCTCGTCGGTCACGTCCTCCCCGTCGATTATTATCCTTCCGGAGTCCTGGCTGTACTTCGGGTTGCCCATCAGTGCGTGGCTGAGAGTGGACTTGCCGGAGCCGTTCGGACCCATCAGCGCGTGGATCTCTCCCGGCTGGATCTCCAGGTCCACTCCCTTCACGATTTTGTCCCCCTCTATCGATACCTCGATGTCCTTCACTTCAAGGCTCACGCCGACCACCTTTTGCGTGCTTCATACTTTTTAGGTCGGCCTGAACTTTCTTATGAGGTTCCATCCCTCAGGAGATGCGCATCTCCTTCTTGAACCGCTCGATGTACTGCTCGACGAACTCGTGCTTCTCCTCCGCGATCCTCCTCGCGGCGTCGGTGTGCATCAGGTCCCTGAGCTCCAGCATCCGTTTCTCCAGGTGGTTGAGCGCGGTCCTGCCGTCGGGCGTGTCGTCCTTCTCCGGCGGTATCTCCGGGTCCACCATCGCGTTCCCTCTCTCGCCTGCGAACGAGAAGCTCCGGGCTATGCCGACCGCTCCCATCGAGTCCAGGTTGTCCGCGTCGAAGAGGACCCTCGCCTCCAGCGTCTCGGGCTCGGGACCTGTGGAGTACCTGTGGGTCCTTATGCAGTGCACGACGTCCTCTATCTTCTCTTCGGGGAACTCGCTCCTGTCCAGGACCTCGCGGGCCTTCTCGGCGCCCCATTCGGCGTGGTCCTCGATGATGTCCTCGCGCTCCTTGGACCTCCCTACGTCGTGGAGGAGTGCGGCGGCTCTCACCGTCTCGGGGTCCGCGCCCTCCTTCTCCGCTAATTCTCTTCCTATCTTCGCGACCCTCTGGACGTGCTGCCAGTCGTGCGCGGGCTCGTTGCCCTTCTGGTACCTCCGTGCTGTTTTCTCGATCTCCTGGAAATCCATGGGTTTGTATTACGACGTATTATTTTTAACCGTGTGGTTTTTCCCGCGGTAGAGCCAGCCCTGGCGGGCGACTTCGGGCAGGTAACCGGAAAAGACAGCCCCTGTCGGGGGCGACCGACCTTTTCACTGTATTCCGTGGCGGACCTTATAAACCTTCGGACCGAATAGCAGTCACCGGTGAACGATACGATGAGAACAGATCACAGGGAGACAGATGGTTACAGGAGAGTTGAGGAGGTCCTCGGCGAGCCTCTGGACTGGGAAAGGGATTTCGAGGGCTCGGAGGACGGGGATTTCCTGTACGTCGATTTCTACTCGGAAGATGATGCCTGGGACGATCTCGACGAGCTGGCGGTGAACGATAACGTCCGCGCGGTATCCGAGACCGTCGGAGAGGACCTTTACTCCGTGTCGATAGAGAAGTAGCTATCTTTCTTCTTCAAGCGCTTTCTGGACCGTCTTCAGGGCGAGGACCGCGCACTTCACGCGCATCGGAGAGACCTCTATATCGAGTGTTTCGACCATCCAGTCCCTGTCCAGATCGAGGACCTCTTCGACCTTCATACCCTGTATCTCCTTCGAGAGTATCGAAGCGGAGGCGGTCGAGATCGCGCAGCCGTCTGTCTCGTGCCTGAACTCCTCTACCCTTCCGTCCTCGACCTTCACGTGTACTGTGGTCTCGTCGCCGCACGAGGGGTTCTCTCCCTCCTGTTCCAGTCCCTCCTCGAGCTCTCCGGTGTTCCTCGGGTTCCTGAAGTGGTCCAGTATCTCGTCCCTGTACATCACGGACCGCCCCCGAATACCTCTCTGACCTTTTCCACGCCCTTGATCAGCCTCCGGACCTCTTCCTCCGTGGTGTAGAGGTACGGCGAGGCTCTCGTCGTTCCGGAGATCCCCATCTCCTCCATCTGTGGCTGTGCGCAGTGGTGGCCGGCCCGGACCGCGACCGCCTCCCGGTCCAGTATCTCCGCGACGTCGTGCGGGTGCGCCTCCTCCATCGTGAAAGAGACCAGAAGCGGCTCCTCCGGTGCGTGGACCGTGACACCGTCGATCCGCCCGAGCTCCTCGGCCATCTTCCCGGCGAGCCCCTTCTCGTGTTCCAGTATCTTCTTCCTTCCGACCTGTTCGACGTACTCCGCTGCGGCCTCCAGTCCGACGGCGGCGGCGATGTCCGGGGTCCCGGCCTCGAACCTCTGCGGCGTCTCCGCCCACCTGACCCCGTCCCTCTTCACGGATTCTATCATCCCTCCGCCGACCTGGTACGGTTCGAGGTCCTCGAGGAGTTCGCGCCTTCCGTAGACCGCGCCCGAGCCTGTCGGTCCGCACATCTTGTGGCCGGAGAAGACGAGGAAGTCCGCGTCCATCTCCTTCACGTCGACCGGCATCCGCGGGACGCTCTGCGCTCCGTCCACGACAATCAGCGCGTCGTTTTGGTGGGCGAGGTCCGCGAGCTCCTCGACCGGGTTGACGCAGCCGAAGACGTTGGACACGTGGGAGACGGAGACCAGCGCCACCTCTTCATCCATCATCTCTTCCGCGGCCTCCAGGTCCAGTTCGTTCCCCGAGGTCGGTATGTACTGTATCTCGAGGTCCTCACGCTCCGCCTTTCTCCTCCACGGGAGCTGTTCGGAGTGGTGTGCCATCTCGGGGACCAGTATCTTCCCGTCGAGGTCCAGGGTCTCGGCCAGCATGTTCATCCCCTCCGTGGTGTTCCTCACGAAGACGACCTCCTCCGCGTCAGCGCCCATGAACTCGGCGACGGTCCTTCTCGCGCCCTCGTACGCCTGGGTCGCCCTGTTCGCGAGCTCGTGCATGCTCCTGCCTACGTTCGCGTTCTCCTCGCGGTAGAAACGCTGGATCCTTTCGAGGACCTTCTCCGGCTTCTGGGTGGTCGCGGCGTTATCGAGGTAGGCTATCTTTTTCCCGTTCTTCTCCTCTTCCAGCGCCGGGAAGTCGGGCCTGTGGTCCCCGGGTTGAAGTGTCATGTTGAAGGTTTGGTTCGGAAACAATTTTACTCTGTGGAACCGGCGGGGTAGAAGACGTCCTCGACCTCGGTGTCGAAGAACTCCGCTATCTTCAGCGCGAGCTCCAGGCTGGGGTCGTACTTCCCGGTCTCGATGGCGTTGACGGTCTGGCGGGAAACCTCGACCTGCTCGGCGAGTTCGGCCTGCGTGATGTCCTCCTCCGCCCTGAGGACCTTCAGCCTGTTCTCTATCTTCATCCCTTCCCGTACCTCTGCCAGAGGCTTTTCCCCGAGAAAGAGACGAGCCAGGTCCAGAAACCGAGTTCAAGCACGTCCCGCATCGCGTCGAGGGGTTCGTTCGCCATCCTGGACGCGACGAGGACTCCTATGGAGGTCACCACGAACGCCCAGGCCATCGATTCGGTCAGCAGCCGCTTCTTCCTCTCATCCATCACAGGGGAACCGGTCCTGAGGTCCCAGAGCTGTACCGCGGCCGCGAACAGGACTCCGCCGCCCAGCACCTGGATCAGGTCCAGTCCCAGGCCGTAGTCCGCGTTCAGCATGGAGAGCCAGACCGCCGTGACCGCGATCCACATTCCTGTCATCCTGGGCGATACGAGGTCCTCCCTTTCCATCGGTTCACCTCAGGAGGTGGCCGTACCTGTGGCTGAAGGTTTTGGCGAGGAAGACCCCGAGGAAGACGGCGTAACCTGCTCTCGCGACCTGGTAGGCGCCCAGCGAGTAGACCCCTCCCTGGTCCAGCGATGCGGCGAAGACCGCGGCTATGAAGCCGTAGGCGGCCGCCGTGGTCACGAGTTCCAGCTCCCTCTCGTCCATGAAGCCGTAGCTCCCGCATCCCGACAGGTAGTCGGGCAGGTCCAGC
The DNA here is from genome assembly GCA_042217585.1 of Candidatus Nanohaloarchaea archaeon. Lineage (GTDB taxonomy): Archaea > Nanohalarchaeota > Nanosalinia > Nanosalinales > Nanosalinaceae > JBDGSJ01. Next base: position 2,183 of record JBDGSJ010000018.1, on the reverse strand, counting down.
CTTGAATCCATCAGCGCCCAGATGTTGAACATTACGACTCCTGCCGTGGTAATTCCGAAAAGCTGGAAGGCCGTGTACTCCATCCCGAGCAGGAAGCCGAATCCCTGTATTATCGCGAAGTATACCGTCGAGGCCCTGAAGCTCATCAGGCCGTGGTCCGAAAGACTCCTCATGTAAAGCTTACTTGACATAAAGTCTTATAAACTTTACTCGGACCGGTGCGCCTTTATTCCGGCGCGGGAAAACTTCGGTATGAGAAGTTTCAGCCAGGTGAGAGAGGAACTGCCGGATACACGCAGGGTGGAGGTCTCTGGAGGCGTCGAGCTGGAGGTCCTTCACCTCGAGGGCGGTTCCCCGGCACTGGTGTTCGTCCACGGCGCGATGGGAAGTCTCTGGAACCCCTACACGCTACTGGACCGGTTCCACGGCGACCGGGAGATGGTCTCCTACTCCATCGCCGGGAACCGCGGGTCCGATGCGCCGCCGGAGCAGTCGCTGGATGAGCACGTCAGGGAGCTGAAGGAGATGCTGGAGGAGCTGGAGATCGAGAGACCGGTGCTTCACGGCCACAGCTACGGCTCCACCATCTCGCTTGAGTACGCGAAGAAGCACGATGTCTCCGGTCTGATCATCCACGGCGGGGGAAGCCACGGCCTGATGCCGTCTTGGGAGAGGCCGCTGGTGGACCTGTGCTCGGCTCTCAGGCTCTACCGGTTCGGTCCGTGCCGGTGGTTGATGAGGAAGCTGGCGGTCCGCGCCGCGGTGGAGGAGAGGACGGAAAGGATCGAGGACTTCCTCCAGACCAACAGCGTCCCGACGAGGAGGTCCGCGTGGAGGACGGTCCGGGAATCTTTCTGGGGTTACGACGGGAGAGAAGACCTGGAGGAGGTGGATGTGCCGGTCCTTGTGATACACGGCAGGGAGGACGGTATCGTCCCGCTTGAGGTCGCGGAGAAGACCGTGGAACTGCTGCCGGAAGGTAGGCTCGAGGTCCTCGAGGACTCGGGCCACGTCGGTTTCGTCGAGCAGCCGGACCTCTACTCGGAACTGGTCGAGGATTTCCTTGAGGAAGTTGCCTGAGGTCCCTATTCCAGCTTCTCGAGGACGTTTTCCCTGACTCTCTCCTTCAGGTCCGGCAGTTCTATCAGTTCCATCACCGGTTCGAAGAATCCCTTCACGACGAGCCTCTGGGCGGTCTCCTCGCTGAGTCCCCTGCTTCCCATGTAGTAGACCTCGTCCTCGGGGACGTTTCCGGCGGATGCGGCGTGTGACGCCTCGACGTCGGGGTTCTCTATCATCAGCTTGGGTGAGGCGTCGGCCTCACATCTCTCGGACAGCATCAGGACCTTCTCGTCCTGGAAGCTCTGGGTGTCGTCCGCGGTGTCTCCGACGTTCTGGAGGCCCTCGTAGACGGACCTCGCCTCATCGTCCACGACCGCGCGGGAGTCCATCTGGCACCGGGTGCCGTCGCCGACATGGTTGGCGTACAGCGATATGTCGAAGTGCTGGTCGCCGGTCGGGTACCAGACACCTATCTTCTCGGTCTCGGAGCCGTCGCCCTTCAGCGTGGTCTCGACCCGGGTCCTGTTCAGGTCTCCCTCGAACATGCCGTTCAGCCACTCCATCGAGCCGTCCCTCTCGACGACGGCCTTCCGGACCGCGTAGCTGAGTTCCGCTTCGGCCGATTCTATGGCGCCGTAGGTCACGGAGGAGTTCTTCCCGGCGTATATCTCGTCCACCGAGGTGACGGTCCCCGGTTCGCCGAGGAACTCCTCCTTGATGACGAGTTCGGAGTTCTCTTCGGTCTCGACGATCAGGTGTGAGTGGACCGGCGTGTCCTCCTCGTACTTTATCTCTATCTCTGACCTGCCGGAGGCCCTCACGTAAAGGACTGAGTTCATCCTTGAGGCGTGCATCGCCGTCAGGCGGTTCTCACCCATCTTGACGGCGTCAAGGAACCTTTCCCCGGCCTCCTGGACCGCTTCCTCGCCGGTCAGGACCTCGACTTCTCCCCCGGTCTCTATCTCCGGCTCTATATCCCGTGATTCCCCGAATTCCCGGTCCGGGTACCTGGTCCAGGTCCTTCCCGGGGTCCTTATGCTCTCGGGGTCCTCCAGCGATTCTATCTCTCCAGCTGCCTTCTCTCTGATTTCTTCGAGTTTCATGTCTAGAAGTTGACATGT
>JBDGSJ010000017.1:25725-36388 GCA_042217585.1 Candidatus Nanohaloarchaea archaeon | reverse complement strand
CAGGAACAATCGCTGGAACTAATTTTGCTCACGCTGAAACGGGGGCCACAGCAAATACGTACGATGAAGGAGAGGACATCTTCTGGGAGCAGACAGCAGGCGCAGGAACTCTGTCCACACAGGTTGATTCGTCAGTCTCCGGTGATGCAGCATCGGCCGGTGCATCATTGACGCTCCTGGACGGTACCGGCAACCTCGTTTACAACAACGAGGACAGTACAGGTGACTGGGTCAACGGTGAGGATATCTTCGACGAATCCGTCGACGGCGAAATGACGTACTCCGGAGGGCCGGATAACAAACTGGCGGGTGTAACGCTCGGGAACGCCCCCGCGACAGCAGGAACATCCTTGACGACTACCAACCCGTTCACCACCGTCATGTTCAACGACTCAGGTACCGGCGGACAGTGGGAGTCCGGGAACGATGTCATCGTCACCGACGACGACAGTGATGGGGTCTACACCGCGACAGGCGACAGCGTCGTCAACGATGAAGGGGCTGCGGACAGAGACGCCGGCGACAATCTCCTGACGCTTTCCACGTCGGCCCGGTTCTACGATAAGGATTCGTCCGGTGGTTACACCACAGGCGACGAGGTTTACCTTGACGATGACAGCGATAACGTTTACACAGGGCAGGCGGACAATATGATTGGTGGTACTGCTCCGGGCGCCGGGACCTCACTAACCACAACAAATCCGTGGAGCCAGATTGCTTTCCAGGATGATGGTGACAGTACGTGGGAGTCCTCGGCGGATATCGTTGCGAATGACACTGATACGGACCAGACGTTTGAGGCCGGTACTGATGTCCTGATCGCAGGTTCTGAGCCTGGTGGAATCCTGAAGGATGGTTCGGGTGACAAGACGGTCTACGTTGATGTCTCCGGTCATCCGGTGAAGATCGAGTTCGATGACAGCAAGGATGAGGCTACGCTGAGTTACAAGACGTACAGTCAGAAGGTTGCTGTCGGTGATGGTAAGACGACGAAGTCGACGGGTTACGGTTTCTCGCTGACGACCTCGTTCAATTCTGCGTCTGGCGAGGAGAAGCTGCGTGTCAGCGGGTCCGATGCCCAGCTTGACACCCTGGAAGGAGCGGACCTCGGCTACATGACCTCCGGTGGGACGCCGTACGTCCGTGTTGACGAGGACGGTAACGGTTACTCGGCGAACGCCGATGGTGAGGACTTCAAGGTGAGCTACAGTTCGGGTGACGTGAACAAGGTCCTTCTTGACGGTCTCTCCGACCTATCTTCGGACAACAAGGAGGCGAGGACCAGCTTCGGTACTGTGGTGAGTACTGGTTCGCGTGGTCCTGTCTCCGTGACTCATCCGGAGAAGAAGCTTCAGGCCAGGTTCGCTTTCGGTTCTGTGTCGGAGAGTTCGTCGGGTACGGTGAAGACGCCGACTTCGTGGCCTGATTCTGCGGCCCTTGACTCCGAGGTCTCTCAGGGTGAGAGGCAGTCGCAGGATCTGATCCTGGTCGGTGGTCCTGCTGTGAACGATCTGACGCAGCAGCTTGCTCAGGCGGGCAAGACGTGGACTCAGGACCAGTACCAGGCGAATCCGGATGTCGGTATCCTGGATCTTGTGAATGATGCGTTCGCTCAGGGCGAGCATGCTCTGGTGGTCGCCGGTGCGCAGGCGGAGGACACGACTGCGGCGGCTGACTTCCTGGCGAACTATCAGGATCACGCTGAGAGGCTTCAGGGCAAGCGGACGGTCCAGGTTTCGACGGGCCAGTGATGGCCTGACCCATATCTTCTCTCCTTTCTTCTTGTGTTGTTTTTATTATCTTCCCGTTCGATACTTCTTGGTGTGATGGCTGGGGAACTGTCAAGGGAGGAAGGTCTGATAGGTTCTCTTACGCTGTTCCTGACTGGTATAGGTCTTTTCCGTCTTTCCAGTGTTTTTCTGAGGGAGTCGGGTTTTGGTATGGGCGTCGCTGTTTACATGCTGGTGTTCCTGACGGCTCTCCTGTTCCTTTTCTCCAGTGTCGCCGGTTTCAGGTCCGAGAAGGTTTTCGTCCTGCTGAGTTATGCTGGTTTCCTGGTGTTGGCGGTCTCGGTTTTCTGGCTGGTGGGTATGGATGGTTACTCGATGGGTATCGATTCCCTGACGTACATGACCCATTCGGCGGACCTGGTGCTGGAGGGGAAGAACCCTTACAGGGTTTCCATGAAGGGTGCGGAGAGCCTGCCGGGTGATCCGTTTATAACGAACAGGATGGACGGGAGCAAGGTGAGGACGATTTCTTATCCGGCCCTGTCGTTCTACAGTCTTGTGCCGCAGAGGGCCCTGGGTATAGTCGATGCAAGGCTGACGCTAGGGGTCGTGACGCTTTCGCTGATACTGGTGATGATGTGGCAGTCGCCTTACTACCTGATGTCGGCGCCGCTGATGGTGGTGACCGTCAGCCGGACATTTAACCCGGCGGTCATTGGGGGGAGTTTATGGGGTTTTATCTGGCTGTTCCCGCTGGTTCTCAGCATGATCTACTGGCGGAGGGATCTACGGCTTTCCGCGGTGTTCCTGGCGGCCAGTTTCGCGGTAAAGCAGATCCCCTGGTTCATCGCGCCGTTCCTCGCGGTCTGGCTTTACAGGGAGAGCGACGGTCTGAAGGAGTTTTACAGTGATATGAGGACGATGGTGCTGTACGGAGGGGGCGCATTCCTACTGTTCAACATGCCCTTCGTCCTTGTCTCGCCTGTGGCGTGGCTGAAAGGGGTGCTGGATCCACTGTTCTCGCAGGTCCCTCTGGCCATGAAGGGCAGGGGGCTGGCCCTGCTGGCGTTGAGGTCCCGCCTGGAGGTATCGAAGAGTTTCTTCACGTTCGCGATGGCGGGTTTCACCGCGGTTTACCTCTTAGCGTACTACCTTTACTTCGAGAGGTTGAAATGGACGGTCTGGATGGCCCCGGTGGCGATCCTCTGGTTCAACTACAGGTTCTCCTTGAACTACCTGGTATTTTTCTTCCCGATGGTCTATATGGTGATCATGAGGGTCTACCTGGGTGAGGGGTCTTGAAAAGGAGGAGGAAGCTCGCGGCGGCGGTCCTCGTTTTCCTGGTGTCGCTGGCCTTCTACCTGGTCATGGATCTTCAGAGTTCCACTATTCCCGTGGAGGTGGATATACCGGAGGGTGGGGTGACCTACGTCGACGGGGAAAGGATCGTCCAGGTGAACGTCGAGTACCACGGCGAGGAGCCTTTCAGACCTGCCTTCATGTTCCTGAGGAGGGGCAAGGTCCTCGCGCCGATGGAGAGCCTCAACGAGTCTGTGCTGAGGCCGGGGGAAAACTTCACCTACTGGTTGAAGTTCCCGGACCGGGCGCCGGGCATCCACGAGAAGACCTACGTCTTCGTGATCAGGAACGGGACCTTCCGGGGGAAGAAATCGGAGGTATTCACGACGGCTTCGATGTTCAGGGGTGTGATGAATCCCCAGTTCGAATTCCTGAACGGCAGGATTATGGTCTGGGAAAGGCGCTACAATGCTCCTTCACTGGCCAGTGACACGTTGATCGAGGTCGGCGACCATCTCAGGGTGGAGGCTGACGCATCTGACAGGTATTCCCATTCGTGCTGGGTCGAGCTGAGGCAGCAGATATACTTCAAGGACGTCATCAGGCTGGAGATGGACGTGGAGAGGATAGGCGATTCAAGGTCTGACGGTTACCTGGCCGTCAAGTTCCGGAGAGGTGGGAAAAAGGTGTCTTACTTCTACCTGGACACGGCCTCGAGGTCGGTGAACCGGTCCGGGAACAGCGTCGTTGTGAAGGTCCCGGTGAGGAAGGAGAGGCATATCTACAGGATGAACCTTTCAAGGTTCTTCGACAGGACGGGTGAGAAGATACGGTTGAGCCTGGTCGCTGGTTCGAAATCATGCGGTCCTGGCAGGATGGTTGAGGCGGAAGTATTCAGCCTGAAGTAGAGCTGACCTATTTATAAAGATTGTCGATCATTTCCTGTCCACAGCCGTGAAGTGGCTCTCCGAGCCGCGAGGTGCTTTCAACAATGGATAATAACGCAGACCCGACGAACCCGGTGCTCCTTGAGACCATCGAGCGTCTCGAGGACGCCGAGGCTCCTGTCTGGAGCGATGTAGCTGAAAACCTTGGAAAAGTGAACAGGAAGAGGCCCGAGGTGAACGTCTCGGACATCGAGAGGACCGCGGAGGACGGCGACACGGTGGTCGTCCCGGGCAAGGTCCTCGGTTCCGGCCGGCTGACGAAGGAGGTCACGGTGGCCGCCTTCAAGGCGAGCCGTGGAGCCCGGGAGAAGATCTCGGATTCCGGCGAGTTCATGTTCATCCGGGACCTCATGGATGAGAACCCGGAGGGTTCAGAGGTGAGGATAGTAAAATGAAAGTCATAAGCGCAGAGAACAAGATAATCGGAAGACTTGCCTCCCGCATCGCCTCGGAGCTGAGGGATGGGGAGGAGGTCCGCGTCGTCAAATCCGAGGAGGCCGTGGTCTCCGGGGATGAGCAGGAAGTGCTTGCGGACTACAAGGAGAAGAAGGACCGCGGTGTGAGGCACCGTGGACCCTACTTCCCGAAGAGGCCCGACGCGATCCTGAAGCGGACGGTCAACAACATGCTTCCCGACGGTTCAGAGGGAAGAGAGCAGTTCTCCCGGCTGAAGACCTACCTCGGCGAGCCCGGAGAGTTCGACGAGGTCGAGGAGGTCGACGTGAAGGAGGGAGACGACCTGAGGAACAGGAACTATGTAAAGCTTGGCAAGATATCTAGGCATATCGGATGGACTCCGTCGGGTGGTAAACAGTGACTTTTGAAGAAAGTGACTTTGCAGAAAACAGCGGAGGTGTTTTCGAATGACAGTCGATGCTACAGGTAAGAGGAAGACGGCGAAGGCGAGAGCCAGTCTGGAGGAAGGTGAGGGCACGCTGAGGATCAACTCCCGGCCGCTCCACACCTTCCGGAAGTCTGCCCGGCAGAGGATCAGGGAGCCGCTCGTCATCGCCGGAGAGGAGGTCTACGGAGACATAGACATCCGGGTGAACTCGGAGGGCGGAGGTATCCAGGCCCAGGCCGAGGCGATCAGGATGGCTATCGCACGTGGACTCGTCGATTACACCGGTGACGACGACCTCGAGAGGGAGTTCCGCGACTACGACAGGAACATGATGGTCGAGGATCCGAGGAGGACCGAGACCCGCAAACCCTCGCAGTCGAGCAAGGGTGCTCGGCACAAGCAGCAGAAGTCCTACAGGTAGAACCGGAGGTGACAGTTTAGCATGCAGATACCGGTCAGGTGCCTTTCCTGTGGAAAGGTCATCGGAGACAAGTGGGAGGAGTTCAACGAGCGAGTCGACGAAGGAGAGGACGAGAAAGAAGTCCTTGACGATCTCGGACTGGAGCGTTACTGCTGCAGGACCATCTTCCTGACGCACGTCGACACGATCGACGAGGTCTCCGAGCACTACATCGCCTGAAAAACAGTTTTTTCTTTCCTATACTTTCATATCCTTCTCAGCGCCGGCTTTATCTGTTCAAGTCCCGGTCCAAGATCCATACCGTCCAGCTCCGACGTCTCAACCCATTCTCCCGAGGGCTCGCCGGTGAAATCCGCGAGGTAGCAGTGGACCAGGACTATCTCGCCGTCTTCCTGGTGTTCGCCGGAGTAGAACGGCTGGGTCAGTTCTGCGTCGACCCCGAGGTCCTCCGCCACCTCCATCGCGGCGGCCGTGGGCTCCCTGTCCTGTGAACCGGTCGATGGAAGGCTCCAGCCGCTCTCCGTCTCCACGAGCAGTACTTCGCCGTCACGTGTCAGCAGCAGTGCGGATCTCTCTTTCATCACAGTAAAAGCAGGGGAGCCATCGTTAAGAAACCGATGACGAGTCCCGAGACCAGGACTTTCTCCGGGTTTTCCAGGTCCTCGCCTCTCTCCAATGCCTCGCCTATCATCTCTGCGAAGACCAGGTAAATCATCGCGCCCGCGGCGAAGCCGAAGCCGAACGGCAGGAACTCCCTTGCCAGCGTGACGAAGTAGTAGGCCAGGACCGCTCCAACCGGCTGCGGAAGGCTGGAGAAAATCGATGCCTTCACCATGTCCCTCCTGGAGTATCCGTAGGTCTTCAGCGGTATGGATACCGCGAGGCCCTCAGGGATGTTCTGTATGGAGATCGCCAGAGTCATGAAGACGGCGAGGACCGGCACACCGAACAGCATCGAGGCGGAGGCGAGGTCCATCTCTGCGAAGGACACTCCGATGGCGAATCCCTCGGGGAAGCTGTGGACGGTCAATACGCCGAGTATTATCATCAGTTTCTTGAAGTCGGCCTCCGCTATACTGTGTGGCTCGAACTCGTGGTCCTCTATCAGCCTGTTCGCCAGCGCTATCAGGACCACGCCGGCGAGCAGTCCTGCCGCGACCTCGAGGTAGTTCCCGAAGCTGAGCGCCTCCAGTATCAGCCCGAAGGTGGAAGCTGAGAGCATTATTCCTCCTGCGAGACCCCAGAAGCCGACGACGAGCCTGTCACCTACCTCGTCGAAAAAGAAGAACGGCAGGGTCCCGAGCGCTGTCGCGAGGTCCGAGAGGACTCCGGCTGCCAGGACCACGAGGATGGCGTTCAGTTCGATCCTCTACACCTCTTCCCTGAGTTTTTCCGCTATCTCGTGTCCCTCATCGAGGTCGGTCCTGTTGTACTCGACCTCGAGTTCCGTGCCGTCGTAGACCGGGGTGACGTGGAAGTGCATGTGGAAGACCTCCTGACCGGCCTTCTCGCCGTTGTTCTGGGCTATCTGGATGCCCTCCGGGTCGAAGACTTCCTCTATCGCGTCGGAGACCTTCACGATGGCGTCCCACATGAAATCCATATCTGCGGTCCCGTGGATGTCCTCCACGTGTTCCTTGGGGACGACCAGGGTGTGGCCCCGGGAGACCGGCTGTGCGTCGAGGAACGCTATCACGTTTTCCGTCTCGTGGACCACGTGGCCCGGTATCTCACCGTCGATTATCTTGCAGAATACGCAGTCGTCCGTCATGGCAATTTTTTTCCGTCCTGCGTTTTTCTCTCTTTCGCCGTTTGAAAGGCGTACTATTGCCACGAACCTGTCAACAGTCATGGAGAAGACCGATATAGCCATCGGTGTAAGCGTGCTGGCGATAATCGTGTCTCTGGGAGCGACCTACTTTGTGAGTTCACAGGGAGCCTCTCCCGGGGACGCGGTGAACCAGACCGAGGTGAGACAGATAGCGAAGAACCTCGACGAGAAACAGCCCAACAGGGAAAGAGAGGAGATGAACGCGCTGGCGCTGAAAGTGGTCCGGAGGCTATCCGAGGAAGTCCCGCGCGGCACCGCGGAGTCCAGCGTCGCATCCCAGTGCAGCAGGATAGGGGTCGACCCGATGGAGCTCAGGGAGGAGGACCTCGACGAACTGGTCCAGGGACTCGAGATATCGATGAGAGGTCTGGATATCAGCGAGGAGGTATTCTCCGACATCAGGCATCTCAGCGAAGGATAAGTCCCATGTTTAAAAGCGTTGGAGGCCTGAATTCTTACACGGTCAGGCGGCTGTAGTGTAGTCTGGTCAATCATTTCGGCCTTTCGAGCCGATGACCCGGGTTCAAATCCCGGCAGCCGCAACTGGTTACGCTCAGTTGACACGCAATAAGCCGTGCGGTGCACGGCTTCCGGATTCTTTTCCTGGTGCTCTGTGAGGCCGGTCATCTATTCTGGAGTATTTTTCCTGGCGGTTTTTCCCGTTCGAGTTAAATTTGTTGGTGGCTGTACCGGAATTGTGGATTACGGGGAAGCGGTTGAGGAGCTGAAGGAGTCGGTCTCGGACCCTGAGGACTTCGGTTTCGGGGAGTTCAAGGACAGGGCGGAGGAGAAGTACAGTCAGGATTACGCCGCGGTCCATGTCGCGGGGACGAACGGGAAGGGTTCGACCTGCCACATAATTCACGAGGTTCTTTCACAGGAGTACTCGGTCGGCCTTTTCACCGGCCCGCACATGGGTTCTGAGCGGGACCGTTTCGTGGTCGACGGCGAGAGGATCTCCCGGGAGGAGTTCGTGGACGTTTATCAGGACGTGAAGGACCGGGATTTCTCGATGTTCGAGACGCTTGTCGTGATGGCGCTGGAGTACTTTTCACGGAAAGAGGTGGATGTCGCGGTGATGGAGACCGGTCTGGGCGGCAGGAGGGATGCGACCAACGTCGTGGATTCCGATGTCCAGGTCCTGACGACGGTCGGCAGGGATCACTCGGAGGTCCTGGGCGACACGGTGGAGGAGATAGCCCGGGAGAAATCAGGTATAGTGCAGGAGGAGGGCTCGGTGGTCGCAGCGGTCGAAGAGCCGGCTCTGTCGGTCATAAGGGAGGAGGCGGATGAGAGGTCCGCGGAGGTTCACGTACCCGGCGAACGGGTCGAGGGGGTCTCCACGAACCCGCTGGAGGTCCGCTACGGCGGCGAGGTTTTCAGGTCAGGTGTCCGGGGCTCATACCAGGTGGAGAACATGAACACGGCGCTGGAGGCGGTCCGCAGGCTCGAGGGCTTCGATCTGCCGGAGGACGAGGTCCGGGAGGCGCTTTCAGAGGTCTCGGTACCGGGCAGGATGGAGAAGGTGGACGAGGACCTTTTCCTGGATGGCGCCCACAACCTCTCCGGCGTCAGGCAGCTCGTGGATTCTGTCGGGGAGTTCGACGCGGTGGTCTTCGGCTGCGTGGAGGGCAAGCCCTGGGGCGAGGAGCTGGAGCTGCTTTCGGATGTCGCGGACCGTTTCGTTTTCACGGAGGCTGAGAAGGTGGATTCGCTGGACCCGGAGAGCTTCCCGGGAGGGGAGAAGGTCTCCGATCCTCTGGAGGCGGTGGACCGTGCGCGGGAGCACGGCAGGGTGCTTGTGACGGGTTCGATGTACCTGGTGAGGGAGGTCCGTCAGGAGCTTTAATTTTATAGGTTCAGGCCTTCAATCCCTGTCCATGCATATCTCGGAGTGGATGGAGAGGATCGATCTCGGGAAGGAGATTCAGGAGGTGTACATCCACAGCTTCATGTTCAAGCTGGCGGTCAACCTTGTCACGATATTCCTGCCGCTTTACGTCCTGGAGCTGGGTTACTCGGTCCGGAGCGTCTTCCTGTTCTTCCTCGTGTACTACGGCGCCTATGTCGTCGCCAGCTTCCCTAACGCGAAGGTCGCCTCGAGGCTCGGGTACAAGCACGCCTCGCTGGCGTCCAGCCCGGTCATACTGCTGTTCTACCTGATGCTGAGGGCGGACCTCACGGGCACGATGCTTTACGGGGTCGCGGTCGTCGGGGGTTACGGCTTCAACCTGTACTGGTCCGGGATGAATCCGGAGGTGGCGAGGAGCACCCACGGCGATGACAGGGAGGAGGAGACAGGTTACTTCTTCTCGATGCCGACGATGGCGTCGATGCTTTCGCCGGCGGTCGGCGGGCTGGTCCTCTCCCTGTACGGCTTCCCCCTGCTTTTCCTTGTCGCCGCGGTACTGATCGGTGGTTCGTTCGTGCCGTTCCTCTTCTCTGGGGAGCACCACGAGGGGAACGAGATGGATCCGACTGCGTTCTTCCACAGGGCCCATCTTTCCGACTTCATGACGTTCGCCGGGAAGGGGATAAACTCGATAGGGAAGAAGGTTCTCTGGCCGCTGTACCTGGCGCTGGTGATCCAGTCCTCCACCAGCATAGGAGGCGCGGGCAGTCTCCTGGCTCTCGGAGGTGCCGTGGCCAGTATCACGCTGGGCAAAGTCACCGGTGAAGACAACCGGGGCCGCGTGATCACGTCGGCGGTGGCCGTCACGGCGGTCTCGTACCTCTTCATGTCGCAGGTGACGTCGCCGGGTCCGGCTCTCGCGGTCTCGTTCATCAACGGTCTGGGAAGGACCGGGATGAGCCTGCCGATATACAGCAGGGCGCAGGAGAAGGCGGAGGAAGAGGATTATGTGGAGTACTTCGCGTTCAGGGAGTTCGCTCTCTCCGCCGGAAGAGTGGTTGCCCTCGCCGCTTTCCTCATCGTGTTCACCGCTGAACCGTCGTCGTTCACCGCAGGTTTCGCGGGTATAGCCGCCTCCCTGTCCCTGATAGCTTACTTCGGGAAGAGGTTCTAGATGTACCCTCTCTCCCGCAGGCGGGATTCCTCTTCCTCCGTGAACACTTCGCGGCTGTGAAGCTTCTTCGCCGCCTTCTCCACCATCCGGTCCTCACCCTCCACGAGCGTGACGGGCGTGAGTCCGAGCCTGTCGACCAGCCTGTCGTACTGTGACTCGACCTCTGCCATGAACTCGGGGTGTGATTCCTCATAGTCCTTCTCGTCCTTCCATCTCTCCCGGAACCCGTCCCGGTCGTCGAGGTAGATGGTCGCATCAGGTTTCATCAGCTCCCAGCTTTCGCCGTCGATTTCGACGAGCCAGGAGCCCCCGATTCCTTCACGGCGTCGAGGAAGTCGCGGTCCTCCCCGTCGAACACCTTCTTGTCCGCGTTCCTGTAGGCGACTGTGCTGGCGAGGTACCGGTCCAGGAGGACCGTCGTACCATCTTCCAGTTTTTCCCGGACCTCGTCCTCAGCCTCGCTGTTGTTCTCCATGTAGAAGACGAACTTTTCCTCGCCCGACATCTCCTTCAGCTTTGATTTCTCGTCGTCAGGGATGGAGGTGGTCATGTAGACGCCGTCGAG
>JBDGSJ010000017.1:0-25625 GCA_042217585.1 Candidatus Nanohaloarchaea archaeon | reverse complement strand
TCAGCTTTGATTTCTCGTCGTCAGGGATGGAGGTGGTCATGTAGACGCCGTCGAGGACCTCGGCGAGCCTTTTTCCGACGGTGGTCTTGCCGACGCCGTCGAGTCCTTCAAGCACGAAGAATCCGGGTGTTTCAGCCATCAGAACAGAAAAAATAGGTGGGGGAAATGTTTTTTACTCCTCTTCCTGGAGTCTGCCTTCAGCCTTCTCTTTGCCTCGCGGCGTGGCGTGGCGCTTGTCCCTCTGCTCTATCACCGCCTCGATGGAGTTCTCGTCCTCTTCCTCGACCTGGTCGATGATCTCCTGGACCCGCTTGTTCCCGGAGTGCCCGGCGCGGAGGTCTCCACGGAACAGGTCCTCGAGGTCGTCCCATTTCTCCTGTCTTATCATCTCCTGGACGTCCTGTCTCTTCAGCTTGTCCGTGAGTTCCTCCTGGTCCATGTCCTCGATCTTGTTGACGATGCCGCGGTCCTCCATGAGGTGCTGCTTCCTCTTGACCGCTATCAGTCCGTCCAGCACGCGGAGGGCGTCCATCAGCTTGGCGTGCTCGTTGTGGTATATTGCCATCTCGTCCTCGATCGTGGCGATCTCCTGGGCAAGTTCCTCCTTCATCAGGTCGTCGTCGACCTCCTTGAGCCTCTCGAACTTGGCTCTGCGGTCCTCTGCGAGACCCTCGTGCTTGTCCCTCTTCAGTTCTATGTCCGCCTTCAGTTTTGTCCTTTCCTCTTTGAGTTCGGATTCGTCAAGGTCCTGGAGGTTGACACCGTCCTCCCCCACGAACGGGACCCACTTCGCCATTATACTCGACATAACATCTAAAGTTTAGTGACTGAGAGTATTAAAACCTCAGTAAATCTGGTTGAAAACGTGCCAGCGGTACCTGAGAAGGCGGAAAACGTCCTCTGCCTTCTCCTTCGATTTGAAGAAGATCCGCTTGTACCTGTCCTCGTCCTCCGGCTTCACCTTTATGAAGGGGTACATGGAACCCTTCCTGAAGTCGATGTCGTCTATCTCGTCGAAGTCTATACCGTCCAGGAGGTCGTCCTCGTCGAAGTTCTTCTCTATGAGGTCCCATTCCTCGGACTCAGAACGCTTCCTCTCCAGCCGGGTCTCGGTCACAGCGACCTTCCCCAGCTCGGATTCGAACTCCTTCATCTCCATCTTTCTCCCCTGTAAGGAGATTAGTGTTCCAGCGTATTAAGCCTTTAGCCGCGCCAGTACATGTCCTCGTCAGCGGCCCTGCGCACGTTCTCAGGGGTGTAAAGCCCCTCCGCGAGCTCTCCCACGGTCTTCAGGTACAGCTTCATGTACTCCTGGTTCCGGCCGTCCCGCTCCTCGGGATCGTCGTCGAACGCGAACTCCGGGTCCCGGTCCGGCCTCTTTCCCACCCTGTCGGTCAGCGGCGAAAGTATGTTCGAGCTCTCTATCTCGCCGGAGTAGTAGTTCTCCGCGATGGTGTCTATGTCGCCCCCGAGAGCCTCCATCTCTGCGGCCAGAGCCTCGAGCTCGGTGTCGCCGGGCCGGTCCTCGGACCTCGCCGCGCCGGGGAGCTCGTGTTCCACCGCCTCGACTGCGGCACGGTAACAGGTCTCGACCCTCTGCATCATCGTCACCATCTCGTCCTTCCACGGCCGCTTGCTGACGTAGTGCCGCGGTCTTTCGATGTCTCTGCCGCCGAGGTCCATGAAGTACTCGAGGTCGACCTCGCCGGAGTCCCTCTCCCTGAGAACGTAGCTCCGGTCCCTGAGTTCGGCTCTCACCTTCCTCCAGTTCCCGCCACGGTCCGTATCGACGTCCCCGTCGTAGTTCGCCGCCCTGTTCCGTCTCTCGGCGTGTTCGGCGGCTATGGGCTGGGTCAGGACCGGCTTCTCCAGCTCCACGGATTCGTCCTTTTCGGGGTGCTCGGCGCGGACCCTGAGGGGCTGTATCTCCTCGTCCTTCCTCAGCACGAAGTCGGACTCCGTTCCCTCGGTGAGCTCTGTGTACTCCGTGTCCGACTCCAGGAGGTCGTCCAGTTCTGCCAGCGATGGCTCCTCGCTCAGGCGGTCCGCTATCATCTTACACATACAGGAAGGTCCAGCACTCTTTTATTACTTTTCACTCACAAACCTCTCCACGGTGCTGTATTCAAGGTTTTCGGTTCTGGGTCCGTCGTAGCTCCCGGTGAAGGTCTCGTACCGTGTGACCCATACGAACTCCATCCCTACTTCCTGACAGGCTGCGTCCCTTTCCGGGTGGTTGCCGAAGTAGACGAACTCCTCCCCGGCCGCATCCCTCTCATCGAGGAAGGCCCGGAATATCCTCTCGTCGGGTTTCTTCGCGCCGACCTCCGCGGAGACAACGAATCCCCTGTAATCCACTCCCTGGCGGTCCAGAAGATCGGTGTAGAACTCCTTCGCCTCGACTGCGTTGTCGCTGATGAAACCGATGGGTCCGAACTCCTCGCCGCACCGCTTCAGGACCTCGATGACCCCGTTCTCGACCAGGAAGTCCTGCTTCCGGTCCAGGTACTCCCGGGTGATCTCCCTGGCGCTGGAGTCGAATCCGTGTTCCTCCAGCCATTTCCGGACCTCTTCCGGACGGTAGATATTGTAATCGTGGATGTCGAAATCCGGGATCTCATCGTACCCCTCGTCTCTCAGAGCTTCCTCCACCGTTTCCCGTATCATCCTCTCAGAGGGCAGAAGGGTGTCACCTATGTCGAATACCGGGGTCCTTGTCATCCTCTCACCTTCCCTTTCGCCGCGGCGTTTAAGTTTCCCCTGTCCGGATGTCCTCTCCTCTTCTTTCCAGTTCCATCTCCTCCACGAGTTCCCGGTAGCGGTCCAGTCTCTGCCGCGCGACCTCCCTGGAGCATTCGAACTCGAGGTCCTCGATCATCTCCTCTTTCTTCCCCACGTAGTGGTCCCAGAAGTAGTCTCTGACATCCTGGAAGGTCTCGCCGTGTTCGGATGCGTAGGTAACCATCCGCCAGACGTCGAGGACCCCGAACTTCCCCAGCTCGTCGGCGTCCTGCAGTACCTTTCCCTCGACGGTCTCCGGCTCCGAGTGGTGGTTCCTGACCACCTGCTCCAGGAGCTCTATCCCGGCCCGGTCAAGGATTCCGGAAGCCAGCTCGCCGGCCCTCGGTGCGCCCTCCCGGGCGTGGCGATCTCCATCGGAGTTCATGACGCCTTCCTCGACCTCCTCCGCCTTGCCCACGTCGTGGAGGAGCGCGGCCGCCTCGACCACTCGTCCATCCGGTCCCAGCTCCCGTATCTCGTCCCTCTGCATCAGCTTGACGACGTACCTGTGGACCCTGAGGGAGTGCTCGATCCGGAAGTTCTCTCCGCCAGTCTCCTCGACGTGCTCGGGGAACTCCTCTCTCAGCTTTCTCCTGAGGGCCTCCCTTTCCTCTTCATCCAGACCGTCCATGGGTAAAGATTATTATCGCGGGGAGTTAAGACTGACTCATGGTATACACCGGGAAAGGCGACCGCGGCAGGACGGACCTCTCGTCGGGCGAAAGGGTGTCGAAGAGCTCGGAGAGGATAGAGGCTTACGGAACCGTCGACGAACTCAACTCGGTGGTCGGTGTGGCCGCGGCCCACTGCGAGAGAAAGCACGACGAGCTGGAGGAGGTCCAGAATGAGCTCCACATCCTCCAGGCGGAGCTCGCGAACAGGAACCCCGACACGAAGGTCACTGAAGAGAACGTGGACCGGCTGGAGGACCTCTGCGACGAGTACCAGGAGGAGTGCCCGCCGCTGAGGAGCTTCGTGCTTGCCGGTGGAACGGAGGCGGCTTCACAGCTCCACCTCGCGCGGTCCGTGGCGAGGAGGGCGGAGAGACGGATAGTGGAGCTGGACCAGCACGAGCAGCTAAGACAGCAGGTCCTCGCGTACATCAACAGGCTGAGCGACCTCTTCTTCCTGATGGCGCGCCACGAGAACCATCTTGACGGGGTGGAGGAGAAAAGCCCGAAGTACTGAATCTCTTTAAACCTCCGTCCAGCTATAAACTGTATGAACCTTGAGGAGGCATCGCAGAGCTGTTCGGATATACTTGAATCTGTTTCTGGCGCGGTCATCGCCGACGAGGAGTTCCTTGAAACTGTCCTCACCGGGATAGTGGCGAAGGGCCACGTCCTGATACAGGACGTCCCCGGCACGGGAAAGACGCTGACGGCGAGAAGCCTCGCAAGGTCGATGGACCTCTCCTTCAACAGGATACAGTTCACGCCGGACCTGCTTCCATCGGACATCACCGGTACGCATGTCTACAGCAAGCAGGAGGGTAGCTTCGAGTTCCGGGAGGGACCGATCTTCTCGAACATCGTGCTGGCGGACGAGATCAACCGCGCGCCGCCGAAGACCCAGGCCGCCCTGCTGGAGGCTATGGGAGAGAAACAGGTAACAGTGGGTGACGAGACCCGGGAACTCCCGGAGCCGTTCTTCGTGATCGCGACGCAGAACCCGATTGAACAGGAGGGAACGTTCGCGCTTCCCGAGGCGCAGAGGGACCGTTTCATGGTCAAGACCTCGATGGGCTACCCGAGCTACGACGGCGAGAAAAAGATGCTGGACCGCAGGGCCGACAGGGACAGCCAGATGCCGCAGGCGGAGAAAGCGGTCGACAGGGGTGTGGTCCGGACCGTCCAGAGGGTCGCGGAGAAGATCAGCACCGACGAGAAGATAAGGGACTACATCGTCAAGATAGGGAGGCAGACCCGGATGGACGAGCGCGTTTCCGTGGGGGTCTCGCCGAGAGGGGTCCAGAGGATATTCGAGGCCTCGAGAGCCCGGGCGCTGATAAACGGGAGGAGCTACGTCGCCCCGGACGACGTGAAGCAGGTCGCGGAGCCCGTGATGCAGCACCGGCTGGTCCTGACCGCGGAGGCGAACGTCAAGGACGTGGAGAACTCCGAGGTCGTCAGGGACGTGCTCGAATCCGTCGAGGTCCCGGAAGTCTGACTAACCGGACCTCTCCAGCACGGTCGCCAGCAACGCCACCGCTGCCAGCGCGAGGACCGCCGCCGGCGTCTCCAGGTTCACGAGCCCGGAGATATCGCCTGAGAACCTTGTAAGCATGATCGCCGCTCCGACCGCGAGCGCTCCGACGCTGAGCGACGCCAGGTCGTGGGTCAGCTCGCTCTGTCTCTTCACCCCTTTCTTCCCTATCTGCGATCCCAGTACCGACGAGTGCCTTCCGGTCTCCCATGCCACGAGCGTCAGGGCGGTCCCGGCGAACACTACCACGGTGTTCAGCCCCGCCACGCCCGCTCCCATAGTGGCGACGAATATCCCTGCCGCGGACATCGACGCCCCGGAGAACGAGGAAGGCATGAACCTCAGCTTCTCGAGGAAGTAAAGAGATCCCAGCCAGAGCACCGGCGGAAGGTAGACCGCGACAGAGATCATACCGAGGAAAAGCTCCCTGCCGAGCACGTCGTACCCCGAGGCCACCACGCCCGGTAAGACGCCCAGCAACCTGTTGACCGCGGACTGTGGAGCATACACTATACCTGCGACAGCCGCGGAACCCAGCAGGAGGTAGGGCGAAAGGTCCATAACCTTCCTCCTCGTTTCCTCGTTCAGCGACTTCAGGAACTTCAGACCGAGGTAGAGGCCGCCGAACCCCGCGACAGCCTGGAGAAGCCCGGTCCTCGAACCTGAACGTGACAGCAGGGAAGCATATCTCGCGGACTGCGCAGGGAGGGTTGTGAGGTCCGAAGCGGCGACAGCTCCGGCGGTGAGGGGTACCACGGTCCACGCGAAGTATTTTTCGACCGTCGCGAGTTTCGAGTAAGTCCCCTCATGTCTTCTGGGCACGGCCTCGTTGAACGGGAGCTTCCTCCACGCCAGTCTGCCGGTCCAGTACGCGGCAAACAGCAGTGCGCCGGCGATGACTCCGCCGTACTCCGTTCCGGTCCCTGTCACGTACTCCATAGCTTTCACTCCGTAGGAAAGCACGGTCTTCTGCGTTATGTACTGCGATACCAGGAAGACCGCGAGTATAGCTCCCAGAGCGGTCAGGAACTTCATCTGCTTCCTCGCGGCTCTCTGGACCTGGCTCTTCCTCCTCTCCGAGTCCCATTTCAGGACGGCGGCCCCGAAGGAGGCTACCGCCGATCCCGCTACTATCAGGACGTATCCGGCGGCCTGTATGTAGCCGAGAGACCCCTGCGACACCAGGAGATAGAGGGGTTTCACGACCGTTGCGGCGTTGAAGATGGCGAAGCTCGCCGGCAGCATCAGGAGGGCGGAGAGGAAGTCGGTCAGCTGGCTGAGCGTGTCGAGATCGTCCAGTCTGACAGCCACCGCGAGGACCACCGAGCCGGCGGCCGCGGCCGCGACGTAGTACTGTATGCCGGAGAGCGCGGTCACAGCGGCGAGGAACCCTGCTGTTACAAGGATCCCTATCACGGAGCCTGTGGTCGAGGGCCTCCAGTTCGAGTCTCCGAGTTCGCCGGGCCGGCTCACCGGTACACCTCCCTCCTGAAGACGGTCTTCAGTGCGTGCACGACCGTCAGCTGTAGCGGGGTTTCGATGTCCCAGTCTATAACCGGGGAGAACCGCCTCAGGTCGTCGAGCCGGAGTTCGCGCTCCAGCGACTCGAGGTCCTGTCCGATGGTGCCACCCGTTGCCATGGCCGGGCTCACGACGGTGACCTTGTGGCCGTTCGAGTTCAGGACCTTGACCGTGTCGATAAGCTCGTCGTCAAGCAGGGGGGAGAACAGGACGACCTGTGAGTCGGGGGGAAGCATCCCGTAGAGCTCCTGGGCGTACTCCTCTCCAGAGCCGCCTCCGGTCTTTTCAGCGCCGTAGATCTCCTGGAGCAGGTTCTCCGTCTTCTCTCTTGAACTTCTACCGCCGGGCTTCACCCATGGCACGCTGTACGCGCTGTGGACCTGGTCCTCCGAGAAATCGTGGTCCTCCATGCCCAGGACCGCTACCCCTGCCTGGTGCCGGGTCTCCTGGACCGCGTCGAACATCCGCTCCGCGGCGTACACGGAAAGGTCCGTTCCTGTTGGGTGGCCGACGACCGGCCTGCGGTCCGAGACGTCCCTCGCATCGACCAGCAGGACTATCCTGGCGGAGTGCTGTTCCCTGAAGTTCACAGTGTTCAGCTCGTCGTCCTTCGCCAGGTGGTTCCAGTCGATCCTGTTCAGCGGGTCCGCTGGACGGTACTCACGGACCGAGTGGAACTCGACCCCAGAGCCTCCCTCCGCCGTGGATATCTCGCCGCTGTACTCCACGGTCTCGTCTCTCAGCGGGAGCTCATGGAGCCCGACGAAGCAGTTCATCTCCTCCTCGCCGGAGACATCTTTCTCGCAGGTCCGGGAACTGCCGCCGCTGAGACTCCTCAGCTCGACCTCCGCCGGCCCGAAGAAGTGTTCACCGCGCTTCGCGAGCACCCTGTAAGTTATCTCGGTCTCTCCGTCCGGCCTGAGCGCAACTGAGCCCCTTGGCGAGCCGTCCACCACGGCGAGGTCCTCGGGGACCCCGTCTATAACTCTGGCGTCGGGTATCGTCCTCCCGCCAGTGTTCCTGAGGCGGAGAGTCACCTCTATCTCCTGCCCCGGCGAGGGCTTGCCCGTCTCCAGGCTCCGTGAAACCTCGAGGTCCTCCCCCGAGGGCGGGGACGAGAGAGCTCCGTAGACCAGGAACGTGAAAGGTATAACCGCCGCGACGATCAGGGGCGTCGAACCTGTCGCCACGCCCAGCGCGGCCAGGACCAGCATCAGTGGGACAGCGGGCCTCCAGCTCCGGTTCCTCACAGCTTCACTCATCCCTGTACACCTCCTCCAGCGCCTCGACGGTTTTTCGGGTCCTGCGCTCCAGCGTCTGGTCCTCCGACTCCAGCCACTCCCTCAGCCGCTCCAGCAACGGGTACTTAAGGTCCGCGTTCACGAAGCAGGCTGCTATCCTTGAACCGGTCCATGATCCGTCCCTCAAACTTTCCTCGCCGGCTAACTGCTTCGCCGTCGCTCTGAAACGTTCCCTGAGGTGCTCTTCGTCTCCCGCCTCTATCATCTCGTCGATTTTCTCTCCTACGAACTCTCCCCCGGCGTCTTCCGGTGTCTCAGGAGGTATCCCGGGGTCCAGGTTCTTCAGGTCGGTTTCCGATGGCCGTGCGCTCCACAGCGCGTACATGAGGACCACCAGGCTGGAGGCTGCGAGGACGCCCAGCGAGAGCGGTCCTGAGGCAGAGGATAGGGCTTCCATGAGAGGTAGCTTCCGGAGCACTGCTCCCGGGGCGAGGACTGTGGTGGCGGCGAGGCCGAAAAGGCCCAGACCCAGGACGAGGTAGATGAAGTCGCGCTTCCTCATCCCTCCTCTTCACCCCTGAGTTCGTCAGAGTACTCCTCAAGTTTTTCTATCTCCGGCTCCGAGCCCGGTCCGTACTTCTGTCTGCGGAAGTTCTCGGCTATGTACTTCACGGGCTCCTCCGGAAGCATATCCTTCTCGAGGGCGTGTCTCTCGACGTCTCCCGGGGTCCTGCCGGTGAACCTCTCCAGGGACGTCGCGTCCTTCAGGACATTCCAGGCCCGGTCAAGGTCCAGCGGTCCTGAACCCGCTCCGCCGGTGCCGAGCAGACTCATCAATGTCCTGTAACGCGCGAGCACCCGTTCTACTGCGCCTTCAAACTTTTTCATGGCGGCCCTGAAGGGGTGGAACTCGACATCGGTCCTTCCCCTGGACACGAGCTGTCTGACGGCTCTCTCGAGTTTCCCTGCCACCCGCTGCAGCCAGGAGGCCACGGAGTCCATCCCTCCGGTCAGCACCAGGAAAACGGAGCTGAGACCGGTGAAAAGGTAGGATGCCAGCATTCCCGGACTGGCCAGGAGCGACAGCAGGTCACGTGGTCCGTATCCCCTCCGGTAGGCCACGAAACCTGATACAGAGAGAATCAGTACTCCGGATAGCACCAGGGCCGCCAGGTTCACCATCATCCCTGAGATGGTCCTCTCCGCCCTCAGGCCCAGCGTCCGCGCGGTGTAGGTCGCAGAGCCGGTGAAAGGCAGGGATGTGCTCAGCGTGCCATTGGGGCCGGTCGAACCGATTTCCTCTCCTTCAAGCATCACTGAAACGTTTTCCAGGGGTTCGCCGTCGATGCTGGCGGTAACGGTCGCGGACCTTCCCGGCAGGGCCACTGGCAGGTACGGATCGACCCTGAGGTCCAGGGACTCCACTCTGACCTCCATGGAACCCGCAACTCCTCTCTTCCTGACCTCGATAGTATAGTTCCCGGGTTCAGAAGGCATCTCCAGGTCCACGGTCCCGTTTGCTCCTGTCCGCATCTTCTCGCCGCTGAAACTCACTGAGGCATTTGCCAGAGGCTCTCCGGCGTGGGTCACGTTCAGCTCGACCGTTCGACCGGGCAAGGTCTCGCCGGTGAGTCCTATCCTGGGTGTCGCGTCGAGGCTCGCGTTCACGGACCTGGTGAGCTCACCCTTAGAGACCGATACCTGGACGTATCTCCTCCACGGGAGCTGGACCCGTAGAGAGCCGTTCACGGTAGAGCCCTCGTACACGCCTCCGAGCCTGACCGACGCCCTGTCCAGCCCTCTGCCGTCCAGCACGGCTCGTATCCTCGAGTTCCTGCCGGCGGCTGGTGGCTCCAGGGTGATAGATATCCGCGAGTAGAGGTCGAACTCCTCGCTGTATCCTCTCTCCGGGAGTGAGATCTTCACGCGGTCTCTGAAGGGGAGAGAGGCCCGGATGGTTCCCTGGTCCCCGGTCCTCCCTATGTATCTTCCGTCGACCGCCACCCGGGTGCTGACCGGTTCTCCACCGGCCCTGGCATGGATCTTCACTTTCTCGCCTGCCGACGGCCTACCGTCCTCTATCGAGATGTCCGGTCCGCTCTCAGTCTCGTTCCCGGTGGCTGACTGGTTTTCCGGCCCGTCTGTCTGGTTCCCGGGGTCAGTCCGGTTGCCGGGGTGTTGAGCGCCCGGGCCGCCAAGGGCCTGATTCTCCTGTGCCTGTCTCTCTGCCGCGGGCGTCGGGTCGAACCTGACCCATCCCTCGCCCGGGAAGTAGACCTCGACCCATGCGTGCGCGTTCATGGACCGGACCACGTACTTTCCGTTCACCTTTTTCCCGGGGGTGTACCCGGTGACGTACCTCGCCGGTATCCCCTGGGTCCTCAGCATCACTGTCATCGCCGAGGCGTAGTACGCGCAGTAGCCTTTCTCCATCTCGAAGATGAAGGTGTCGACGAAGTCCTCCTTCGGTGCGTCCACCTTCAGGGAGTACTCCTTGTTCGATTCGAGCCAGTTCTCGACCATCTTCGCCTCGTCGTAGTTGCTGTCCGCACCCGAGGTCACCTCGGCGGCTTTCCTGGAGACCCTTTCCGGGACCGAGTCCGGGAGTTCTGTGTACCTCAGGACTCTTCTCGGGTAGTCCTCTCCCGCCTCCCTCAGCTTCTCAGGGGAGCGGTCCTCCACCCTGCTGACTGCCGTGTAGCTGTCACCTGGTTCCAGGCCCTTCTCCGAGATTATCCTGGCGTCCCCCGCCAGCTTCAGTTCTCCCGCATTCCGGACTCTCTGAGGCTTCCACGCCGCAACGAGAGAGTTAATCCGGGTCTTCAGGTGGAAGGTCTGGACCAGTTTCTCGCCCGAGGAGTTCTCAACCGGCTCGGAGTAGGGCCGCTTCTCGCCCGGCCGGGTCCATCCCTTCCCCGTGTAGCTGACGTAGGAGCCCTGCCGCCAGTAGGCAGGTCTCTCGGCCTCGACAGTCATTATCTTCTCCGTCGAGAGGTTCAGAGAGCCTCCGAGGCTGACGTTGTTCGCAGAGGTGAGGCCTGCTCCTATCCTTCCAGAGAGATCTCCCGAGGGCTTCATCCCGGCCTGTCCTATCCTGGGAGAGATGTCGCCGGTCTTGAGGCCGCTTCCCGGTCCGAACAGTTTTGCCAGGTCTCTCAGCGCTTTTCCGCTCAGCACGTCCCTCAGGCTGGAGGAGCTCAGGGTTTTCAGCCCGTATTTCCTCAGGAGTTCCCTTGCGGCAGTGGTGTTCGCGGCACCTGCCGCCCTCCGGGCGATATCCCTGAGGTTCTGCCCTCCCAGACCTGACTCAAGAGAAGCCGGCCCGGCTCTTCCGGTCAACCGGTCGCCGGTGCTGGACCCTGCAAGTATGATTATGGAGCCCAGAAGGGCCAGGGCCGAGAGTAAGGCAGCTGTCTCGCGGGCATCGGGTAACTGGACCATTCTTTCCGCACCGGCTTACGCCTGTTGAAGATTGGAGGACCAGGGATTTAACCTTTCACCGGGTCACATCTTCCGGTTCCACTCCTCGGTGCTGAACTTCTGGTCCGCGAGCTCTCTCGCCCGGTCCAGCTCTTCCCCGGTCAGCGAACCTTCCTCGCCGCCGTGCTTCTCCCTGAACTTCTGGATCATGGCCTCGATGACCTTCTCCCGGGGCTCGTCGATGTAGTCGCTCATGACCGCGACCCTTTTCTCCGCGGACTGGATCGCCTTGTCGGAGACCTTCTCCTTCCCGATCCTGAGGGCCTTCAGCATGTTCTTCGTGTTCAGGTCGTAGCTCATCGTCGTGTGGTGGAGGACCGCGTCCTGCTTCTTGAGCTGGGCGGCTCCGCCGACCTTCCCGTCCTCGTGCTCGATGTCGTTCAGCGGCTGGTACTCCACATCGAGACCGAGCTCGTTAAGCGTCTCTACGGCGAAACGGTCCAGCTCCTCGTAGGCCTCCTGCGTGTCGTCCGGGACCCGATCGGCAGGTATATAGATCGAATACGTTATCACGTCTCCGGGCTCGGTGTACATCGCACCTCCGCCGGTTATCCTTCTCACGACCTCCACATCGTGGTCCTCGATGTAGTCCTCCTGGACCTCATCGCTGTATGACTGGAAACGCCCAATCGGGACCGACGGGTTCTCCCGGTACCAGAACCTGAGCGTCGGCCTCATATCGCCCTCGTTCATCCTCTCTGTAAGGACCTCATCTATCGCGTGGTGCATCGCCTCCGAATACTTTCCTTCGTTGATTATCCTCCACTCCGGCGCGACTGCCTCCTCGAATATCTCGGCCACGTGCTCCGGGGAGAAACCTATCAGCTCGGCGTCCACGTTCTCCGCCAGTCTCTGGACCTCGTCCCGGTGGACGTCCAGCTCCAGGTCTTCAAGAGCCTTCTCCAGCTCTTCCAGGCCTCCCGGTGGCTGTATGAAGAAATCGCCGGTTATATCCACTTCCCGGACCTTTTCTCCGTCGTGCTCCGCTTCAAGTTTGACAAGCTTGCCGTTCTCCACCTTCAGTGAGGCCTCGCCCTTCATGGAAAACAGGGTTAACTCTGACGGATAAAAAGGTACCAGATGAGCTGGAGAGTAATACCGTTCCGGAAGTACGACCCGTACTTCAAGACAGGACTCAACAGGGCGCTCATGGAGTCCCTGAGGGAGAACCCCCGTCCAGTCGTGTTCCTCGCGGGCTGGGACCAGGACACCGTGAACGTAGGTTATTCACAGCAGGTAGAGGAGCAGGTCGACACTGAGGAGGTGGAGGAAAGAGATATAGCTGTGGTGAGGCGGCAGGGAGGAGGCGGCACCACATACCTGAGGTCCGACGGAGAGATAACATGGGGTATAGTCGCGCCGGAGTCGTTCTACCCGGACGACCTTGACGAGGTCTACCGCCGGGTATGCGGCAGGATAGCGTCCGGACTCGAGGAAATCGGTATCGGAGCGGAACACGAACCCGTCAATGACGTCGTAACCGGGAACGGCAAGATATCGGGCGCGACCGCAAAAAAGGAGAGAGGAGTCATATACATCGGCGGAACGCTGCTTTACGACGTGGATCCCGAGGAGATGTTCCAGGTCCTGACGCCCGGGGAGGAAAAGATAGAGGACAAGGAGATCAGGGATTTCAGAGAGCGAGTCACATCGGTCCGGAAGGAATCCGACGCATCCTTCGAGGAAGCCGTGGAGGCGGTCCGGAAAGGGCTTCTGGACGGCAGGGAATATGAGGAAGACCGGCTTACGGATCAGGAGAGGTCAAGGGCGGAGGAGCTCGCTGAGAAGTACAGGACCGACGAATGGATATACCAGGAGTGAAAGGATGGACTACGAGAGAAAGGTGCAGGAACCGGAGGAGATACCAGAACTCGTCGAAGAAGCCCACATCAGGGGAGAAGACGGACTAACAAGGCTTTTCCTGGACCACGAGGAGGAGAAAAACGTGGTCCGCGGCAGGAGAGAGGTGATGACAGGGCCGAAGTTCCCCGAGAACAGGAGGCGCGACGGCGGACTATCGTGGTATCACGACGACACGAAATGCGCGATGGTCGCGGCCCCGAACGACGGCTCGAAGGCAGGGAAAGGATACATGGAGGCGTGGTCCGCCGCGATCGTTGAGGAGCTGGAGGACCTCGGCCACGAAGCCTACATGTCCGGGGGCGACGTGTACAGCAGGGAGACCGGAGAACAGCTCGTCGGGCTCTCCGCCAGCCTGAGAAAGGATTCCGTGGTCCTGAGGGCGTGCTGGTACGAGGAGGAGCCCGAGATCGACGGGATGCTCGAGGAGGATGGGATAGAGCCAGAGGAGTTCTACGACGCGGTCGATACCGTGGAAGGCCTCTACGACAGACTGACGGACCGCATAGATCCTTCAGGGGCAGGACCGGGCTTCATATCGGAGGAGGCGAGGGAGATGACCGATGACTACCTGGCCGGAGAGGGCGTGGTAAAAGGCTCATGCGTCCTCGGCGAGGACGGGAAATACTTTTGAGTGAGAGGACCGCTTCTTTCACCATGACGGAGTACGACTGGCTCTCCCTGGACAGGGGAGAGGAGATAGAGTGGTCCGGCGAACCACGGATACACAGCATAATACCTGCGATACTGTTCGGCATCCCGATGATACCGGTTTTCGGGGTCGGCCTGCTGATAATCGCCGGGGCATACCTGAACATCAAGAACACTGACTACGTCGTCACCAACAAGGGTCTCTACGAGAAGACCGGCGTGCTGTCCCGCAGGGTCCAGAACATCGGCTTCGACAAGATCCAGGACATATCCTTCTCTCAGGGCGTCTTCGGCAACTACTTCGGCTATGGGGAGGTCTCCATAAGCACCGCAGGAAGCTCCGGGGACGAGATGGGTTTCTCCAACATCGAGAACCCGAAGGAGGTCCAGGAGCTGGTCAACAGGATGAGGAGTGCCGGAAAGCAGTCCCTTTCCAGCTGTCCGAACTGCGGTCACGACATCGAGGACGAATGGATGGCGTGTCCCGAATGCGGTCACAGGATGCGGGACCGGTGCGACAACTGCAGCAAGCTTCTTGACCCCGAGTGGAACGTCTGCCCCTACTGCCGGAAGAAGGTCGGCGACGACTGACACAAACCAGTTAAAAAAATAGGCTTTGAACAACATTCTTAGAGTGGTCCCGTCTCCCGGGTCAAACCGGGAGAACTCCTCCAACCGCTCACCCAATCTCCTCCACTTTGCGAGGGTAGTGCCCGCTGTGGCCCGCCGGCCCTCCTAAAACATACCGGCAAACATAAGCGAGGGTAGCCAAGTGGTCAAAGGCGCAGCGTTGAGGGCGCTGTCCTGTAGAGGTTCCGGGGTTCGAATCCTCGCCCTCGCAAATTTTTCTCTTGAATTTGCTTTACTCTGGATTCGAACGCAGAAAACCTGTTTTAGAATTCGAATCCTTGCCCTCGCAAACACGTTTTCTCTCGGCGGAATTTGATCCCGGAAACCGTCGCTTAGGGTTTGAATCCTCGCCCTCCGCATATTTCTCTCAGACCTTCTCCGGGAGAGTGCTCTGGATGTTCCGACCGGGTCCAGGACTACTCCTCCGAGAGTTGTTGTCGAACAATGACAACATATTTAAATGTCGGGTTCCTTAACAGGGATATGAAGATCGAAAACGAGCTTTCCGGCGGTCTCCTTGAGGATGAAACCGTTGAAGAGAACCTCGAGTCCTATGAGATGGACGTGGAGAGGGAGGTCGAGGAGGTGATGGATGCATACGAGATATCCCAGAGGCTGGGAAGATATGGTCAGCTGGACGGCGGTGAGAAGACCAGGCTGGAGGAAGATTACCGTGAGATGACCGGCCGAGACGAGATAAAGTCGGACCACGTGAAGTGGGATGACTCAGGGTTCACTGAGAACTACTGGGCGGAGGACCTGGTAGATGAGATGGTCGGAGACGTATCTCCACAGGCTATTTACAGGGCCGCGGGCAGGATAGACGAGAAGGAGTCGTGGGATCGTGGCGACACCTTCTTTGTCAACGCCCTGATCGACAGGTCGGAGGCCGAGCAGTTCGCCGTCCCCGATACCGACATAAGGAACATCGGCTTTTTCACCGACAAGGACATCCTCGTGAACGGCGAAGCCCCCGGAGCCGGGTTCATGCTTGAAGAAGGCGGAAGGCTTTTCGTGGCAGGAGAAGTGGATGCTTACTCCGCCCGGGAGATGAAGGGAGGAGAACTCTACCTGAGCGACGAGCCGGAGGAGTTCGATCCGCTGAAGGTCGGCAACGGAGAAGTCTACAGTATCGATGAAGGGGAGAAGATGAAGGAAGAGGCTGTCAGGTTCCTCCGGGACGGGGATCTGAACGAGAGAAACTGGAACCAGAGACATCCCGCGAACGTCACGGAAAGACCTCTGGAGGCCCTCCAGGTCTCCCTCATGGGAGAAGACGAGCCCGAGACATACCTCCTGAACCCGCGGGCTCTCTAAAATCTTCCTCCCCTTATTTCAGAACGAGGAGAACGCCTTCCTGTTGCTGTACGCCGCCGTGAACACGAATATCGCGCCGAAGAAGAACACGAGCGCGGTCAGGAGTTCGGGCTTGATCGGCATCTTCGGGGTCAGGATGGTGGCGATGAACGCGGTGTATCCGCCGATGAAAAGGATTATCAGGGCGATGAGCACGGTCCAGGCCTTCCCGATCGAGATGGACCCCAGCGGCCTGAGCGTCTTCTTCAGGTTGCCCAGGCTCCTCCTGAGTTTCACTGCCTCGTAGAGACCGACTATCAGTATGAGCAGCCCGAGGCCGGAGAAGATCACGCTCAGGTTGATCATGTCCGAACATTGTCGAACAGGGATTAAAAAACCAGGGAGAGGGGCCAGCAACCGGTTTTTTCCGGGCGACCTGGTTCCTGAGGTTCTTCACTGGTACGCTCTTGCGAGGTACTCCTTCAGCATCCTGTCAGTGTTGAAATGCGCGGCGTTCAGCTCGATACAGCTCTTCATGACGTCCAGCCACTTCTTCCTCTCGTTCTGGTAGAGCGAGAGTATCCTCTCCAGCTTCCTGTAAAGGGATTCGCTGTCGATCTGGTCCTCGTCCTCACCCTCCACGTAGTTCTCGCCGATGGTCCATCCGGTGACGCCCTCTATCTCGCCTTCAAGCCACCAGCCGTCCGGCGTAGAGAGCTGTGGTGTGCCGTTGTGGGCCGCCTTCATGCCCGAGGTGCCGGACGCCTCCTTCCCTCTCCGCGGATTGTTCAGCCAGAGGTCCGCTCCGGAGACCATGTAGAGCGCGTCCTCCATGTCGTAGTCCTCGACGAAATGGACCTCCACGTTCTCCAGCATCTCCGAGTAACGGTTTATCTGCTCTATCAGGTCCTTGCCTTGGGAGTCGTCGGGATGAGCCTTCCCGGCGAATATGAGCCGTAGTCCGCCGTGGTCCTTGGCGATCGATTCCAGCTTCTGGACGTCGCTGAATATCAGCGTGGGCCTCTTGTAGCCGGTGCTGCGCCGGGCGAACCCCACAGT
This sequence comes from Candidatus Nanohaloarchaea archaeon, assembly GCA_042217585.1. GTDB lineage: Archaea > Nanohalarchaeota > Nanosalinia > Nanosalinales > Nanosalinaceae > JBDGSJ01. The sequence goes on along the minus strand of JBDGSJ010000017.1, from coordinate 8,901 downwards.
GAACTTCTCCTCGCCGTCGACGCCTATGCGGTCCAGCAGCTCCTGCTTCGCCTGTTTCTTGGTCTCCCACAGCTCCCCGTCCGGAACACAGGCCACCCTTCTCAGCCTCGAAGGGTCTATCCTCCACTTGTTGATGTACCGGTCGTAGAGCTCCCTGAACTCGGGGGAGGTCCAGCTCGCGGAGTGGACCCCGTTGGTCACCGCGTCGAAGTCGTAGTCCGGGAACATCTCCTCCATGACCTCCTCGTGGCGGTCCGATACCGCGTTCACGTAGCTCGAGTGCTCCAGCGCGAGCTCTGTCATGTTCAGGTCCGAGGAGGTGTCCAGCTCTGACGTGTAGATCTCCGGGAGGACCTCCCTGACCGTCTCGGGCGAGAAGGTGTCGTGACCGGCCGGGACCGGTGTATGGGTGGTGAAGACCATGTTGCCGTCGGCTTCAAGCGTCAGGAGCGAGGAATGGCCCTCGTTCATGTGGTAGTAATCCGTCTCCACGCCCAATCTCTCCAGCGCCCTGACCCCGCCTATACCCAGCAGGGCCTCCTGGCAGAACCGGGTCTCCCTGTCGCCCACGTAAAGCTGGGACGTGAGTTCGCGGTCCTCCTCCGCGTTGGATTCCGGGCCGGTATCCAGAAACAGTATCTCCGTGTCACCTTTCTCCCCCTCGTAGACGTACCTCCATATCTTCACATCGACGCTGCGACCTCTCAGCTCCAGGCTGATGGTCTCACCCGTGTCCTCCAGCATCTCGCTGTAATCCCAGTCCTGCGGGCCGGAGACCTGTCTTCCGTTCTCCAGCTCCTGCCTGATGTATCCACGCCGGTAGAGCAGCGTCACCCCGGTGAAATCCAGTCCGTGGTCCGCGGCCGCCTTCAGGGTGTCGCCGGCGAGGACCCCGAGACCTCCGCTGTACGTCTTGATCCCGGGTTTTATCCCTATCTCCATCGAGAAGTACGCTATCGAACTGCCCATATCTTCCTTTTACTTTCCATGTATAAGAAAAAGTCCCTCCCCGGGAAACCTTTTTCATCTATCCTGGCTAACTTATTGGTATGAAGAACAGAACGCTGGCGATTGTGTTCTCAGTGCTTGTGCTGGCGGGCACTGCTGCAGCTCAAACCCAGGAGATCCAGGCGAGTCCGGGGTGGGTGACACCCGATTCTGCTCTCTACGGTCTTGAGGTTGCTGTAGATAATACCGCGATGTCCATCGGAATTGCATCTCCTGGCGGTATAGCTGTGGAAAGAGCTGCCGAGGTACGTGCGATGGCACGGCAAAACAAGACACAGTCCATGAAGAGGGCTCTGAATCAACTTAACAAGGTCGCGAAGAGGGCAAAGTCAGGTGATGCGAAAGGTCTGGCCAAGGCAAGACAGGTCCTCCAGCAGGTAAAGAGCAGGGTGCCGCAGGAAGCTATGAAAGGCATCAGTACAGCCATGAAGAACATCAGAAGGGCGCAGGAAAGGATTCCCGGCGATGTCCCCGCCTTCGCCGGCGGAAACGGTACTGCTCCAGGTCCAGGCAGCACGCCCGGTCCAGGAGGTCCCAACGGAACGACTCCGGGTCCTGGCGGCACGAACAGGACCGCTCAGGAACCTGATACCGGTACAGGAGCAGGGGCTGGCAATCAGACGATGGAAGACGGTGCCGGTGGAACAGGAGGTAACAGTTCGGATAACCCTAAAAGGATCAGCCCTCAATCGTAGGCTAACGAGAAAGGGTAATCACAGGGGAGACAGGCATTGCGGAGCGTCAGTGAACTTATTGTTGAATTGGTGAAGTTCGAGAAGAGGAAGCTGTTTCTACCCTTGCTTTTCTCTCTTTTCGTGGTCCTCTCTGCCGTCGCGGTGGAGAACTACAGGGCCAGTTCCTACGGCGAGAGATCGGCAAGCCTGCGTGGGAAGAAGGGTTTTCTTGACGTACTAAGAGAGACAGAGAAGAAGATTTTCGGCGAGACAGCGGTGAACGGTTCTGAAGCCCTCAGGACAGAATACCGCCAGCTGGTGGATGAGAAGAGCTCTGACACTGTCCAGAAGTATGGTTCGAAGGCTGTCAAGCTCTATTATGATCTTCCTTTTTTCTTCCTGCGTCCTTCCTCGCCGCAAACCCTAGATCCGGACTACGCGAGCCTGAGCGAGGGTATAGTTTTCTCTCCTGAACACGGTTATTTCTTCTCACGCCAACACTACATCGAGACGATGAAATGGGATTACAGGGAGGACAGGCTTGTAAAGTTCTACAAAAAAGTGAAGGGGGCAGATAACTGGTCTCTTTCGGAGTACAGTGCCAGAGCCATGGAGATTGCGAGGATGGAGGTAGGAGAGCGGGAACGTCTCCAGAGGATCAGGAACCTCGAAAAGGACTGGAGGAAATTCAGGAAGGAAGTCGGCCGGGATTCAGCTATAGAGCGAATAAAGGAAGTTCTGGGTGACCTGGAAAGACTCAGGCAACTGGAGAGAAATGACAGGATAGTCAACGTAAGATGGTATCATTTTATACCGTCCCTGATAGCTACTTTCGGAATTTTCTACCTGCTGAACGGTCTGATAATCCTGCTGAACCGGTGGATCGCCCGCGGACTGGTGCAGAGGATAGGCTGATTCGAAAAACTTAACCGTGTTCAGTCAAGAAAAAGGTTCAGATGGTAAAGGAAGAGGAGTATGAGGGCATCGAGGCCTTCAAGTGTGAGATATGCGGCATGCACTACGGCAACAGGGATGTCGCGGAGAGATGTGAGGAGTTCTGCCGGGAGAACGAGGGATGCAGCACGAAGGTCGCGAAGAGGTCGCTGGAGTCCTCGGGTTACCATCCTGGAAATAAAGAAATATGAGTTGGCAGGTGGGAACCTGCTCAGGTTTAACCGGTTACGCTGGAGTTCAGGGCCGTGTAGTTGAAGGTAACTCTGTCTCCTTCGGACAGCACGTAGCTACCTACGCCTTTCTTGGCGTAATCGCCGTTCACCCAGAACGCCCAGTAATGGGTGCTGTTGCTCGCGAGGCCGTCGATCGAGGTCACGTAGACCCCGAGGTCAGTCCTCCGGTAGTCCACGGTGAAGCTCTCGTTGAGTGCTCTGAGAGCTGTAGAATTGACGCCCAAACTGACGTTCTTCTGCTTGGTGACGTCAGGTCGCTCGACCGTCACACTGACCGTCATCTGTTCAGGTCCAGGTGCCGGGGTCCGGCTCTTGAGTTCCAGAGCTCCTAGAAGCAAGGCCAGCACAAGGACTCCTCCGGCGATGTACTTCCAGTTAATCCTGTCTGTAAAGCTGTCTGATCTGTCGGTTGAAGCCATGGATTGTCAACCCTATCCCAATTGAACTGGTTAAATGTATTAAACCGTACGGTATTGCGGCCGCGAAATATGCGAGACCTATCGAGGCAGCCATCGGAACGTATATCACCGAACCCAGGTTCACAGAAAGCTCGAAAAGTACTGTGCCGGTAGCTAAGGCCGCTGCCAGCGATCTGCCGTTTCTGGAGAGCTTCGAGAACAGTCCTCCAGATGCGCCAGCCATCCCTGCTCCAACCATCTGGAAAAGCGTCCAGGGTCCCTGGCCTCCCCAGACGAGGAAGTTCGTGACATAGTATCCCGAGACGCCCGAGGCGGCGCCGTGCCGCCAGTCGTGGTAGAAGCCAACAGCGACCGCTACAGGGAGCACAGTCTCCACGCTCGGGATGTGCTGGAGAGCGACCCTGCCCGCGATACCTGATGCCGTAAGAGCCGCGGTCACTGAAAGGTTCCTTCCGATCGCGGAGGACTGGGTCCCCGAATCACCTTCAGATAGACTGATGGACTCGGGTAAGCTTACTGAACCCATCGTATCCAGTCTTCGGGCTCCAGCTATAACACGGTTTCGATGCCCTGGTCGAGGTCAGACGACAGAGAGAACTGAACGAGGATTCAAGGAAACGTTTAAGAGGTTCCGCAGAAATTACATAAATATGAAGAAACTTCTCACAGCTTTAATCGCGGTAACGGCGGTCCTCGGGGCCGCTTCTGCTCAAAGCGCACAAAACGTTGACAGTGTTATAATCGCATCCACTGCGAACTATCCGGACGCCATGATATCGGCGGCGCCGGCCGATAAACTCGGCATACCGGTCCTGCTTACAGAGAAGAATTCCCTGAGTAATTCGACGGCGAACGCACTGGAGCGGTTAAACGCCTCCAGGGCTTACATAGTCGGAGGACCCCGGGTAGTATCGGAGGAGGTCCAGCAGACGATCTCGAACCATGTGAACACCACGACCCGTCTCTGGGGGATGACCCAGGTCGGGACCTCGGTCCAGGTCTCCGAGTACTTCTGGGCGGAGGGAACGGATGAAGCGGTCATAGTACAGTACCCGCAGGCAGGAAACGCTTACTGGAACTCTTCCTACAAGCTCCTGGCCGCGGTCAGGAACGAGGTCCAGGACGAGGACGAACCGATACTGATCTCCAAGGAGGGAACCCTTTCAGCATCCGTCCTCTCGCAGGTCAACGACCTCAACGCGACCGAGGTCGAGGTTTACTCGACGGACGCGGTGAACGTCACTCAGGACCTGGAAGCTATAGGTGTAGAGAACGTTGAAGTCGAGGAGATACCTTCGGGTACGGACAGGGAACAGATCCAGAGGCTCGCCGACAGGATACAGAACAGGACCCTCAGTACGAACAGGAACATCTCCACCCTGGTCATAGTGGCTGCCGCTAACTTCAGGCACGCCATATCGGTCCCTGTGGTCCCGAACTCGGCCTCCATGGTGATAGGTTCCGAGGAACAGATCTCCGAGGCCGTCGCAAGGGTCGAGAGCTCGTCCGCCGACACCATCAAGGTGACAGGCAAACCCCGGTTCGCCCGGCAGATCGCGAACAGGATCCAGGCCGAGACCAACAGGACGGTGGACAGGATATCAGGTCCCCCGGAGGAATCCGCCGCGGAATCAGCGCTTGACAACAGGAAGGAATGGGCGGACCGGAACAGCAGGGCAGGTCCGGAATGGAGACAGGATCTCCAGAAGATGAACAGAGGTCTTAGGAAAGCGGCGAACAGGACGATAAACATCGCCGAATCAGGCATCAACGCTTCCTCTTCCGAGAAAGCCCGTGAACTATTGGTGGATGCCCAGAAGGCCTACAGCGAGGGAGACTACTTCGAGGCCAAGAAGCTTGCCATCCGCGCGAACTCGATGGAGAGGACGAGAAACTTCGGCAAACTCGCTCCCGAGGAGATAGCAGAGAGGGCGAGATCGGAGAGAGCCGACATGGCGGAATCAGCCGAAGAAGCCCGAGGGATGGCAGAGGGGCTGAGAGAAGCCGAATCCGTCGAGGAGAGGCTCAAGATAATCGAGGAGTACAGGAAAGAGAAGAAGAAAGAGGCAAGAGAAAGACGCGGACCGTCTGAAAGCCCCGGATCGGTCGGAGAGACAGATCTCTCCATAGAGTCCAAGGGACTTGTGATCGTATCCTCGATGGGATACACTGCCCCTAACACCGGTTACACCGTCGAATCCAGCACAGAGACCACTGGAAGCACCGTGAAGTTCGAGTACAGGGTCAGGTCCTCGGAAGGAGCGACCGGACAGGCACTGACCCGGCTCACGGACACCCACAGGGTCAAGCTCGAGGAAGGGACCTACAACGTATCCGTGGACCTCTACGTTGACGGTGAACTGAAGGCGGAGAAGAACTCGGAGATGGCTCTTCCGGGTTTCCACGAGGCCGAGAAAGAGGTAGAGAAAGAAGAGACAGAGAGAAACCGCTCCACGGGTCCGCAGGAGACGGAAGAGCAGGAATCCGGGACATCACAGTCCGGGGGACCGGTCGAGAGGACGGATGAAGCGGCGGACATGAACGTCACGCTAAGCAACTACCGTTTCTCCAGCGATTCCATCAAGATAAGCGAGGGCCAGGTCATCAGTTTTGTAAATACAGAGGGCAGGCATACCGTAACCCTTGAATCAGGGAAAGTCGACGTGACTCTCTCCAGAGGAGAGAGCATGAAACTCAGGTTTGACGAGGAAGGAACCTACAGCATTTACTGCAGGTTCCACGGCTCTCCCGGCTCAGGGATGCACACGCAGGTGACGGTAAGCTGAGGACCTCACATCTCCACCTTCCTTCTTTTCCACGGCAACAGGTTAAAAGAGTGGAGACGGAATAATCCCACGGATGATGAGGAGTTACGCCTGACCCCGAAAGGGGAGTGATGACGTGAACACCCACTGACATTTCCCAACCTTCACCCCGGAGGTAGTTTAAAAGTTTGAGAGTCAATTCGATGATAGAGTTCTGTACTGGTGGAGGTAGGTTAGCTGGTCTATACTCCGACCTTGTGGCGGTCGGGACGCGGGTTCAAATCCCGCCCTCCGCCCTGATCCCTGTATCTTTCTTGATTCTGGTTCTTCCGCCTATCCGCGGAGCGCTCTCCCGGTAACCCGCTTACCGTAGGTAAACCAAACCGGCTTAAAACTCCAGGTATTACCAGGTAATATGACAGAGCTCGAGGACGCGAGGAAAAACTTGAGGGATGCGCTGGAGAAAATCGACGCAGAGGACCACTACGAAAGACTGAAGGACCACGAGAGGACGGTCGAGGTCAACTTCGAGGTGGAGATGGACGACGGCTCAACCGAGGTGTTCAGGGGTTACAGGTCCCAGCACTCCACCCTTAGAGGTCCCGCGAAGGGAGGGATCAGGTTCTCACCCGACGTGAACGAGGAAGAGGTCAAGGCCCTCTCGCTGTGGATGTCCCTGAAATGCGCGGTCGCGGACATACCCTACGGCGGCGGAAAGGGAGGAGTCGTAGTGAACCCTTCCCGGCTTTCAGAGTCGGAGGAGAAGAGGCTCTCCGAGAGATACATCGAGGCCATATCGCCGCTGATAGGTCCTGACCGGGACGTCCCGGCGCCCGACATGAACACGGGCGGGAAGCACATGGCCTGGATGATGGACGCGTACTCGAGGACCGAGGGAGACATGGTGCCCGCCGTCATAACAGGGAAGCCGGTCGAGGCCTTCGGGAGCGAGGGTCGGTCCGACGCCACCGGCTACGGCGCGGCCTACGTGATCGAGAAGATGATCGAGGAGGAAGGTCTTGAAACGGGCGATCTGACTGCTGCGGTCCAGGGATTCGGCAACGCGGCGTCTCCCGCGGTCGAGAAGCTGGAGGAGATGGGAGTCGACGTGGTCGCAGTCTCAGACCGGGGAGGAGGCACTTACGACCCCGAGGGACTGGACCACGACCAGCTCGTGGAACACGTCGAGGAGAAAGGCACGGTCTCCGGCCACGCGGAGGACCTCTCGAACGAGGACCTGCTCGAACTCGATGTCAACTTCCTGATCCCCGCGGCGATAGGAGGTGTGATAACCGGGGAGAACGCCGACGAGGTCTCGGCGGACTACATCGTCGAGATAGCGAACGGACCGACCACGAGGGAGGCCGACGAGATACTCGAGGACCGCGACATAACGGTGGTGCCGGACATACTCGCGAACTCTGGCGGCGTCACGGTGTCCTACTACGAGTGGGTCCAGAACAGGACCGGCGAGTACTGGGACAGGGAAGAGGTCCTGGAGAGGCTCAGGAACAACATACAGGGCGCATACACCGACTTCAGGCAGCTGAGGGAGGAGGAATCCGTCTACGGCAGGGAGGCCGCCTACAGGATAGCGGTCCGCCGCCTCGTCGACGCCATAGAGGCCAGGTAGGTGTCCTCCCCTTATTTCTCCCCCAGTTCTATCTCAGCCTTTATCCCGAGGTGGTCGGAGATCTCGACATCGAGGACCTCGTGCCTCTCCATCTCCACCCCTGGACCGGTTATGAACAGGTCGTAGGGGTTTCGGGGGTCGTACGCCGGGTACGTGTCGCCGGGCGAGAACACTTCTGCCCCGTTCCTTTCTCTCAGAAGGTCCAGCTCGTCCATCCCGTCTATGTTGAAGTCGCCGAAGATGACGTACCGGTCCCGTTCCGAGATAATCTCCGAGATCTGCTCTATCTGTTTCTCCTTGGTCCGGTCGAACAGGTAGTAGGGCAGGTGGACGATGAACACCGACAGGTCCTCCCTCTCCACCTCTATCATCAGCCTCTTCCATCCTCTCTCCAGGTGGTGGAACTGTATCTCTCCCCGGTCGGTCAGCACGCCGTTGGCCATGGATGAGACCACGGGGACTTTCTTCAGGATCGACAGGTCCCTGTACTTGAAGCCGGAGCCCGCCCGGTACCCATTTCCGTTCTCCTCCAGCCGGCTCCTGATGAAGCTGATCTGGCCGTCTTCCGTGCCGGTCCTGATCGAGCCCATGTCGATCTCGACAAGCCCGACTATGTCCGGCGACTCCTGTTCCACGAGTTCGATGAAGCGGTCCAGCCTCTCCCGCTCCGCGGACCTGTTCCCTATCAGGCTTCTCAGGGGGTTCTTCAGGTACTTCTCCTTCTTCCCGTTGTAGCCAAGGAAGTAACCCGAGTTCAGCCCCACTACCTTGATCTTCTCTCCCATCTACCCGAGATTCGGTCTGGTGTCTTTTATCGCTTCAGTGCGGACCGGATCGCCCCACGGATTACTTACGTATATAAAATTTTGAGCTCTTTTCCACCATGCGCCAGAGAAGGTCGCTGGCGTGGAGAGTCCCCGGCAATCCCTTTATAAGGTTTAACGGGGAGTTGTAGTTTACCCGGTACGAGAGTACTCGGGTGTATAGCCCGGGAGGGCCAGAATGAGCGCATACTACTTTTGCGTGATGCAGGAGAGACGGACCACAGAGGTAGTTCATTTTAGTGTGGACCGCCAAGACGGAGACTCGTTCAGGGTTTCCTGAGGCAGGAGTTCTCGTTCAGAGAACTTCATCCCGTCCAACCCGTCCATTTATGTGACGGCAATTCCGGTTGATCCTGCCGGAGGCTACCGCTATCGGAGTCCGATTTAGCCA